>JBEGVV010000083.1:0-3820 GCA_041178225.1 Pseudomonadota bacterium | reverse complement strand
GGATGACGAGGTTGCCGCCCGCGGCCATGGCGTCGCGCACCTCGACGGCGAGCGCCGCGCGACGACCGGCCTCGTCGATCCGCGGGCGGTCGCGGTCGCCATAGGTGGATTCGAGCACCAGTACGTCGACGTCGCCGAGCGGCGCGGGATCGAAGGACAGCGACTTGCCGGGCGGGCCGAGGTCGCCGGAGAAGGCGAAGCGCAGCGGCGCCTCGCCCGGCCGCCCGCCAATCTCCATCTCCAGCCATGCGGAGCCGAGGATGTGGCCGGCGTTGCGCAGCCGGGCGCGGGTCCCGGGCACGGGCTCGAACCAGGCATCGGCGGCGACGGGCGCCAGCCGCTCGAGGCTGCGCTCGGCGTCCGCGACCGTGTAGAGCGGCGTGACGTCCTCCGCGCCGCGCTTGCGGTTGCGGCGGTTGAGCCGCTCGGCCTCGCTCTCGTGGATCGCGCCGGCGTCGGTCAGCACCCAGGCGAGCAGGTCGCAGGTCGCCGCCGTGGAGAAGGCACGGCGACGGAAGCCCTCGCGCACGAGGCGCGGGAACATGCCGGCATGGTCGATATGCGCGTGGGTGAGGATCGCGGCGGCGAGCGATCCGGCGTCGACCGGCAGCCGCGCGTAGTTGAGCGCCTGCAGCGCCTTCGGCCCCTGGAACAGCCCGCAATCCACCAGCACCGGCCCGCCGGGCAGGCGCATCAGCATGCAGGAGCCGGTAACCGTCGTGGCCGCGCCGTGGAAGACGATCTCGACGTCCTTGCCGCCGGCAGCCCCGGCCTCGGTCGCGCTCACGCGCTCCTCCGCCCGCCGCCGCGCAGAAGCCTGCCCGACAGCGCCTCGCCCGATGGCCAGGCCTCGCCCGGCGCGGGCAGCACGGTGCCGTTGCACAGCACCGCCGCGATGCCGCTCGGCATCGAGACGAGGCGATCGGCGCCCGCGGGCAGGTCATGCACGCGTTCGAGCGGCCCGGCACCGACGCGCTCGGGATCGAAGACCACGATGTCCGCCGGCAGCCCCTCGGCGAGCAGGCCCCTGTCCGCGATGCCGTAGAGCGCGGCGGTGCGTCCGGTCAGCATGTGGACCGCGCGCTCCAGCGGCAGGGCGCGGCGCTCGCGCACCCAGTGCCCGAGCAGGTGGGTCGCGTAGCAGGCGTCGCAGAGCTGGCTCATGTGCGCGCCGCCATCGCCGAGGCCGACGACCACGTTGGGGTCGGTCACGAGCTCGCGCACCTCGTCCTCGTCGAAATTGACCAGCGGCGTGCGGAAGCGAGCCGCGAGGCCGGAGGCGAGCGCGATGTCGAGCGCGAGGTCGCAGGGATGCACGCCGCGCTCGCGGGCCGCGTCGACGAGCTTGCGGCCCTCGAGCGCGGGCTCGGCGGGGCACCACGAGATCTCCGTCATCGCGAAGGACTGGCGCCGGGACTCGCCCTCGCGGCTGCCGCCGGAGAAGGCCGCGTCGCGGCCGCCGCGCCCGGCGACCTCCTCGCGGAACGCGGCGCGGAAATCCGGGTCGGCATAGATCCGCGCGAGCGCCTCGGGCCCGTCGGCCGCGCGCGTCGGCGCGAAGAGCGCCCAGGTGTCGAAGATCACCGGCGTGCCGAAGTTCCACTCGCTCACGATCGGCCGGCAGGCGACCTGCGGCACGATCGGCAGGCCGGCGCGCGCGTCCTCCGCGGCGCGGACCAGCGACTTGCGATGCCCGCCGGGGCCGAGCTGGCCGGAGAGCAGCGGCGTCCACACCACCGTCCTGCCGGAGGCGCGGTGCAGCGCCTCGTGGCGCGCGAAGTCCGGATCGCGCGTGCCGTTGTAGTGGAAGACGCCGTGGCCGGCCCCGGCGAGCGCGCGCGCCATCGCCAGCATCTCGGCGTCGTCCGCGAGGCGGCTGGGCACGGGCTTGCCCGAATAGCCGACATGGATCGGCGAGGTGGAGGTGGCGAAGCCGAGCGCGCCCGCCGCGAGCGCCTCGGCGACCAGCGCCTCCATGCGGGCGATCTCCTCGGCCGTTGCGGCGCGCTCGACCGCGGCCTCGCCCATGACGTGCAGGCGCGTCGGCGTGTGGCCCGCCATGACGCCGATGTTGATCGCCGTGCCGCGGCGCTCGATCGCGTCGAGGTACTCGCCGAACGACACGAAGGGCCAGTCGGGACCGAGCCCGGCCTCGAGCGCCGCGAGGCTCATCGCCTCGACGCGCTCGAGGATGCGCAGGATCAGCCGCCGGTGCGCGGGATGCGTCGGCGCCACGCCGAAGCCGCAGGAGCCGACGACCACGGTCGTCACGCCATGCCACGGCGAGATCGTCATCAGCGGGTCCCACATGACCTGGGCGTCGTAGTGGGTGTGGATGTCGACGAAGCCCGGCGCCACGACCATGCCGTCGGCGGCGATGGTCCGCGCGGCGACGTCCGGCGCATGGCCGAGCGCGACGACCTTCCCGTCCCTGATGCCGACGTCGCCATGGCGGCCGGGCGCGCCCGTGCCGTCGACGATGAAGCCGCCGGTGATCTTGATGTCGTAGGCCATGAAGCTCGTTCCTCTCGCCTCGATGCTAGCCCGCCGACGCACGCGGCGAGCGCATATTCTGCACGAATTCGCTCTCGTGTCCGCGCCTCGCGGCGACGATCCCGCTTGCGCTTGCGCTGCATGCGCGCACGGGCGGCCATCGCGGGCGCGACGAGGAGCAGCCCCATGCGCGTGACGCGATCTTCCCGGCCATGTCCGCCACTTGACTGGCGCGGAACCGCGTTCCTAGGCTCCGAGGCACGAAATCGAATGCTGCGCGCGCCGCCCGGCGCCCGAGAACCAGGACCATCGGAGGAAACCATGCGAACCGTCCGTAGCGCGCCGATCACGCGGCGCAAGCTTGCCACCTTCGCCGGCGCGACCGCCGGCCTTGCCATGGCGCCGTCCATCCTGAAGGCCCAGGCCATCAACCTTCGCTACGCGAACGCGTCGAACGAGCAGGCGCTCACGAACCAGTTCGCCGCAGCCTTCGCGAAGGCGCTCAAGGAGCGCTCCAACGGCGCCATAGACATCCAGCTGGTGCTCAACGCCGGCTCGGAGCAGAGCATCGTCGAGAGCGTCGCGCTCGGCTCGATCGACATGGCGCTCAGCGGGTATTCGGGGCTGGCCGAGTTCGACGTCCTCTACACGCCCGCGCTCCTGCGCGACATCGCCCATGGCGTGCGCGTTTTCAACGGCCCCGTGGGCCAGAAGGCGGCGGCGGCCCTCCAGCGACGCTACCGCGCGCGCTTCATCGGCGGCGGCTCGGCGGGCGCGTTCGCGCTTTCCATGCGCAGCCGCATCGCGTCGTGGAAGGACGTGCAGGGCAAGAAGGTCCGCGTCCCGCCCTTCGAGGCCTATCCCGCGGCCGTGCGCCTGATGGGCGGCATCCCCACGCCCGTGCCGTTCAACGAGGTGTACCTCGCCCTGCAGCAGGGCGTCGCCGACGGCCTGATCACCGTGCTGAACATCATGATCGCCAACAAGTTCCTCGAGGTCTCGAAGTTCGTCGTCGCCAGCGACTTCGGCGTTGGCATGGACAAGATCTTCATGGGCGAGCGCAGCTGGGCACGGCTTTCGCCCGCCCAGCAGAAGCTCTTCACGGAGACGTTCGTGGAGTTCCAGAAGGACTGGCTCGTCGACAGGCCGATGCGCAACAAGGAGAACGACCTCGCGGCCTGGCGCAAGGCGAACGGCGAGGACTCGGTGCTCAAGCTCGACGACGCCGAGCTCGAGCGCATGATGGAGCCGCTGGCCATCAAGCTGGTCACCGACGTCTACGGCGCCGGCGCGTACGAGGAAATCAAGAAGGCCTGATGCCGCGTGG
>JBEGVV010000082.1:0-6005 GCA_041178225.1 Pseudomonadota bacterium | reverse complement strand
TGCGCGGGCACGGTTTCCTCCTCTGTCTCGGGCCGGTCGCCATGTGGGGCGAAGGCGGGCAGACGCTCGATGCCGAGCGCCTAGCGCAGGGCCTGCGCGGGCGTCCTGCCCTTCAGCCGATAGCCCTGGTGCGTTCGCTGCTCGCTGTAGCACGCGATGAACACGTCGAGGTCCCGCTGGATCTCCTCGGGCACCATGTACCAGGTCGTGCGGCCTTTCACGCAGAGGCACTCGTCGAGCAGCTTGCGTTTCATGCGCTCGACGAAGCCGTTGGTCCGCGGGCTGCAAACCTTGGTGGTCTGGCGCTCGATGCCCTCGACGACGAGCAGCAGCTCGTAGGGATGTTGCTCCGGCCGCCCGCAGAACTCGCGGCCATTGTCGGTCAGCACCGCCCCGACCTCGACGCCAGGTTCGGCGTAGAACGGCAGTACCCGCTCGTAAAGCAGGTCGCATGCGGTGATCGGTATCTTCGAGGTGTAGACCTCGGCGAAGGCTGCCGAGCAGAAGACGCTCACCGCCACCTGCTCGAAGACCTTCCCCACCCCCTCTGGCGTGCACCCGCAGAAGCCGAATGTGTCTTGGCTGCTCACTTCGCCGGGACACGAAGATTTGACACGGCGGTCGCGGAACTCCGAACCGTGCCGCTCGAGCAGCCGGACATGATCCTCATTGAGCGCGATCGCGGTCTCGTGCGCGATGGCATCGAGGCGCAGCAGACGGTTGAAGCGCGTCTCGAGGCCATGGCGCAGCCAGACCCCACGATACCTGGTGACCGACAGGTTCAGCTGCGACAGGCGCAGTTCACTGGCCACACGCGACGTACCCCAGGTCGGGTGCTCGAGGCAGAAGGCAGGGATCCGCTCCTCGATACCCGGTTCGGGTGACGGTGCGTTCGATTCGCGCGAGCCCCGGCGAACGAGGATCGGGGCTCTGGGCTTTAGCTGCAGGGGTTTTCCGGATCCCGGCGGTCGCGGGCGAACCCGCAAATGGTGCCGCAGGAGGGAATTGAACCCCCGACCCGCGCATTACGAATGCGCTGCTCTACCCCTGAGCTACTGCGGCGACCGTTGGGACGGGCGGGTTCTACCCGCCCGCGCCCGCAGGATCAAGGGCCGGGGGGACGCGGAGTGCCGGGGCCGCGACGGGAGCGCCGCCCCGCCGTCCCGCATCCGCCGAGGTCGCCCGGCCAGCACCTCCCCTTCTCACCCGCCCGCGCGGGACTTCGCCTGGACCTCGGCGATGTCGTTCCAGACCAGCTGGTCGGCGAGCTTGCCGTCGCGGATCGTGAAGCGGTCGATGAACCTGATGCCCTCGAAGGGCGTGCCGTCGGGCCACACGCCATGCAGCGTGCCGTGGCAGTACACGGCGCCCTCGCCGCCCGCGCCGGGCACCTCGTCGAAGCGGTCGTAGCGCTTCCTCACCCACTGGTAGCGGGGCCGCGCCCAGGCGACCAGCTCCTCCAGCGTCGAGAAGCGCGCGCCGCCGGGGAAGGTCATCGCGAAGCCCGGCGCCAGCATCGCCTTCGCGCCCGCCAGGTCGCGCGCCTCCATCGTCTCGAGGAAGGCCTTCACCAGCTCGCCGCCGGTCCTGCCGCCGCCCGCCTTGCCGTCCATGCCCGGTCGCTCCCTTGCGTTGCGCGCGGCGCGCTTGCGCCGCGCCGCAGCTTGCCATGACATGGCGCCCCGTTTCCAACGCAAGGCCTGGGGCACGACATGGGCGACACGATCCCGGCATGGCTCGACGCATGGAGCCGCTTCGCCGCCTCCGCGCGCCTCGAGGACATCGACGCCGCCACGCGCGCGCGCGCGAAGCTGACGCTCGCCGACACGCTGGGCGCCATCGCCGCGGGCCAGCAGGAGCCGGAGATCGCCGCGCTTGCCACGCGCCTCGCCGCGCAGGGCGGCAGCGGCGCGACCTCGGCCGTCATCGCGACGCCGCACCGCCTGCCGGCCTCGGCCGCGGCCTTCCTCAACGGCGTCGCGGGCACGGCGCTGGAGCTCGACGAGGGCAACCGCTTCGCGCGCGGCCATCCCTGCATCCATGTCCTGCCCGCCGCGATCGTGGCGGCGGAGCGCGCGGGGGCGACGGGGGGCGGGTTCCTGCTGGCGCTGTGCCTGGGCTACGAGCTGGCCGCGCGCATCGGCGCGGCTGCGGAGCTGCGCGCGGGCTTCCACCCGCATGGCACCTGGGGCGTGGTCGGCGCGGCGCTCGCGGTGGCGCGGCTGTCGGGCGCCGACGCGCCGGCGATCGCGCGCACGGTCAACGTCGCCTCGGCGCTGTCGCTGGCGACGAGCATGCGCACGGCGCTGGAGGGCGGCACGGTGCGCAACGCCTATGCCGGCGTCGCCAACCAGCTGGGCCTGATGGCGTGGGAGATGGCCGCCGCCGGGTTCGAGGGCGAGCGCGATGGCGTGGCCACGGTGTTCGGGCGCATCAGCGGCACGGCCTTCCGGCCCGAGGCGATGACCGAGGCGCTGGGCACGCGCTGGGAGGTGGCGCGCAACTACTTCAAGCGCCATGCCTGCTGCCGCTACAACCACGCCGCGCTCGACGCGCTGGAGGACATCGCCGCGCGGCACGGGCGCATCGACGCGGCGCAGGTCGCGTCGGTGTCGATCGAGACCTATGGCGCGGCGGCGGGGCTCGACGGCGCGCGGCCGCGCAACGCGCTGGCGGCGCGCTTCTCCCTGCCCTGGGCGGCGGCGGCCTTCCTGGTGCGCGGCGTCGCCGACGTGCCGGCCTTCCGCGCGGACATGCTCGACGACCAGCGCATCGCGGCGCTGGCGGCGCGCGTGGCGCTGTCCGAGGACAAGGCGATGACCGCGCGGCTGCCCGCCGAGCGGCCGGCGCGCGTGCGCGTCACGCTGGCCGATGGCCGCGTGCTGGAGGCCGAGCGGCGCAGCAACCGCGGCGACGCCGACGATCCCTATCCGCGCGCGGCGATCGAGGAGAAGTTCCTGTCGCTCGCCACCCCGGCCTGGGGCGCGGCGCGCGCGGCCGGGCTGCTGCGCGCCACGCAGGAGATCGACGCGCCCGGTGGCTTCGCCGCGCTCGCACGCCTGCTGCCGGCGGCCTGAGCCGCGCGGGCATGCACGCCGCGCGCCTCGACGCGCGAGGCGTGTTTGCCGCATCCTGCGCCCCTTCCACCAGCAGAGGTCCCCGCCACCCCATGGTCTCGCTCAAGCAGCGCTTCGCGCAGCCCGGCATCGTCGTCGCCCCGGGCATCTATGACGGCCTTTCCGCCATGCTCGTCGAGCAGGCGGGGTTCGAGGCGGCGTATCTCTCCGGCGCGTCGATCTGCTACACGCGCTTCGGCTTCCCCGACATCGGCCTCGCCACGGCGAGCGAGGTGCTCGACACGCTCTCCGCCATCCGCGAGCGCGCGACGATCCCCGTGATCGTCGACATCGACACGGGCTTCGGCAACGCCCTCAACGTGCAGCGCACGATCCGCGGCTTCGAGCGCGCGGGCGCCTCGGCGGTGCAGCTCGAGGACCAGTCGATGCCCAAGCGCTGCGGCCACCTCAAGGACAAGACGCTGGTGTCGAAGGCGGAGATGGTCGGCAAGATCAAGGCCGCGCTCGACGCGCGCCAGGGCGACATGGCGCTGATCTGCCGCACGGACGCGATCGCGGTCGAGGGCTTCGACAAGGCGCTCGAGCGCGCCGACGCCTATGCCGAGGCGGGCGCCGACATGATCTTCGTCGAGGCGCCGCCCAGCCACGAGCACCTCGTGCAGGTGGCCCAGCGCTACGCCGGCAAGGTGCCGGTGATGGCCAACATGGTCGAGGGCGGCAAGACGCCGATCTACCCGGGCGAGGAGCTGGAGAAGATCGGCTACAAGCTCGTGATCTTCCCCGGCGGCACGGTGCGGGCGCTGGCCTTCGCGCTGCAGGAATACTTCGACAGCCTGAAGGCGAACGGCACGACCACGCCGTGGCGCAACCGCATGCTCGACTTCGCGGGCATCAACCGCCTGATCGACACCGACGGCTTCCTCGCCCGCGGCAAGGGCTTCGAGGGCTGAGGCGCCCCCCAAAACCGGGGACGGAGCCCGGATTACTCCGGGGTAATCCGGGCTCCGTCCCCGGTTTTGAGGCGGGCGGCGAGGAAGGCGGGGACGCGGCGCAGCGCGTCCTCGCGCGCGGCCGGGTCGGTGCCCAGCGTGGCGGTGCCGCTCGCCGTCGCGCCGACGCCCGAGCGCACGCGCAGCTTCATGTCGGGCGCGTCGAAGTCGTGGTGCGCGCCGGGATAGAGGCGCAGCTCCAGCGCGTCGCCGGTGCGCGCGGCGAGCTCGGCGCAGGGCGGCGCGGGCGTCCAGTCATCGGCCTCGCCCACAAGCAGCAGCACCGGCGCCACCGGGCGCCAGGCCTCGCGGCGCTGCGAGAGCGTGCGGCAGCCCGGGTAGAAGGCGATGCCCGCGGCGAAGTCGTGGCGCAGCCCGGCGGGGCGCGCGCGGCTGTCGCGCGAGAGCGACCACAGCACCGTGCCGCCGCCATTCGACCAGCCCATCAGCGCGATCGCGTCTGCGCGGATGTCGGGGCGGGACTGCAGGTAGGCCAGCGCGGCATAGGCGTCGCGCGCGCGCTCGACGCTCATGCGCACGCGGCGGTCCTCGCCCTGGCCGCAGAGGCTGCGCTCGCCGCGCGGCGAGAGGCTGTCGAGATGGAGCACGACGAAGCCCAGCGCCGCGAGGCGCGCGCCCCAGTCGTCGTCGCGCGCCATCATCGCGCCGGAGGATGCGCGCATGCCCGCGCAGCCATGCAGCAGCACGACGGCGCGATGCGGGCCCGCGCCGCCGGGCAGGCGCAGGAGCGCGTCGAGCTCGCCGGGCCCGCCGGCGGCCTGCTCGGCGGGATGGGCGGGGATGCGCAGCGCGACTTGCCCGGAGGCGCGGGCGGGAAGCGCGGCGACGAGGGCGAGCAGGAGCGGAAGGAGGAGAAGGAGCCTGCGCATCCGCCGACCGGAGCACCGCGCATGGCCCCGCGTCAACGCCAGGCGCGGCCTTGAACCTTGCGCGCGGCCTGCGCATAAGGGCGCCCGTCAAAGCAGCGAATCGGAGAGGCGCGTCAATGAGCGGCGGACACGGGCACCACGACATCGGCAACAAGAAGATCGCGCTGCTGATCGCGATCCTCGCGCTCTGCCTCGCGATCTCGGAGACGCTGGGCAAGAGCGCGCAGACCGCGACGATCCAGCGGAACATCGAGGCCGCCAATCTCTGGGCCTTCTTCCAGGCCAAGACGATCCGCATGACGACGCTGCGCACGGCGGCCGAGGAGATGGAGACGATGGCCCCGGCCATCGCCAGCGAGGCGGTGCGCAAGGCCGCGGAGCAGCGCATCGAGTCCTGGAAGCGCAACGCCGCGCGGCTCGACAGCGAGCCCGAGACGCAGGAGGGCCGCAAGGAGCTGGTCGGGCGCGCCAAGGCCGCGGAGGCCAAGCGCGACACGGCCGCGGCCGCGCACCACCACTACGAGGTCGCCTCGGCCTCGTTCCAGATCGCCATCGTGCTCGCCTCGGCGGTGATCATCACCGGCATCGGCCTGCTCGGCGCCGGCGCGCTCGCGCTCGGCGGCGTGGGCATCGCCTTCACCGCCATCGGCCTGCTGGCGCCCGACGCGATCCACCTCTTCTGACCGGGCACCTGGTAGACGAACGAGGTTCCGCTCTTCGCCGTTCCTCTGCCTTCCGCTTCCAGGCTCCACTCCCGTCCGCGCGAAGCGCGGATGGAGCGGCCCGGCTCCCCTCCTGTCCGCGCGAAGCGCGGATGGGAGGGGTGGCGCCGCGCGGCAGCGCGGCGACGGAGAGGGCATGTGTGCTGGAGGCCAGGCGTCGAGCGAGGGCTCTGGCGGTCCGACGCCGATCGTCCCGCACCGACCACTCGCCGCGCGAGAAGACGCATGCCCCCTCCGTCGCGCGCCTCGCGGCGCGCGCCACCTCCCCCACCCGCGCTGCCGCGCGGCCGGGGGAGGAGCCAGGCTAGCTCCCCTCCTGTCCGCGCG
>JBEGVV010000081.1:0-5810 GCA_041178225.1 Pseudomonadota bacterium | reverse complement strand
GCCTGCAGCATCCCGAGCTCGCCATGGACCTCGATGCGCTGGTCGTAGCCATAGGAGGCGCGGCGGCTGTTCGAGATCTGGCAGAGACGCCCCGACGCCGTGCGCAAGGTCACCAATGCGGTGTCGACGTCGCCCGCCGCCGCGATGCGCGGGTCGACGAGGCAGGACGCCGTCGCGAAGACCTGCTCGGGCTCCTCGCCGAGGAGGAAGCGGGCCATGTCCAGGTCGTGGATCATCATGTCGCGGAAGAGGCCACCCGACACGCGCACGTATTCCGGCGGCGGCGGGGAGGGATCGCGGCTGGTGATCTGCACCAGCTCCACCTTGCCGACCGTGCCGGCCTCGATGCCGCGGCGCAGCTGCGCGAAGCTCGGGTCGAAGCGCCGGTTGAAGCCCATCAGCACGGGCACGCCCGCGGCCCGGACCGCCGCGACGCAGCGCTCGACGCGCTCCATCGACAGGTCGACCGGCTTCTCGCAGAAGATCGGCTTGCCGACGCGCGCGGCGCGCTCGATCAGGTCGGCATGCGTGTCGGTCGAGCTGGCGATGATGACCGCGTCGACCGACGGGTCGGAGAGGGCGGTCTCCGCGTCCGCCACCCGGGCGCCGTGGCGCGCGGCGAGCGCGGAGGCGGCGTCGACGTTGACGTCGACGACATAGGCGAGGCTGGCGCCCGCGCCCGCGACGTTCGCGGCATGGATCTGGCCGATGCGGCCGGCGCCGAACTGGCAAAGCCTGGTCATTGGGTCGTCCCCTGGTCCTTCCTGCGTCAGTCGCGCAGCAGCGCGAGGCCCCTCGGGCCGAAATCGACATGCGCGGTGGCGCCCTGCGCGAAGGGCGCGGCGCCGGCGGGCTGGATGGCGAAGAGCTCGCCGACCGCGGTGGAAAGCGTGTACTCGAGGTGCGAGCCGAGATAGGTCGCCTTGCGGATCTCCGCCGGCAGGCGCCCGGCGGCGGCCTCGCGATGGAGGTTGATCGCATGGGGCCGTATCGCGAGCGTCGCGGCCCCCGGCGCTATCCCGCGATGCGGCATGTCGATCGCGATGCCGGCGAGCGCGACGGGCGCGCGCGCGCCGTCATGCGCGCGCAGCTCGCAGGGGACGAGGTTGGCGCCGCCGATGAAGTCCGCCACGAAGCGGGTCGCCGGAGCGTCGTAGAGCTCCTCGGGCGTGCCGCTCTGCGCGATGCGCGCCTCGCTCATCACGATGATACGGTCGGAGACGGCGAGCGCCTCCTCCTGGTCGTGGGTGACGTAGACGGCCGTGAGGCGCAGGCCCTGCTGCAGCTCGCGGATCTCCTCGCGCATGCGCCGCCGCAGCTTGGCGTCGAGGTTGGAGAGGGGCTCGTCGAAGAGCAGCACGCTCGGCTCGAGGACGAGCGCGCGCGCGACCGCGACGCGCTGCTGCTGGCCGCCGGAAAGCTCGCTCGGCATGCGCGCCTCGTAGCCCGAGAGGCCGACGAGCGCGAGCCCGGCGCGCGCCTTGTCGAGCTGCTCCGACTTGCTGCCACCGCCGACGGCGAGGCCGTAGCCGACGTTCTCGATGACGTTCATGTGCGGGAAGAGCGCATAGCTCTGGAAGACCATGCTCACGTCGCGCTCGGTCGCCGGCAGGCGCGACACGTCGCGGCCGCCGATCAGGATCGTCCCCTCGCTCGGCATCTCCAGGCCGGCGATCATGCGCAGCGTCGTCGTCTTGCCGCAGCCCGACGGGCCCAGCAGGGTGACGAGGTTGCCGCTCTCTATGCGGAACGAGATCGCGTCGACCGCCACCACGGGGCCGAAGCGGCGCGTGACGCTCCTGAACTCGACGTCGGCGGAGCGGGCGGCGATCTTCATGCGGAGGCCTCGCGCAGGATGGATGCCGCCGGCGCGCGGCGGCCGAGGCGCCGCTCGCCGACGGCGAGCTGGATGAGGGCGACGCCGACCGCCATGATCACGACGAGGGCGGAGGAATAGGCGATCGCGACGCCGTACTCGCTCACCTCGACGCGGTTGACGATGTAGGCCGTGGCGAGGTTGTACTCGGCGCTGACGAGGAAGACGACCGCGCTCACCGAGGTGATGGCGCGCACGAAGCTGTAGACCATCGCGGCGACGATCGCGGGGCGCAGCAGCGGCAGCACCACGCGCCGCAGCGTCGCGAAGCTGCCATGGCGCAGCGTGAGCGAGCATTCGTCGAGGCTGCGGTCGATCTGCGAGAGGGTGGCTATGCCCGAGCGGATCGCCACGGGCATGTTCCTGAACACGAAGCAGATCACGAGGATGATGCCCGTGCCCGTGAGCTCGAGGGGCGGCACGTTGAAGGCCACGATGTAGCTCACGCCGACGACCGTGCCGGGGATCGCGAAGCTCAGCATCGTCGTGAACTCGAAGGCCTGCTTCCCGCGGAAGGTCTGGCGGGTCAGCAGGTAGGCGGTGAGCAGGCCCATGGCGGCCGTGAGCGGTGCCGCGAGGGCGGAGAGCTGGAGCGTCGTGAACAGCGAGTTCCACGCGCGCCCGGCCCAGACGATGCCGTGCTGGCCCCACTCGATGCCGAAGGTGACGACGTAGTGCTTGAGCGTGAAGCTGTTGTCGCGCCCGAAGTTCTCGACGAAGCCGCCCACCACGATCATCGCGTAGACGACGAGCGTGAATGCCATCCAGGGGACGGCCGTGAGGTAGATCGCCCAGCGCGCCGCGACGGGGAGCTCGGCGTGGACGCCGCCATCTCCCTTGCCCGAGACGGTGGTGTAGGCGCGCTTCCCGAGCCAGACGCTCTGCAGGAAGAAGGCGCCGAGGCAGACGACGAGCAGCACCATCGACAGGGCCGCCGCGCGCCCGGGATCGCTCTGCGCGCCGACGATGGCGAAGAAGATCTGCGTCGACAGGACGTTGAAGTTCCCGGCCAGCACGAGCGGGTTGCCGAAGTCCGCGAGGCTCTCGACGAAGCCGATGAGGAAGGAATTGGCGAGGCCGGGGCGGATCAGCGGCAGGGTCACGGTCGTGAAGACCCGCCAGCGCGAGGCCCTGAGGGTCTGCGCGGCCTCCTCCATGGAGGGCGAGACGCCCTGCACGACGCCGAGCAGCACCATGAAGGCGATCGGCGCGAATGCGAGGGTCTGCACGAGGACGAGGCCCGGGAGGCCGTAGATCCAGCGCGTGGGCGGGATGCCGAAGGCGCTCTCGAGGAACAGCGTCACCGCGCCGTTGCGCCCGAAGAGAAGGATGATCGCGAGGCCGATGACGAAGGGCGGCGTGATGACCGGCAGCACGGCGACGAGCTTGAGCAGCGGCTTGGCCGGGAAGGCGGTCCGCTGGGCCAGCAGGGCGAAGGCGAGGCCCAGCGCGGTCGTGGTGACCCCGACGATCGTCGCCAGCAGCACCGAGTTCCAGAGCACGCCGCAGGAGCGCTCGCCCATGAAGCAGCCGAGGCCCCAGATCGTCCGGGTGGAGAGGCGTTCGGCGAGCGGGACCACGCCATAGCCGCCGCCGGGCGCGATCGCAGCCTCGAAGAGCACCTCGATGACGGGCCAGAAGACGAAGAGCCCGACGGTCGCCACGACGAGGCCGATCGCGCCGGTGACGAACTCGTCCCCGCGCATGGCGCCGCGCCTCGCGAGGCCGGTCGTCGCCACGAAGAGGAGCGCGGTCGCGGTCAGCGCCGCGCCCCATCCCATCCCGAACTGCCGCTGGGAAGTCGGGCCCAGCACCGAGCCAAGCCACGTCCAGTTCCAGCCACGATGGGTGAGGGCGAAGCCCTGGATGGCGAGCCAGGCCATCCCCGCGGCGCCGGCGACGACGAGCAGGAGCGCCATGCGCGGGTCGTCGCGCTCGCGCCGCAGGACCAGCAGCGGCGCGGCGAGGCAGGCCGCGAGCGGCAGGAGCCACCAGCGGCCGTGCAGCAGCGCCTGGGCGAGGCCGGTGCCGGCCTCGTCGCCGAGCCAGTAGCGGACCGGCGTGCGCGTGATCCCGTCCTCCAGCCCGTACCAGGGCAGGAGGGCGAAGCCGGCCCATCCGGCGGCGAGCCAGATCAGGACGGAAGCGTGGCGCAAGGTCGGTCCGCTCCTGGCCGGGCGGTCTTCAGTTGCTGATCTTGATCTCCGCGTCGAAGCGCGTGAGCAGGCGCTTGCGCTCGTCCGAGGAGCCGAACTTCTGGAAGTCGTAGTTGATCAGCTTGACGTCGGACAGGCGCGGGGCCTGCGGAGGGGTCGGGGCGTTGCGGTTCGACGGCACCTGGTAGGACTGCGCCTTCGCGCCGAGCGCCTGCGCCTCGGCCGACAGCGCCCAGTCGTAGAACTTGCGCGCGCTGTCCATGTTGCGCGCCCCGGCGATGATCGACATCGAGCCGATCTCGTAGCCGGTGCCCTCGCAGGGGGCGACGGTCTTGATCGGGAAGTTGCGCACCGCCTGCGTGATCGCGTCGTGCATGAACACGATGCCGATCAGGGTCTCGCCGCGGCCCGCGGCGACGATCGGCGCCGCGCCGGACTTCGTGTACTGGTTCACGTTGGTGTTCAGCTTGCGAAGGTAGTCGAAGGCGCCGTTCTCGCCGAGGATCTGAACCAGCGACGCGACCATCGTGTAGGACGTTCCGGAGGAGTGCGGGTTCGCGACCTGCACCTCGCCCTTGTACTCGGGCTTCACGAGGTCGGCCCAGCACTTGGGCTCGGGCAGGTTCTTCTTGGCGAGCAGTTCCGTGTTGAAGCCGAAGCCGAGCGCGCCGGCATAGATGCCGACCGTGCGCTGCTTGCCGGTCTTCCACTGCTGCACCGACCAGTCCTGCATCTCCTTCATCCGCGGGGACTCGTAGGCGGCGGTGAGGTTCTCCTCCGCGGCCTGCAGGTGCGGGTCGCCGGTGCCGCCCCACCAGATGTCGCCGCGCGGATTGTCCTTCTCGGCCTTGATCTGGGCGTAGGTCTCGCCGGAGGACTTGCGCGTCATCGCGACCCTGACGCCGGTCGCCTTCTCGAACTCGGTCTGCATCAGCTGGCACCAGTCCTCCTGGACCGAGCAGTACAGGTTCAGGCGGCCCTGGGCCGATGCGTCGCCGGCGGCGGCGAGGGCGGTCGCGGACAGCAAGGCCGAAAGGGCGATCTTCGCGAGATTCATGGGGGTTCCTCCTTGGCGCCGGTGGCCGTCATGGCCCGGCGATGGCTTTCCTGGCGCGAATCTATAACAAAGCGGCGTGCCCACTTCGCGGAGATTCTCCCCATGACGACCGTCGACCCCGATCTTGGCGCGCGCCACGAGGCGGGGCTGCTTGCCACGCGCGAGGCCGGGTTGGCGGCGCTGCGCCATTTCGAGCGCAGGCGCGAGCTGGCGATCGAGTCGAAGGGGCTCCAGGACTTCGTGTCCGCGGCGGACCGCGAGGTGGAGCGCCTGATCGTCGACACGCTCTCCGCCCGTTTCCCCGCCGACGCGTTCCTCGGCGAGGAGCACGGCCAGGCCGGCAGCGGGCGGACCTGCTGGGTCATCGACCCGATCGACGGCACGTCGAACTTCGTGCGCGGCATCTCCTTCTGGTGCGTCTCGGTCGGCCTTCTGGTCGACAACGTGCCCGTCCTGGGCTTCATCCACGACCCCGTCCGCGACGAGCTCTTCGCCGCGCGGCGCGGACACGGCGCGACCTGCAACGGGCGGCCGATGCGCGCGAGCGAGGCGGATCCCTCGGCCGCGCGGGTCAACCTTGGCTTCTCCTTCGGCGAGGAGCCGCGGCGCTTCGCCGAGACGATGCGCGGCCTGCTGTCGCGCGGCACGGAGTTCTGCCGCCTGGGCTCGGCCGCGATGGCGCTGGCCTGCGTCGCCGACGGGAGGCTCGAGGGCTTCTGGC
>JBEGVV010000080.1:0-4982 GCA_041178225.1 Pseudomonadota bacterium | reverse complement strand
TCGAGGAGATCCGCGCCGCCCATGCGCGGCTGGTGGCGAGGCTGCCGCAATTCGCCGACTACTGCCCGATGGTGCTCGCCCACGACACCGGCTTCCTCAACTGGGCGCGCACGCCCGCGGTGCTCGACATGGTCGAGCAGGTGATCGGGCCGGACTTCGCGCTCTGGAACTCGAGCTTCTTCGCCAAGCCGGCCTTCAAGGGCTCGCGCACGCCCTGGCACCAGGACGGCGAGTACTGGCCGATCAGGCCGCTGGCGACCTGCACCGTCTGGATCGCCTGCGACGCCTCGACGCCCGAGAATGGCTGCCTGCGCGTGATCCGCGGCTCGCATCGCGGCAAGGCGCTCTACAGGCACAACCGCAACGACGGGCCGGGCCTCGCGCTCAACCAGGAGATCGACCGCGCCGAGTACGACGAGAAGGACGCGGTCGACATCGTGCTCGAGCCCGGCCAGGTCTCGCTGCACGACGTCTACCTCGTGCACGGCTCGGAGCCGAACCGCTCGCCCAACCCGCGCCGCGGCATGACGCTGCGCTTCATGCCGACGAGCTCGGTCTTCGACCGCGAGCTCGCCACCTCGATGTTCCACTCGAAGAAGCTGGGCGCGAACCATGCCGACCGCACGGTCTACCTGATGCGCGGGCGCGACCTCAGCGGCGGCAACGACTTCCGCGTCAGGCTCTGAGCGCGGGCGGGCGCGGCGCGCGCAGCAGCAGCAGGGCGAGCGCCGAGGCGAGCGAGGTCCCGGCCGTCGCCGCGACCAGCGGCGCCTCGCTGCCGGCCATCGCCGCGCCGATCGCGACGGTCGCCAGCGCGCTCAGCCCCATCTGGAGGAAGCCCGTGAGGCCGGCCGCCGACCCGGCGAGCGCGGGGTGCACGCTGAGCGCGCCCGCGTTGAGGTTGGGCAGGAACAGCCCCGAGGCGAAGACGATGACCATCATCGGCAGGAAGAGCGCCATCGGCGTCAGGATGCCGGCGGCGAGCAGCGCCACCTGGACCGCGGCGCCCGCGAGCGCGATCGCCTGCCCGGCCGCGATCATGCGCGCGCCGCCGAGCCGCACCGAGAGGCGGCCGGCGAGGAAGTTGCCCGCCACGTAGCCGGCGAGCACGACGAGGATGTACTTGCCGTAGGCGATCGGCGGCAGGCCGAGCAGCGTCGCGAGCACGTAGGGCGCGCCGGCGACGAAGGAATACCAGGCCGCCATCGCGAAGGCGCCGGAGAGCGCGTAGCCCAGGAAGGCGCGCGAGCGCAGCAGCAACACGTAGCCCGCGAGCAGCCGCGTCGGCGCGGCGGCGCCCTCGGGCGGGTCCTGGCGCGTCTCGCCGAGGAAGCGCAGGCACAGCAGCAGCACCGCGAGCGCGGTCGCCGAGAGCCACAGGAAGTTCGCGCGCCAGCCCGCGAGGTCCTGCACGATCGCCGCGACGAGCGGCGAGAACGACGCGCAGGACGACATCGCCATCGTCGTGTAGCCGAGCAGGCTCGCGGCGCGGTCGCGCGGCGTGCAGTCGCGGATGATCGCGCGGCCCAGGACCTGGCCCGCGCAGCCCGTGGCGCCCTGCATCAGGCGCAGCACCCAGAGCGACTCCACCGAGCCCGCCAGCGCGCAGCCGAGCGAGGCCAGCGCGTAGAGCGCGAGGCCCGCCAGCACGACGGGCCGGCGCCCGACCCGGTCGGAGACCGGGCCGTAGAGCAGCTGCCCGCCGGCGATGCCGACGAGGTAGACGGTGAGCGTCGCCTGCGCCGAGCCGAAGTCGGTCCCGAGCTCGTCGACGAGCAGCGGCATCGCCGGGATCACGACATGAAGCGAGAACGGCCCGAGGATCGAGAAGGCGACGATCAGGGCGAGCGGCGGCAGGCGCGGCTGGATCGGCATTGCGGACATGCGCCCCGGGCAGGAGAAGCGGGCTCGCGCCGAGCTTGCCACGCTTCTAGGATGCCCCACGAGTTGCGTTGCGGGGGAGGAGCCATGCCGGTGACGCGCATGCGGGCGCGATGACGCGGCCGGTCAGGATCGGCTGCGGCGCCGGCTTCGCCGGCGACCGGCTGGAGCCGGCGCTCGAGCTCGTCGAGCGCGCGGCGATCGACTTCCTCATGCTGGAATGCCTCGCCGAGCGCACCATCGCGCTCGCCCAGAAGGAGCGGCTGGCCGATCCGTCGCGCGGCTTCTGCGGCATGCTCCTGCGGCGCATGGAGATGCTCATGCCCGCGCTCGCCGCGCGGGGCGTGCGGCTGCTCACCAACGCCGGCGCCGCCAACCCGCGCGCCGGCGCCGAGGCGGTCGCCGCGCTGGCCGCGCGCATGGGGCTCGCGCCGCGCATCGCCGCGGTGCTCGGCGACGACGTCCTCGACCGCGTCGAGCCCGGCCTCGAGCTCGACGACGGGCGGCGCGTGCGCGACCTCGGGGAGGTCGTCTCCGCGAACGCGTATCTCGGCGCCGAGGCGCTGCTCGACGGGCTGCGCACCGGCGCCGACATCGTCATCTCGGGCCGCGTCGCCGACCCCTCCCTGGCGCTCGCGCCCCTGATGCATGTCCATGGCTGGTCCGCCGACGACTGGCGGCTGATGGCACGCGGCACCGCGGTCGGCCACCTGCTCGAATGCGCTGGCCAGCTCACCGGCGGCTACTTCGCCGATCCCGGGCGCAAGGACGTGCCCGGACTCGCGCGGCTGGGCTTCCCCTTCGCCGATGTCTGGCCCGACGGCCGCGCCATCCTCGGCAAGCCCGCCGGCTCGGGCGGCCGCCTCGACCTGCGCACCGCCAAGGAGCAGCTGCTCTACGAGGTGCTCGACCCGCGTGCCTACCTCACGCCCGATTCATCGGCCGACTTCACGAGCATCGCGCTGCGCGACCTCGGCGACGACCGCGTCGAGATGACCGGCGGCGACGGCGCGCCGCGCCCCGGGCTCCTCAAGGTCAGCGTCGGCTACCGCGCCGGCTACATCGGCGAGGGCGAGATCTCCTATGCCGGGCCGGGCGCCGAGGCGCGGGCGCGGATGGGCGGCGAGATCGTGCGCGCGCGGCTCGGCGACGGGTACGAGGACCTGCGCGTCGACCTCGTCGGCATCGACTCGACCCATGGCCGCTCCTGGGGAAACCGGCCGGAGGCCTGGGAGGCGCGGCTGCGCGTCGCCGGCCGCGCGCGCAGCGCCGCGATGGCCGCGCGCGTGGGAGAGGAGGTCGAGGCGCTCTACTGCAACGGTCCCGCGGGCGGAGGCGGCGCGCGCAAGTACATGCGCGAGGTCGTCGGCGTGGCCTCCGCCTACATCCCGCGCGCGATGGCGCCGCACGCGGTCGTGGAGGTCCGGCCATGACGCCGCGGCGGCTGCACGACATCGCGCATGCGCGCACCGGCGACAAGGGCGACACGCTCACGCTCTCGGTCTTCGCCTACCGGCACGAGGACTATCCCGTGCTGCTCGCCAGCGCGACGGTCGAGCGCATGCGCGCGCACATGCAGGGCGTGGTGGCGGGGGAGATCGTCCGCCACGAGCTGCCGCTGCTCGACGGCGTCCACTTCGTGTGCCGGCAGGCGCTGAAGGGTGGCGTCAACACCTCGCTGGCGCTCGACGCGCATGGCAAGAGCCTGTCCTTCGCGGCGCTCGCCCTGCCGCTGGTCGAGGACCGGCGCGACCCCGGGGGCGCGGCATGAGGGTCGAGGACGCGATCGCGGCGGCGACGTCGCGCTGGACCGCGCCCGGCGCCGCGGGCGGCGTCGTGGCGCTGTTCGAGGACGGGCGCATCACGCGCAGCTGGTGCCTTGGCCTCGCCGACATCGAATCGGGGCGCGGATGGACGACCGCGACGCCCACGCGCCTCGCCTCGCTGTCCAAGCACGTGACCGCGGCGGCGGCCTTCGCGCTCGGCCTCGAGGGCACGCTCGGGCGCTGGCTGCCCGAGCTGCGCGGGCCGCTCGCCGCGACGACGCTGTCGCGCGCCCTCACCATGACGAGCGGCATCCCCGACCTCGGCGAGACGCTGGCGCTGTCCGGCATCTCCTCCGCGGCGAGCATCGGCGCCGAGCGCCTGCACCGCCTGTCCTGCCGCATCGCGCACCTGAACTTCGCGCCCGGCGCCGAGGTGTCGTACTGCAACACGAATTTCCGCCTCGCCCAGCACGCGGCCGAGCGCGCCTCGGGCGTCCCGCTTGCGCGCTGGCTGCGCGAGCATTTCCTGGCGCCGCTCGGCCTCGCGAGCTTCGCGCTGGCCGAGGACCAGGCGGAGGTCTTCCCGGGCCTCGCCTCGGGCTACTGGCACGAGGATGGCGCGCCGCGGCGCGGCGCCTATGGCCTGCACTACTCTGGCTCGGGCGGCATGGTCGCGAGCGCCGAGGACTTCGTCGCCTGGACCGGCGCGCTGCTGCGCGGCGACGGCGCGCTGCGCGGCCTCTTCGCGCGCCTCGCCGAGCCCGGCCGGCTCGCCTCGGGCGCGGAGGTCGGCTACTCGCACGGCTTCATGCTGCATCGCCTCGGCGAGCTGCGGCTCGTGGGCCATGGCGGCAGCCTGCCGGGCTACAAGAACCATTTCCTGCTCGATCCCGCGAGCGGCCGCGGGGTGTTCGTGGCGAGCAACCGCGAGGAGACGCAGGCGCAGGCCCTGGCCATGGCGGCGCTGGCCGCGGACCTCGGGATCGACTGGTCCCCCGAGCCGCCCGCGCTCGTGCCATCCGGGCTGTTCGTCGACGACCGCAGCGGCGACACGCTCGAGCTCTCGCAGGGCGAGGCCGGCCCCGTCGCCGCCTTCCTCGGCGCCGAGGAGCGGCTCTTCGTCGACGAGGACGGCCGCTGGAGCAGCCTCGCGCCGCATTTCCCGATCCGCGTCGTGCCCGCGGCGCCGGGCGCCGACGCGATCCAGGCCTCGGTCGGCGGCGCGCCGGACAGGACGTGGACCCGCGCCGGGGGGCGCGCCGACCTCGCGCATGCCGGACGCTATCGCTGCGAGGAGCTCGATGTCGTGCACGAGGTCGTCGCGCGCGGCGACGG
>JBEGVV010000079.1:0-14726 GCA_041178225.1 Pseudomonadota bacterium | reverse complement strand
CGCACGAGGAGCCGGTGGTCGTCGAGCGCCTCGACCGACGCGATGTCCTCGAGGTGGCGGCGATAGCTCGACGGCGCGTTCGGCACGTCGGGCGCGCGGCGCAGCGAGTGCACGGCGTCGCGCGCCGTGAACGGGCTGCCGTCGTGGAAGCGGACACCGCGGCGCAGTTCCACCTCCCAGGCGAGCGGGTCGGCGGTCGGTCGCCACGACGTCGCGAGGCCGGGGCGCAGTTCCATCGCCGGGCCGACGTCGACGAGCGTGTCGAACACGTGCTGCCGGACGACGATGTTGGTCCCGATCTCCGCGAAATGCGGATCGATCGAGGTCGTGTCGGACGAGATGCCGATGCGCAGCACCTGCGCCGCCGCCACGGCCTGCAGCGAGACGACGGCGACGAGCGCGGCGGCGAGCCGTGCGAGCGACTTCATATCCATCCCCCCGGGGTAGAAGCTTCGCGCTAGAGTGGCGGCGGTGGAGGGGTTTGGCAATGCGCGGGCCCCAGAGGGGAGCCTGGACCATGGGCGCGGCGGCAAGAAGCGAGATCGACATAGACCTCGACCTTCCGGGCAAGCGGCTCGGCACGATCGGCCTGGTCCACTCGGACGACCGGCACGCCTTCTCGCGCATACCCGTGCCGATCGCCGCGATCGTCGGCGGCGACGGGCCGGGCGCGATGCTGAGCGCCGGCACGCATGGCGACGAGTACGAGGGGCAGGCGGTGATGCAGGCCCTGCTGCGCGAGATCGAGCCGGCCGACGTGGCCGGGAGGCTCTACATCCTGCCGGCGCTGAACTACCCCGCGGTGCTCGCCGAGGCGCGTTGCTCTCCGCTCGACGGCGGCAACCTCAACCGCGTCTTCCCCGGCGAGGCGAAGCTGGGCCCGACCCACGCGCTGGCGGCGATCGTCGCGCGGGAGGTGATGCCGCGCGTGCGCTACGCGATGGACCTCCACAGCGGCGGGAAGAGCTCCTGCTACCTGCCCTGCACCTACCTGCACTGGGGCGGCGACGCCGCGCATCGCCATTCCAAGCTCGCCGGCGCGCGCGCCTTCGGCGCGCCCGCCATCGTGGTCTCCGCCGGCACGGCCAATCCCGGCTCGATGACGGCCGAATGCGACCGCCGCGGCATCGTGATGGTGTCCACCGAGCTCGGCGGCGGCGGAACGATCGACCGCCGCATGCTCGCGATCGGGCGCGAGGGCGTGCGCCGCGCGCTCGCGCACTGGGGCATCCTGCGCGGCGAGCACGCGCCCGACGCGCCCGCCTCGTCGCCGCGCCTGCTGCTCCTCCAGGGCCGCGAGGGCAGCCCGATGGCCGAGGCCGACGGCATCTTCGAGCCGTCGCGCGAGCTGGGGGACGAGGTCTCGCCCGGCGACGACGCAGGCCTGGTCTATCCCGTCGGCGAGATCGCGCGACCGGCGCTGCGCGCGCGCTTTGCCACCCGGGGGATCGTCGTGTCGCGGCGGGTGCCGGCCCTCGTCCGCCGCGGCGATCTCCTCTACAACGTCGCCAGCCCGGTCACCGAGGCCGAGCTTGGACTGTCCTGAAGCGCCAAACGAGACGAGGAACGCAAAGCCATGTCCCAGATGACCGACGACGCGCTGTTCGCCGAACTGCGCAAGATCGACACGCCGACGATCACCAACGTGGTCGCCACCTACCCGAAGAGCCCGCTCTGCCTCGGGCTCTACAATCCCTGGACCGAGAACTGGTACACGGACACCTCGATCCGCTGCATCTACCCCGAGCATGGCGCCGTGATCGGCTATGCCGTCACCTGCGTCTTCGGCCTTCCCGACCCGAACTATTCCGGCCGCCTCAGCTTCCTCGACGTCATCGACGCGATGGACGCGATGAAGAAGCCGACCATCCTCGTCATCCAGCAGAAATGGCCGCCCGAGCTGATGGCGAAGGCCGGCCTCGCGGGCGAGATCATGACGACCTCGATGCAGGCGGTGGGCTGCGTGGGCCTTCTCTCCAACGGGCCGTCGCGCGACGTCGACGCGATCCGCCGCATGAAGTTCCAGATGCTGCTGGGCGGCGTCACCGCCGGCCATGGCGAGATGGCGGTGCAGTCGGTCAACGCGCCGGTCTCCGTCGGCGGCATGGACGTCGCGCCGGGCGAGCTCATCCACATGGACGAGAACGGCGCGGTGAAGTTCCCCGCGCAGCACGCCGAGGCGGTGCTCCGCAACGCGCGCGCCATGCTCGACGACGAGGCGGTGAAGCTCGCCGCGCTGCGCAAGGCGCGCAGCGCCGCGGAGATCCGCGCCATCCAGGGCGGCGGCCAGTACGGCGCCAAGAAGGGCTGACCCAGGCAACGCCCCGGCGGGCCATGGTGCCCGCCGGGGCAACGTCCATGGAACAGGGAAAGCTGCAGGACCGCCCGCTCGCAGGGATCGGCTTCATGGTCGCGGCCTTCGTGACGGTGGGGATCGGCGACGCGCTGGCGAAGATCCTCGTCACCGCGCTGCCGATCCCGCAGTTCCTTCTGCTGCGCAGCCTGGCCGTGCTGGTGCTCCTGCTGCCGGTCTTCGCGCGCTCCGGCGGCATCCACGTCTTCAGGACGCAGTGCCTGCGCCTCCACCTCGCGCGCTGCGTGCTCAACGGCATCTCGCTGGTGGTGTTCTTCGTCGCGCTGCGCAACCTCGAGCTCGCGACGCTCTTCGCGATCGGCTTCGTCGGCCCGCTCTTCATGACGGCGATCTCCGTGCCGATCCTCGGCGAGAAGGTCGGCATCCATCGCTGGGCCGCGATCCTCGTCGGCTTCGCGGGCGCGCTGGTCATCATCCAGCCCGGCGCCGACGGCATCAAGCTGATGGCGCTCATGGCGATGTGCTCGACCTGCCTCTGGGCGACGAGCATGGTGATCGTGCGCAAGATGAGCGCGACCGAATCCGACGCGACGCTGCTCGCCTACATCAACACCTCGCTGCTGCTGATCGGCGTCGTCGGCGCGCCCTTCGTGTGGCAGCCGGTGACGCTTGGCCAGGTGGGCTTCATCCTGGTCCTCGCGGTCACGCTCGTCGTCGGCCAGTGGCTGATGCTGCGCGCCTTCCGCATGGCGCCGGTCGGCGTCGTCGCGCCGTTCCAGTACACCGGCATCGTCTGGGCGACGCTGATCGGCTGGATCGTCTGGGACGAGTTCCCGGCGCTCAACGTCTGGATCGGCGCCTCGATCCTGATCGCGAGCGGCCTCTACGTCATGTGGCGCGAGCGCGTGCGCGCACGCGAGCGCAAGGCCGCGGAGGCCGCGGCCGCGTGACTGCGCTCAGGCGTCGAAGATCCGCCCGGCGTTCAGCAGCCCGTGCGGGTCGATCGCGGCCTTGAGCGTGCGCATCAGCGCGATCTCCGCGGGCGAGCGGCTGAGCGCGAGATAGGACTTCTTCTCGAAGCCCACGCCGTGCTCCGCCGAGACCGAGCCGCGCAGCGCGCCGATCGAGCGGTAGACGATGTCCTCGATGCGGCCGCGGTATTCCGGCTGGTCGCCCGGATAGGCGACGTTCAGGTGCAGGTTGCCGTCGGCCGCGTGGCCGAAGGTATGGAAGTGGGAGAGCCCGATGCCGCGCAGCGCGGCATGGACCTCGGCCACCCAGCGCTCCATCTCCTCGATCGGGAGGCTCACGTCGAAGCCCGCGGCGCGGCCGAGCGCGCGCGTCGCCTCGCCCGAGGCGTCGCGCACGCTCCACAGCCCGTCGGCGTCCGCGAGCGAGCTCGCGAGCACGGCGTCGACGCCGGGATTCGCGTCCATGAACCCGGCAAGCGCCTCGGTCAGCACCTCGCGGTCGCGCTCGGGCTCCATCCCCATCGTCTCGACGAGCACGTAGAGCGGGTGGGCGGCGTCGAAGGGATCGCGGCCGATGCCCAGCGTCCCGGTCACGAAGCCGAAATAGTCGCGCCACATCACCTCGAAGCTGGTGAGGCGCGCGCCGAGCGTCCGGCGACAGAGCTTGAGGAGCTCGATCGCCAACGGGAAGCCGCCGACGGCGACCAGCGCGGTGTCCCGCGTCGTGGGCTCGGGCTGCAGCAGCAGCACCGCGCGGGTCACGATGCCGAGCGTCCCCTCCGACCCGACGAAGAGGTGCTTGAGGTCGTAGCCCGCGTTGTCCTTGAGCATCTTGCCCATGCGCGAGACGACCGAGCCGTCCGGCAGGACCACCTCGAGGCCGAGCACCGAGTTGCGCGTCATGCCGTGGCGCAGCACGCGGTTGCCGCCGGCATTCGTCGAGACGATCCCGCCGACGAGGCAGGAGCCGCGGCTGCCGATGTCGACCGGGAAGAACAGGCGTTGCGCCTGCACGGCGCGCTGCAGCGCCTCGAGCGGCACGCCGGCCTGCACGGTCGCGGTCCCGGTCACGGGATCGATCTCCTCGATGCGGTCGAGGCGCTCGAGCGAGAGCACGACCTCGCCCGGCTGCGGCACGCCGCCATGGACGAGGCCAGTCATGCCGCCCTGCACGACGACCGGCTGGCGCAGCCCGTGCAGCACGCGCATGGTCGCGGCGACCGCGTCGGGCGTCGCGGGGCGCAGAACAGCCAGCGGCTCGCCGCGCTTGCCCTTCCAGTCGACGCGATGCCGGTCGCCGATGTCCTCCGGCCCGATGAAGCCGGCCGCGTCGAGCGTCCCGGCGAGGGCCGCGCGCAGCGCGGCGATCCTGTCCTGCGTCATGCCCTTCCCTCCCCTGCGCGCGTCAGGCCGGCCGGAGCGCGGCGGCATGGTGGCGCGCGCGGGCCAGCAAGGCGTCGACGTCGGTCGGCGTCGTGTCGTAGCCGGCCACGAGGCGCACGAGCCACGTGTCCTCGCCAGGCCAGCGATAGAAGGCGAAGCCGTCCGCCTGGAGCCCGTCGAGCACCGGCGGCGGCAGGCGCACGAAGATCTCGTTGCCTTCGACGGGATGCACGAACGCGGCCTGCGGCAGCGCCGCGAGGCCGGCGGCAAGGCGCGCGGCCATGGCGTTGGAATGGCGCGCGCAGTCGAGCCAGAGACCGCCCGACAGGTAGGCCTCCATCTGCGCGGCGAGGAAGCGATGCTTGGACCAGAGCTGTCCGGCACGCTTGCGCCGCCATCCCATCGTCGCCGCGCGCGCCATGTCGAAGAACACGACGGCCTCCGCGGCCATCGCGCCGTTCTTCGTGGCGCCGAAGGAGAGCGCGTCGACGCCCGCGCGCCAGGTGAGGTCCGCGGGCGAGCGCCCGGACCCGGCGACGGCGTTGGCGAAGCGCGCGCCGTCGACATGGAAGCCGAGGCCGCGCCCGCGGCAGACCTCGCCGATCGCGCCCAGTTCCGCGGGCGTGTAGATCGTGCCGGCCTCGGTCAGCTGCGTCAGGCTCACCGCCGCGGGCTGGGTGACGTGCACGCTGCCGACGCCGGAATGGCGCCAGGCGCGGTCGATGTCGGCCGCCGCGACCTTGCCATGCGCGCCGGGTATCGCGACGAGCTTCGCGCCGCCGGTGTAGAACTCCGGCGCGCCGCACTCGTCGGCGTTCACGTGGCCGCCGGGATGGCAGTAGATCGCGCCCCATGGCGGCGACATCGCGGCGAGCGCGAGCGAGTTCGCGGCGGCGCCCGTCGCGACGAGGAAGACCGCGCAGTCGCGCTCGAACACCTCGGCGAGGAGGCGCTCCACGCGCCGCGAGATGTCGTCGGCGCCATAGGGCATGGCCCGGCCACCCGCGGCGGCGGCCATCGCGGCCATGATCCTCGGGTGGACGCCCGTCGTGTTGTCGGAGGCGAAGTTCATGGGCCGTCTCCCGTCAGCGCTGCCCGACCACGAAGATCCCGCCCACCGCGCCCGTCGCCGGGTCGAGGACCACCAGCCGCTCGTCCTGCCCGGGCGAGAGGGTGTAAAGCTGGAGCACGATGAGGTTGCCGCTCGCCGTCACCGACTGGATCCGCGTCCCCGCGGGCTGGTCCAGCATGGTCCGCCCCCAGGAGGCGTGGACGGGCGGGCGCGCGCCGGCGCCGGCCGCCTCCTCGCCGCCGCGGCTGCCGCGGTTGACGATCACCGCGACCAGCGTCGCGAACGCGGCCAGCACGGCGATGCCGAGGACGACGACGATGACCTTCAAGGCGCGCATGGGGGACCCTCGGCGATGACCACGGCGCGGCTCGTCGAAGGCGTATTCGCCGCCCCCGCCGAGGGGGAGCGGCTGGACCGCGCGCTCGCCGCCGAACTGGCGCCAGCGCATCCGGCCCTGACGCGCTCGCGCCTCAAGTCGATGATCGAGGAACGGCTCGTCCGCCTCGATGGCGCGACCGTAACGGAGCCATCCCGGAGGGTCAAACAGGGCCAGTCCTTCGCGCTCGACCTGCCGCCGCCATCGAGCGGGGCGGTCGAGGCGCAGGCGATGGACCTCGACATCCTCCACGAGGACGACGACCTGCTCGTGGTCGACAAGCCGCCCGGGCTCGTCGTCCATCCGGCGGCCGGCAACCCGGATCGCACGCTGGTCAACGCGCTGCTCGCGCATTGCGGCGAGTCCCTGCGCGCGGTCGGCGGCACCGGGCGGCCGGGCATCGTCCATCGCCTCGACAAGGACACGAGCGGCCTGATGGTCGCGGCGAAGACCGAGATCGCCCTGCTCGGCCTGTCGCGGCAATTCGCGGCGCACAGCGTCGAGCGGGTCTACGAGGCGATCGCCTGGGGCCTGCCCTCGCCGCTCGAGGGCGAGATCGCCGGCAACATCGGGCGCTCGCGCGGCGACCGCAAGCGCATGGCGGTGCTGCGCAGCGGCGGCAAGGAGGCGCTGACCCGCTACCGCGTGCTGCAGTCGGTCGGCGGCGGCGCCTTCGCGCGCATCGCCTGCCGGCTGGCCACGGGGCGCACCCACCAGATCCGGGTCCATCTCGCCAGCATCGGGCATCCGCTCGTCGGCGACCCGGTCTATGGCCGCAGCGCCGGCCGCCGGCGGCGGCTGCCGCCGGAGGCAGAGGCCGCGATCGCGGCCTTCCCGCGACAGGCCCTCGACGCCGTCGTCCTCGGCTTCCAGCACCCGCGCAGCGGCGAGAGGCTGCGCTTCGAGCGCCCGCTGCGCAGCGACATGGTGGCGCTGCTACGGATCCTCGAGGAAGCGCGTTGAACCTGTGAAAGCCGTCTTCCCGCCACTATTCTCTGCTGCCATCCGGATGCCGGCCCGCGACGCCGGCGATTCGCCCCAAGGAGACAGATGACCCGCAATCTTCCTGCCCTTTCCGGAGAGCGCGGCGTCTCGCGCTACCTGCAGGAGATCCGCAAGTTTCCCCTGCTGGCGGTCGACGAGGAGTTCATGCTCGCCAAGCGCTGGCGCGAGCATGGCGACGCCGACGCCGCGCACCGGCTCGTCACCAGCCACCTCAGGCTCGTGGCCAAGATCGCCATGGGCTATCGCGGCTATGGCCTGCCGGTCTCGGAGCTCATCTCCGAGGGCAATGTCGGCATGATGCAGGCGGTGAAGCGCTTCGACCCGGACAAGGGCTTCCGCCTCGCCACCTACGCGATGTGGTGGATCCGCGCCTCGATCCAGGAATACATCCTGCATTCCTGGTCGCTGGTGAAGCTCGGCACCACCGCCGCGCAGAAGAAGCTGTTCTTCAACCTGCGGCGGGCCAAGGCGCAGCTCCAGGTCATGGACGACCGCCAGTTCACGCCCGAGAAGGTCCGGCGCATCGCCACCGACCTCGGCGTGCCCGAGCAGGACGTCGTGCAGATGAACCAGCGCCTCGCCGCGCCCGACCATTCGCTCAACGCGCCCCTGCGCGGCGACGGCGAGGGCGAGCTCGAGTGGCAGGACTGGCTGGTCGACGAGACCGCTGACCAGGAGGTCCGCCTCGCCGACGAGCAGGAATTCGGTCGTCGCAAGGCGATGATGGAGGAGGCGCTGAAGACGCTCAACGAGCGCGAGCGCCAGATCCTGGTGGAGCGCCGCCTGACCGAGAACCCCGCCACGCTCGAGGATCTCTCCCACCGCTACAACGTCAGCCGCGAGCGCGTTCGCCAGATCGAGAACCGCGCCTTCGAGAAGCTGCAGAAGGCCGTGCGCGCGCTGACCGCCGAGGAGGCCCGCGCGGCCGAGGACGCGATCTCCGCCGGCATCCCCGGCGCGGCCAGGGCGCTGCCGGGACCGTCGGCCGCGCGCTGAGCGCGGCAGGGACGGCCCCGGCCCGCGCGCCTTCAGCTGGCCTTCACCTCGATCTTGCGCTCCGGCTTGCGCGCCTCGGGCTTCTTCGGGAGCCTGACGGTCAGCACGCCGCGCGCGAAGCGCGCCTCGATCGCCGCCGCGTCGACGCCCTCGGGCAGGGCGAAGCTCCGCTCGAAGGAGCCGAAATTGCGCTCGCGCAGGCAGAAATCGGCCGATTTCTCCTCCTTCTCGGCCTGCTTCTCGCCACGGATCGAGAGCGTCCCGTCCGCCAGCTTCACCTCGACGGACTTCTCGTCCATGCCCGGAAGCTCGATCGCGATCTCGTAGCCCTCGCCCGTCTCCACGATGTCGGCGGCCGGCAAGGCGCCCCAGCCGCTCTCGCGCCGCCAGAAGGGCTCGATGTCGAAGGCCGAGCGCCCGAATGGCAGGTGCCAGAAGCCGCGGTCGAAATCCTCGAAGAGCCGGTCGACCTCGCGACGCAGCGTCTCGTACGGACGCCACGGCGCGACACGCGCCTGCGGCCGCGCCTCCGTCCTGACCGGAAGCCTGGTGCCGGTGTCAGCCATCGCCTTGTCCTCCTCGGTTAAGTGTCGGGAGCCCGAGGAGTGGCGCCGTGCCGGCGCCGCGACAATGACGCGGGTCAAGGATCCGAGAGCGCGGCGACCGAGACGCGGAGCCCCCAGAACAGGGACGGCGCGGAGACCAGCAGGGAAAGGAAGACGACGCCGTAGCCCTGCGCCGGGCCCGCGAGGCCCCTGCGCTCCGCGGGCAGCGCCGCACGCGCGCATTCCAGCGCCGGGCCGATCGCGAACACCATCCATCCGACCACGCCCGCGAGAAGCGCCACCGAGATGATGCCCAGAGCCTCGCGCACCTCGTCCTTCCAGTAGGCGAGGCAGAGGAGGACCTGCGCGAAGGTCGACATGACGTCGCCGTCGCGCAGCCAGCGCGGCACGCCGCCGAGCCGGGCCGCGTGCTGCCAGCTGGCCACCGCCAGCGCGCACAGGCCGACGAGGTAGAGGCCCGCGTACCAGGGCATGGGCGGCCGGCCGCGCCTCAATCCGCGAATGGATCCGACACGAGGATCGTGTCGTTGCGCTCGGGGCTCGTCGACAGCAGCGCCACGGGCACGCCGACGAGCTCCTCGAGGCGGCGGATGTACTTGATCGCGTTGGCCGGCAGCTCGGCCCAGCTGCGCGCGCCGCGCGTCGACTCGCTCCACCCGGCGACGGTCTCGTAGACCGGCTCCAGCCGCGCCTGCGCGCCCGCGTTCGCCGGCACGTGGTCGACCGGGCGGCCATCCAGGCGATAGCCGGTGGAGATGCGGATCTCCGGGAGCCCGTCGAGCACGTCGAGCTTGGTGAGCGCGATCCCGCGCACGCCACCGACGCGCAGCGCCTGGCGCACCATGACCGCGTCGAACCAGCCGCAGCGGCGACGGCGGCCGGTCACGGTGCCGAACTCCTTGCCGCGGTCGCCGAGCAGCTGGCCCGTGGCGTCGGTCAGCTCGGTCGGGAACGGCCCGGAGCCCACGCGCGTCGTGTAGGCCTTGCAGATGCCGAGCACGTAGCCCGTGGCGAGCGGCCCGAGCCCCGAGCCCGTCGCGGCCTGCCCGGCCACGGTGTTCGACGAGGTGACGTAGGGATAGGTGCCGTGGTCGACGTCGAGCATCGCCGCCTGCGCGCCCTCGAACAGGATGCGCTTGCCCGCGCGGCGCGCGGCATCGAGCGTCATCCAGACGGGCTCGGCGAACTCGAGGACCTTCGGGGCGACCTCGACCAGCTGCGCGCGCAGGGCCGCGCGGTCGATCGCCGGCGCGCCCATGCCGCGACGCAGCGCGTCGTGGTGGCGCAGCAGTTCCTCGAGCTTCCAGTCGAGCGACGCCTCGTCCGCGAGGTCGCACAGGCGGATGGCGCGGCGCGCCACCTTGTCCTCGTAGGCGGGGCCGATCCCGCGGCCGGTCGTGCCGAGCTTGCGCTCGCCGCGCGATTCCTCGCGCATGCGGTCGAGCTCGCCATGCAGCGGCAGGATCAGGGCGACGTTCTCGGCCACGCGCAGCGTCTGCGGCGTGACGGCGACGCCCTGCCCGCGCACGCGCTCGATCTCCGCGAGCAGCGCCCACGGATCGACCACGACGCCATTGCCGATGACGGAGACCTTGCCCGGGCGCACGACGCCGGAGGGCAGCAGGCTGAGCTTGAACACGCTCTCGCCGACGACCAGCGTGTGGCCGGCGTTGTGCCCGCCCTGGAAGCGCACGACGATCTCCGCGCGCTCCGACAGCCAGTCGACGATCTTGCCCTTGCCTTCGTCGCCCCACTGGGCGCCGACAACGGTGACGTTGCTCATGGGGATCTCACTCTTCTCCGAGGGCGAGGATCGCGTCGTCGATCCAGGCGTGGCTGCAGCCGAGGCGACGAGCCTCGGCCGCATGGTCGGCGACCGGGTCGAGCCCGGCCACCGTCGTCCAACCATCCCCGCGCAGCGCCTCTCCGCGCGCCGGCGACGTCGCGAGCGGCAGGAAGATCCGCCGCGCGCGGCCCACGGCCGGCAGGGCACGCAGGATCGTGTCGGTATACAGCGTGAACCCGGTCGCCGGCTCGCCGGCCTCGCCGGTGAAGTCGCCGCCCGCGAGGTAGCGCCCACCGCGACCGAGCTCCCCGCGCACGCCGCGGGCGAAGAGCGAGAAGCACAGCCCCGTGTGGTACTCGAAGCCGCGATGCTCGACGAGGTCGACGGTGAGCGGCAGGCCCGGGCGGCGGGCGCCGATGGCGGACACCACCGCGCGCAACCGGCCGGCGTCCTCGGCCGCGCGCCCGGGCAGCGCCACCCGCCCGAGCGCCGCGAGCGCGCGCGCGACGTCGCCGGAGCCGCGCAGCAATTCCCCCAGCGCATCCGCCGCGCCGCCGCCGAGCGCGGCCACCGACGCCGCGTCCTTCCGGTCGAGCGCGGCGCGCAGCTCGGCCGCCCGCTCGGCGGGCAGGCAGGCGGCGTCGATCACCGCGCCGGCGAGGGTGGGCGAGGACAGGTCCACGCACAGGCCGGGGGTGCCGATGTCGATCAGCGCGCTCGCCGCGAGCAGCACGGCCTCCGCGTCGGCATCGACGGAGGACGCGCCGATCAGCTCGCAGCCGATCTGGCCGAACTGGCGCGCCGGGCGCAGCGCGTCGCCGACGACGCGCACGACCTGTCCGGCGTAGCAGAGGCGCAGCGGCCGCGGCTCGTTGCGCAGCCGCACCGCCGCGATGCGCGCGACCTGGAGCGTCATGTCCGGGCGCAGCGCGAGCATGCGCTGGGACACGGGATCCATGAGCCTGAAGCTGTGGCGCGCCATCGCCGCGCCGCTGCCGGACAGCAGCGCATCCTCGAACTCGACCAGCGGCGGCTTGACCCGGACATAGCCCTGCGCGGCGAACGCAGCCATCAGGCGCTCGACGGTCGCGGCCTCGAAGCCGGCCTCCGGGGGAAGCAGGTCGGCGAAGCCGGCAGGCAGCAGGGCGCGTCGGGCGAGGTCGTTCATCTTCGGGGCCAGGGGAGCCGCGGGTAGGTAGCGCGCGAGCCGCGCACGAGCCAGCCGATTCTAGCCCCGCCGCGGGGCGCGCGCCCCCGATTCGTGGGCGCGCCATCCCCTGCCCCTTGTGGAGCCGCCCGCGGCCACGCATAACTCGCGCGTGGCCTCATCGACGCTTCCCCCCAGCCGCCTGGAGCGCGGCGTAGCCGCGGCGCTGCTCGTCGCGCTGGCGGTCGGCTGCTTCGTGGTCCTGCGGCCCTTCGTCGCCGCGATCCTCTGGGGCGCGATCCTCGCCTTCGCGACCTGGCCCGTCTTCGGCCTGGTCCAGAGGCGGCTCCGCCTGGGCCGCTCGACCGCGGCGCTGCTCATGGTCGTCGCGGCCTTCCTCGTGATGCTCGCGCCGCTCTTCCTCGTCGTCGCCGACGTGGCGGACGGCGCCAAGCAACTGGTCAAGGCAGGCAAGGACATCCTCGCGGCCGGCCTTCCCGGCCCGCCGGACTGGATCGCGTCGATCCCCTTCGCCGGCGCCCGGATCGACGAGCAATGGCGGCACATGACGAGCGAGGAACAGGAGATCCAGGTCCTGCTCGCGCCCTATGCCGCCGCGATGGGGCGCTGGGGGCTCGACAAGGGCGTCAACATAGGGATCGTCCTCGCGCAGGGCGCGCTGGAGCTGGCGCTGGCCCTGTTCGTGGCCTTCTTCTTCTACCGCGATGGCGCGTCGCTCGCGGCGCGCGCGCGCGACGGCCTCTCGCGCCTGCTGGGCGAGAGCGGGCCGCGGCTCCTGTCGGTCGCCGGCAACACCGTGAAGTCGGTCGTCTACGGCGTGCTCGGCACGGCGCTGGTGCAGGCGATGCTGATGCTCGTCGGGCTGCTGATCGCGGGCGTGCCCAACGCGGTGCTGCTGGCCTTCGTCACGGGCATCACCTCCCCCCTGCCCATCGGCCCGCCCGTGGTCTGGCTCGGCGCCGCCGCATGGCTCTACGCGACGGCCGGCTGGGGCTGGGCCGTGTTCATGCTCGCCTGGGGCCTTGGCCTCGTGAGCATGGCGGACAACGTCGTGCGGCCGCTGCTGATCAGCCGCGGCGGCACCACGCCGATCGTCGTCACGCTGCTCGGCATCCTCGGCGGCGTGATCGCCTTCGGCTTCCTCGGCCTGTTCCTGGGCCCGACGCTCCTGGCGGTCGGCTACTCGCTGGTCAGCGAATGGACGGCGCGGCATCCCGCCGCCGAGCGCCAGACGCAGGCCTGAGCGCGCGACCTCAGAAGCGCAGCGCGCGCACCCGCAGCACGTGCGGGATCGCCCGGATCCGCGCCATGGTCGCCTCGTCCACCTTCTCGTCGGTCGACACGAGGCAGAGCGCGTCGGCGCCCGGCTGGCTGCGGCCGTTGCTGAAGGCCGCGATGTTGATGCCCGCGTCGCCAAGCACGTGGCCCAGCTGCCCGATGAAGCCCGGCTTGTCCTGGTTGCGGACATAGAGCATGTGCGCGGCGAATTCCGCCTCGATGGCGACGCCGGCGATCTCGACGATGCGCGGGCGGCTGTTGCCGAAGAGCGAGCCGGCGATCGTCCTGCGGTGCCCGTCCGCCTCGACCGTGACGCGCAGCAGCGTCGGGTAGTCGACCTGGCGGTCGTGGCGCGCCTCGGTGACCGCGATGTTGCGCGAGCGCGCCACCGCCGGTGCCGAGACGGTGTTGACGCTGTCGAGCTGCTGCGAGAGCAGGCCCGCGAGCACGCAGGCCGTCACCGGCTTCGGGTTGATCTCCGCGGCCGCGCCCTCGTACTCGACGGAGATCGCGCGGATGTTCTCGTCCGCGATCTGGCCGAGATAGGTGCCGAGCCGGGCGCCGAGCGCCATGTAGGGGCCGAGCTGCTTCGCCTCCTCGGCGGTGACCGAGGGCATGTTGATCGCGTTGACCACCGCGCCCTCGAGCAGGAAGTCGCAGATCTGCTCCGCCACCTGGAGCGCCACGTTCTCCTGCGCCTCGGCGGTCGAGGCGCCGAGATGGGGCGTGCAGATCACGTCGTCCCGGCCGAAGAAGCGGCTCTCCGTCGCCGGCTCGACCGGGAAGACGTCGAGCGCCGCGCCCGCGACCTGCCCGGACTCGAGGGCCGCGAGCAGGTCCTCCTCCACGACCAGGCCGCCGCGCGCGCAGTTGACGATGCGCACGCCACGACGGCACTTCGCCAGCGCCGCCGCGTCGATGATGCCGCGGGTCGCGTCGGTCAGCGGCGTGTGCAGCGTGATGAAGTCCGCACGCGCCAGCAGCTCGTCGAGCTCGACCTTCTCGACCCCCAGCTTCTGGGCCCGCTCCGGCGTGAGGTACGGATCGTACGCCGCGACCTTCATCTTCAAGCCGAGCGCGCGCTCGGCCACGATCGCGCCGATGTTGCCGCAGCCGATGATGCCGAGCGTCTTGGCCGTGAGCTCGACGCCCATGAACCTGTTCTTCTCCCACTTGCCGGCCTGCGTCGACCGATCCGCCGCGGGCAGCTGCCGCGCGAGCGAGAACATCATCGCGATCGCGTGCTCCGCCGTGGTGATCGAGTTGCCGAAGGGCGTGTTCATCACGACCACGCCACGCCGCGTGGCCTCGGGGACGTCCACGTTGTCGACGCCGATGCCGGCGCGGCCGACGACCTTGAGGCGCTTGCCCGCCGCGAGGATCGCGGGCGTGACCTTGGTGGCGGAGCGGATGACGAGGCCGTCGTAGCCGCCGATGATGGCCTCGAGCTCGGCCGGCTTCAGGCCGGTGCGCGTCTCCACCTCGACGCCGCGGCGCTGGAAGATCTCGACCGCGCGCGGCGAGAGGTTGTCGCTGATGAGGACCTTGGGCATGGGACGTATCCGTTAGATTGGGCGCGACGCGCGCGGCGTGCATGCCGCGCCGCGATCCGCGGGGTCTGCGAGGAAGGCGGCTTCAGGCCGCGAGGGAGAGCGCGGCGCGGGCCTCGTCGAAGGCCCAGTCGAGCCAAGGGAAGAGCGCCTCCAGGTCGGCCCGCTCGATCGTCGCGCCGGCCCAGATGCGCAGCCCCGGCGGCGCGTCGCGATAGGCGTCGATGTCGAAGGCGACCTTCTCCGCCTCGAGCAGCGCCG
>JBEGVV010000078.1:0-9417 GCA_041178225.1 Pseudomonadota bacterium | reverse complement strand
GCGTCGAGCAGCGGCGTCACCAGCGGCACGTTGACCGCGTCCCCGACGACGCTGCCCTCGGGCATCGGCGAGAGGTCGATGTCGAGGGCGTCCTTGCCGACCATGCCGATCGAGGTCGCGTTGGCGAGGATCCTGGTCTCGCGCAGCAGGCGCGGAAGGTCCTCCCACGTGGCGGGATGGATCGCGGAGCCGAAGCGCGCGCGCATCTCCTCGGCCCTGGCGCGGGTGCGGTTGACGACATGGATCTCCGCGATGCCGCGCTCGAGGAAGCCATGGGCGATGGCGCGGCCGGTGCCGCCCGCGCCGAGCACGACCGCCGAGCGCGACAGCCGGTCCCAGCCGGGCGCGGAATGGTCGAGCGCGTCGATGAAGCCCTCGACGTCGGTGTTGGTGGAGCGCAGCGTGCCGCCATCGAGCCAAAGCGTGTTCGCGGCCCCGACCGCGCGGGCCCGCGCGTCGGGCTCCGACAGCGCGAAGGCCGCGTCCTTGTGCGGCATGGTGACGTTCGCGCCGACATAGCCATGCGCCGCGAGGTCCGAGACGAAGGCCGCGAATTCCTCGGGCCGCCGCTCCTCGATGCGGTAGTCGCCGTCGATGCCATGGCGCCGGATCCAGTAGCCGTGCAGCCTGGGCGACCGGGACTGCCTTGCCGGCCAGCCAATGATGCAGGCGGCGCGCGCTGGCTTGCTCATCGATGCCTCTCCGTGGGCGCGGGATGGTCGGGGTTTCCACAGGACTATCGCAGCCCGTGCCTTCCCCCAACCCCGAATTTCGCGGCGTTCCCCCGCGGAAAAGTCCTCTCCAGCGCAGAACCCCCGGGCTTGAACGGCGGGAGCGGAGGGTGTTTGCTTTTGCCGTCGGGCCCGATGGTCGGGGGCGCGGGGCATTCCCCGCGGGTCGTCGGCTCGCATGCGCAACGGGAGGGAACCCATGAGCAATATTCGTCGTCGCGCGGTCCTTGGCGGGGCCGCCGCACTCGCCGCCGCGCCGACGCTGGCGCGCGCCCAGGCCGCGAAGCCGAGGCTGACCGCGATCTCGCAATGGTCGGCAGGCAGCGATGGCGCCGCGATCACGGCGCTCGGCAGGAAGTTCGAGGAGCGCGGCGGCACGTGGCAGCACTCGCCGGTGCCCGGCTTCACCACCGACATGATGAACAAGCTGCGCGCCCAGATCATCGCCGGCGATCCGCCGGCCTGCTCGCAGCTCAAGGGGCCGGAGATCGCGGCGTGGTCGAAGATCGCGCCGACGGTGAACCTCGACGCCATCGTCGCCGCCGCCGGCTACGAGAAGGTCGTGGCGCCCGACCTCGCCAGGCTGCACAAGCCGGGCGGCAAGTGGGCGGCGCTGCCGCTGCAGATCTACCGCACCAACACGCTGTTCCTGTCCAAGCGCGCGATGGACAAGGCCAAGGCCGACCGGATCCCGACCACCTGGGCGCAGTTCAACGAGCTGGGCGAGAAGATGAAGGCGGCGGGCGTCGCGCACCCGATCGCCAATGGCGGCACGCGCGCCGACGACGGCCAGAAGTTCGAGGCGGTGCTCGCCGGCCTCTCCCCGGGCGCCTACCGCAAGGCGATCATGGAGCTCGACGACAAGGCGCTCGCCGGGCCGGAGATGCGCGCGACCTTCGCGCAGCTGCGCCGCATCGCCGACTGGATGGACCCGAACACCGCCGCGCAGCACTACTCGGTGTTCCTGCCGCGCTTCGTCGCGGGCGAGATGGGCATGATGATCCAGGGCGGCTGGGCGCAGGGCGTGCTGCTGAACGCGGGCTACAAGCTCGACGACTTCATCATCGCGCCGGGGCCGACCGACAACGGCAAGCCGGTCTTCGTGCTCAACGCCGATGCCTTCATCTTCTGGCAGCGCAAGGAGGCGGATCTCCAGGCCGGCCAGAAGCTGATGGCCGAGCTGGTGATGATGCCCGAGATCCAGGCGATGTATTCGCAGATCACCGGCTCGATCCCGGTGCGCACCGACGTCGACCTCTCGGGTGCCGGCTGGTCCGAGGGCCAGCGCGAGACGGCGCGCACGCTCAGGGAATCGGTCGCGGCCAACCAGGCCGTGCTCAGCCTGGCGCACAACATGGCGCAGGAGAACGGCATGACCGCGGCGATGATCGACGTGCTGACGGAGTTCGTGAAGAACAAGGCCGTCACGCCCGACCAGGCCGTGAAGCGTCTCGCCGAGGCGGTGGCGAGCGCGCGTTGACCTCGGTGCACGCAGGCAGCACGCCGCAGCGGCCCGCCCTCGCGGCGGCGCTGCGGCGGCTGCCCGAACTGCTCGTGACCTGGGGGCCGCTGCTGCTCGCGGCGGCCCACATCGTCGTGTTCGCGGCCTGGACGGTGTGGATGTCGTTCACCGCCTCGACGCTGATGCCGGTGAACGAGTTCGTGGGGCTGCGCAACTACAACAGCGTGCTCGCGACGCGGAACTGGAAGATCGCCTTCGACAACCTGCTGGCCTTCGGGGCCGGCTTCGTGGCCTTCACGATGCTCGCGGGCCTCGTGCTGGCGATCCTGCTCGACCAGCGCATCCGCGGCGAGAACGTGCTGCGCTCGATCTTTCTCTACCCGATGGCGGTGTCCTTCGTGGTCACCGGCGTCGTCTGGTCATGGCTGCTCAACCCGGGCATGGGCATCCAGAAGCTGGTCAACGACCTCGGCTGGGCCAGCTTCCGCTTCGACTGGATCGTCGACCGCGAGATGGCGATCTGGACGATCGTGCTCGCAGGCGTGTGGCAAGCCTCGGGCTTCGCGATGGCGCTGCTGCTGGCCGGCCTGCGCTCGGTCGAGCCCGACCTGGTCAAGGCGGCGCAGATCGACGGCGCGGGGCCGCTGCGCATGTACGCCCGCGTGATCCTGCCGACGCTGTGGCCGATCATGGTGGCCGTGCTGGTGATCCTGCTGCAGATGGCGATCACCACCTTCGACCTCGTGCGCGCGCTCACCGGCGGCGGCCCGGGCATCGCCACCCAGCTCCCGGCGCTCGTGGTCTACGACTTCATGTTCCAGCGCGGCCAGCTCGGGCGCGGGGCCGCGGCGGCGGTGCTCATGCTCCTGACGCTGCTCGCCGTGCTCGTGCCGCACGCGATCTTCAAGTATGCGCGGCGGAGGCGCGAAGCCGGTGCCTGACACGATGCCGGCCTGGGGCCGGCTCCTCGCCCATGTCGCGATCTGGGGGCTCGGCCTCGCCTATCTCGTGCCGCTCGTCGTGGTGGCGCTGAACTCGCTGCGCACCGCGCAGGAGATCGCGCAGGGCTCGATGATCGGCTGGCCGCAGGCCTGGGCCTTCGCCAACTATGCCGAGGCCTGGTCGCGGTTCTGCGTCGCCCAGACCTGCCAGGGCATCAGGCCCTACATGTGGAACTCGGCCGCGGTGACGATCCCCGCGACGATCGTCTCGACGCTGCTGGGCGCCATCGCCGGCTACGCGATCTCGCTCTGGCGCTTCCGCGGCGACACCTGGATCTTCGGCCTCGTCACGCTCGGCATCTTCCTGCCCCAGCAGATGCGCCTCATCCCCTGGACCTTCGTGCTGCGCGACGTCGGCCTGATCAACACGCTGGCCGGCCTCGTCGTGATCCACACGATCCAGGGCATGAGCTTCACCACGCTGTTCTGCCGCAACTACTACGTCTCGATCCCGCAGGACCTGATCAAGGCCGCGCGCATCGACGGCGCGGGGTTCTTCCGCACCTTCTTCCGCATCGTCCTGCCGCTCTCGCCGCCGATCCTGATCGTCACGGTGATCTGGCAGTTCACGCATATCTGGAACGAATTCCTCTACGGCGTGACCTTCACCACCGGCGAGCAGCAGCCGGTGACGGCGGCGCTGATCGGCCTGAACGCCGCCGTCGCCGACGTGCCGCAGCACGGCGTGCAGAGCGCGGCCGTCGTCATCGCCGCGCTGCCGACGCTGCTCGTCTACCTTTTCGGCGGAAAGTACTTCCTGCGCGGCCTCACCGCCGGCGCCGTCAAGTAGGAGCCCTGGATCCATGTCGGCGCTGAGCCTGCGCAACGTCACCAAGTCCTTCGGATCGACGCCCATCCTCAAGGGCATCGACATGGAGATCCAGAGCGGCGAGTTCACCGTGCTGGTCGGGCCCTCGGGCTGCGGCAAGTCCACGCTGCTCAACATCGTCGCCGGCCTCGAGAAGCCCTCGGGCGGCGAGGTCGAGATCGGCGGGCGCGTCGTGAACGACGTCGCGCCCAAGGACAGGAACATCGCGATGGTGTTCCAGACCTACGCGCTCTACCCGTCGATGACGGTGCGCCAGAACATCACCTTCGGCCTGGAGTGCCGCAACGTGCCGAGGGCCGAGCGCGCCGCCGCGGTGGCGCGCGTCGCCGCGCTGCTCCAGATCGAGCCGCTCCTGGACCGCAAGCCCTCGCAGCTCTCCGGCGGCCAGCGCCAGCGCGTCGCCATGGGCCGCGCGCTGGTGCGCGACCCGCTCCTCTTCCTGTTCGACGAGCCGCTCTCCAACCTCGACGCCAAGCTGCGCGTCGAGATGCGCATGGAGATCAAGCAGCTGCACCAGCGCATCCGCTCGACCATCGTCTACGTCACCCACGACCAGATCGAGGCGATGACGATGGCGACGCGCATCGCCGTGATGAACCAGGGCGAGGTGCAGCAATTCGCCGATCCGGACACGGTCTACAACCGGCCGGCCAACCTCTTCGTGGCCCGCTTCATGGGCGCGCCACCGATGAACACGCTGCCGGCGCGGCTGGAGGGCGCGCAAGGCGCGCTGCGCGCCGTCGTCGGCCGGGGCGAGGCGGCGGTGTCGCTGCCACTGCCAGCCGCGCTCGCCGCGCGCGCGCAGGCGGGGCGCGAGGTGGTGCTCGGCCTCAGGCCCGAATGCATCGCCGAGCAGGAACGGCGCTTCGGCGGCGAGGATGGCGAGCGGCTGGTCCTCGACCTGCCGGTCGAGATGACCGAGCCGACCGGCGCCGAGACGATCGTGCTCGCGCGGCTGGGCGGCGAACGCACGCTGGCGCGCGTCGCGCCCGACATGCGCCCCGAGCCCGGCGGCAGCGGGCGCTTCGCGCTCGACATGCGCCGCGCCTGCCTCTTCGATCCCGCGACCGGGGCGCTCATCGCATGACCGCGCGTCATCCCGACCTCGCCGGCCGCACGGTCGTCGTCACCGGCGGCGCCAGCGGCATCGGCGCGGCGATCGTCCGCGGCTTCGCGCGCGAGCGCGCGCGCATCGCCTTCCTCGACCTGCAGGAGGACGCCGGGCGCGCGCTCGCCGCCGAGACCGGCGCCTTGTTCCTGCGCTGCGACCTGCTCGACCTCGACGCGCTCGCGGCGGCGCTCGCCACCGCCGCGGAAGAGCTCGGCCCGGCGCAGGTGCTGGTGAACAACGCGGCGAACGACCAGCGCCAGGAATTCGAGAAGGTCACGCCCGAGAGCTTCGACTGGATCATGGGCGTGAACTTCCGCCACGTCTTCTTCGCCTGCCAGGCGGTGCTGCCGGCGATGCGCGCGGCCGGCGGCGGCGCGATCGTCAACATGTCCTCGGGCGTCTGGCTCGGCGGCGGCGCCGACATGGAGGCCTATAGCAGCGCCAAGGCGGCGATCGTCGGCCTGACCAATTCCCTGGCGCGCGACTATGGCCGCCACCGCATCCGGGTGAACGCCGTCGCGCCGGGCATGATCACGACCGAACGCCAGCGCCGCCTCTGGTACCAGGACGAGAGCCTGATCCAGGCCGGGCTCCAGCGCCAATGCACGCCCGATCCGGTCACCGAGGCCGACGTCGCGGAGGTCGTGCTGTTCCTCGCCTCGGACGCCGCGCGCGGCATCACCAAGCAGCTCGTCCCGGTCAACGGCGGATTGCGCTGAACGCGCCGGCCGGGAGCATCCCGGTGGCGTGGCTGGGGCGCTAGGATTCGAACCTAGGAATGGCGGTACCAAAAACCGCTGCCTTACCGCTTGGCGACGCCCCAATCCGCAGCCGCGATATAGCGGGCGGCGGGCCGGGCGGCAACCGCGGGCGCGGCGCGGGGTGATTGACGCGGGGCCCTGCCCCGTGGAGCCTGCGCGCGACCACGGAGGAAGGGAACGACCATGGCAAGGCACATGAAGCGCGGCATCGACGCGGGCGTGCGGGCGGAGGCGGACGCGAAGGTCCGCGCGACCGTCGAGGGCATCCTCGCCGACATCGAGGCGCGCGGCGACGACGCAGTGCGCGAGCTGTCGACGAGGTTCGACGCCTGGTCGCCCCCCTCCTTCCGCCTGTCCGACGTCGACATCGAGGCCGCGATGTCCAGGGTCGCGAAGCGCGACCTCGACGACATCCGCTTCGCGCAGGCCCAGGTCCGGAACTTCGCGCAGAAGCAGAAGGACGCGCTGAAGGACATCGAGGTGGAGACGATGCCGGGCGTCGTGCTCGGCCACCGCAACATCCCCGTCAACGCCGTGGGCTGCTACGTGCCCGGCGGGCGCTACCCGATGGTCGCCTCCGCGCACATGTCGGTCGTCACCGCGCGCGTGGCGGGCGTGAAGCGCATCGTCGCCTGCGCCCCGCCCTTCAAGGGCGGCGCGCATCCCGCGATCGTCGCGGCCATGCATCTTGGCGGCGCCGACGAGATCCACGTCATCGGCGGCGTGCAGGCCGTGGGCGCGATGGCGCTGGGCACCGCGAGCATCGCGCCCGTCGACATGATCGTCGGGCCCGGCAACGCCTATGTCGCCGAGGCCAAGCGCCAGCTCTTCGGGCGCGTCGGCATCGACCTCCTCGCCGGGCCGACCGAGACGATGGTGATCGCCGACGAGACCGTGGACGCGGAGATCTGCGCCACCGACCTGCTCGGCCAGGCCGAGCATGGCCCGACCTCCCCGGCCTTCCTGCTGACCACGTCCGAGCGCCTGGCGCGCGAGACGATGGCGGAGGTGGAACGGCTGCTGCGGATCCTGCCGACCGCGGACGTGGCGGCGCAGGCCTGGCGCGACTACGGAGAGGTCATCCTCTGCGACGACGACGAGGACATGGCGCGCGAGGCCGACCGCATCGCCTGCGAGCACGTGCAGGTGATGACGCGCGACCCCGACTGGTTCCTCGCGCGGATGACCAACTACGGCGCGATGTTCCTCGGGCCACGCACCAACGTCTCCTACGGCGACAAGGTGATCGGAACCAACCACACGCTGCCCACGCGCCGCGCGGCGCGCTACACGGGCGGGCTCTGGGTCGGCAAGTTCCTCAAGACCTGCACCTACCAGCGCGTCACGACGGACGAGGCCTCGGCGCTGATGGGAGAGCACTGCTCGCGGCTGTGCGTGCTCGAGGGCTTCTACGGCCACGCCGAGCAGGCCAATGTCCGCGTCCGGCGCTACGGCCGGCGCAACGTCCCCTACGCCGGAGCCGCCGAATGACCGCCCTTCCCCGCACGCCATCCTTCCGCCTCGACGGGCGCCGCGCGCTGGTCACCGGCGCAGGGCGCGGCATCGGCCTCGCCGCCGCGGCGGCGCTCGCCCAGGCCGGGGCCGAGGTGACGCTGGCCGCGCGCAGCGGCGCCGAGGTCGAGGAGGCGGCCGCCGCGATCCGCGCCGAGGGCGGCCGGGCCGAGGCCGTGGCGCTCGACGTCACCGACCTCGCCGCGATGCGCGCGGCGCTCGCGGCGCGCCCGTCCTTCGACGTGCTGGTCAACAACGCCGGCAGCGCGCGGCACGCGCATTTCCTCGAGGTCACCGAGGCCGACTACGACGCCATCATGGACCTCAACCTGCGCGCGGCCTTCTTCGTCATGCAGGCGGTGGCGCGCGGCATGAAGGAGGCCGGGCGCGGCGGCTCGATCATCAACCTCTCCTCGCAGATGGGGCATGTCGGTGGCCCGCGGCGCAGCGTCTACTGCGCCACCAAGTTCGCCATCGAGGGCATGACCAAGGCCGCGTCGCTCGACCTCGCGCCGCACGGCATCCGGGTGAACACGCTCTGCCCCACCTTCATCGAGACGCCGATGACGAGGCCCGGCCTCGCCGACCCCGCGAACCGCGCCTGGGTCCTGTCGAAGATCAAGCTCGGCCGCGTCGGCCAGGTCGAGGACCTGATGGGCGCCGTCGCCTACCTCGCCTCCGACGCCTCGTCGCTCGTCACCGGCACGTCGCTGCTGGTCGATGGCGGGTGGACCGCGGAATGAGCTCCGCGGAGGAGGATGCCTTCCTGACGCGCATCGGCATCGTCCCGCGCAACGCCGTCGACCGCGCGATCGCGACCCGCCGCTCGCTGCGCGCCTTCCGGCCCGAGGCGCCGCCGCGCGAGCTCGTCGAGCACCTCCTGCTGCTCGCCGCGCGCGCGCCGAGCGGCACCAACATGCAGCCCTGGCGCGTCCATGTCGCCACCGGCGCGACGCGCGCGCGGCTCGTCGCCGCGGTGCAGGCCGCGCATGGCGCGGGGCCGGGCGACGACCCGCCCTGGCGCTACTACCCCGAGAGCTTCTTCGAGCCCTATCTCTCGCGCCGCCGCAAGGTCGGCTGGGACCTCTACGCGCTGCTTGGCATCGGCAAGGGCGACAAGGCGCGCATGCACGCGCAGGTCGGGCGCAACTTCGCGTTCTTCGACGCGCCCGTCGGCATGGTCTTCACCATCGACGCGCGGCTGGAGGTCGGCAGCTGGCTCGACCACGGCATGTTCCTCGAGAACCTGATGGTCGCCGCGCGTGGCCACGGCCTCGACACCTGCCCGCAGGCCGCCTTCGCGCGCTACCACCGGGCGATCAGGTCGGTGCTGCCGATCCCCGAGGGGGAGACGGTCGTCTGCGGCATGGCGCTCGGCTACGCGGACATGTCGGCGCCGGAGAACACGCTCGCCACCGAGCGCGCGCCGCTGGCCGACTTCGCGGCCTTCCACGACTAGCGCGGCGTCGGCCCTCTCACGCGCCCAAGCCCACGCGCAGCGCGCATGGCCCGCCCCTCCCGTCCGCGCGCAGCGCGGATGGAGCAGCCACGCTCCCCTCCCGTCCGCGTGCCTGCACGGATGGAACGACCACGCTCCCCTCCCGTCCGCGCGCAGCGCGGATGGGAGGGGTGGCGCCGCGCGGCAGCGCGGCGACGGGGAGGGCATGAGTGCTGGAGGCCTGGAGCGAAGCGAGGGCTCTGGCGGTGAAACGCCGATCGCGTCGCGCACCGACCGCTCGCCGAGCAGGGGACACATGCCCCCTCCGTCGCGCGCCTTGCGGCGCGCGCCACCTCCCCCACCCGCGCTCCCGCGCGGCCGGGGGAGGAGCCGGTTCCGCCACTCTTCGCCGCTCCTCTCCCTTCCACTTCCAAGCTCCCCTCCCCCGATCGCGCGAGGCGCGGGTGGGGAGAGGAGCGTGCCTGGTCTAGCGCGCCAGCGCGTGGGCGGCGGCGGCGCGCTGGGTCGCGGCGTCGAGGAGGAAGCCGAGGTCGGTTCCGGTCGAGACATAG
>JBEGVV010000077.1:0-20424 GCA_041178225.1 Pseudomonadota bacterium | reverse complement strand
GCTGAACCTGACCAGCCAGGCGAGCGGCGCGCCAAGCAGCGCGGCGATCAGCAGCACGGCCGGCGCAAGAAGCAGCAGCGCGGTCCCGCGCCTCATGCGCGCCACCGCGCGACCACGCGGGGCGGCGGCGCGCCGGACGGGCCAGGGACATCCTCGGCGCCATGGCGCGCGAAGTCCGCCTTGTACCGCTCCTCGATGCGCGCCATCAGCCCTCCAGCTCGCGCTGCAGGATCGCGGAGGCGCGCTCCGTGGCGACGAGCACGGCATGGAGCCGCGCCCGGGAGAGGGCGACGAAGAGGCGGCGGCGCTCGCGATCGCCGAACGACTCGAAGTCGATCTCCGTGACGACGACCGCGTCGGCCGCCTGCCCCTTGAAGCGGTTCACCGTGTCGACGAGGAGGCTGCCCTCGGTCCGCAGCGCCTCGCCATTGCCGGAGTAGCCCGCGGGCCGGGCGACGCGCAGGCCGGCGACACGTTCGGGACCGTCCCTGCCGGCGATGCGGCTGGCGGCGAGGCCGCGACAGGAAAGGACCGCGATGGATCCCGGGGCGAAGCCCTGCGCAAGGAGGCCCGCGACGGCCTCGTCGGTCGCCTCGACCGGGGAGGCATCGTCGCCATGGACGAGCCAGGCCGGATCGAGGCCGGGAAACGGGCCGCCGGCCTCGACGGGCTCGTCCGTGAGGCGCAGCCAGTTCATGAAGTCGACCAGCAGGCGCGGGGAGCGATAGTTCACGGGGCTGGAGAGGCTTGCCCAGCCAGGCAGGTCGACCGGCGCGCGGTCATAGAGCGACTGCTCGGGATCCTCGAGCCAGAGCACGCGCGCGTCGGCGCGCGCCATGGCGAGCACGCCATCGGCCCAGGCCTGCTCGAAGTCCTGCCCCTCGTCGACGACGAGCGTCGCGAAGGTGCCGGCGAGGTCGGGCGCCAGCGCCAGGAACGACGCCGCGATCTCGTCGAATGCCCCGTCGCGGCCGAAATCGATCGCGGGCTTCCCTGACTGCTGCAGCGCCCTGAGCGCGAGTTCGTGGAAGGTCACGACCATCCGGGGATCGGGCGCGACCGCGCGCATCGCGTCGGCGAGCGGCCGGTTGAAGCAGACATAGAGCGCGACGCGCCTGGCGGCGTGCGCCTCCTCGAGCAGCTGGAGCGCGAGCTGCGTCTTGCCCGATCCGGCGGTGCCGCGCACGCGCAGCCGCCATGGCTCGACCGAGAGCCGCCCGGCCCATGTGGACAGGCCGCCGGAGAGGCGCGCCGTGGACTCGCGCGCGGCGCGGCCGAGAAGGCCGATATGCGGCGTCGCGCCGACGGTGCGCGAGAGAAACTTCTCGACGAGCGGGAGGTTGGCGAGCTCGGCGTCGTCCCAGTCGGGCGGGACGTGATCGAGGAGCGCCCCGACCACCGCGACCAGCTCGCCATCGCGATCGGCGTCGACGACGCGCCGCGGATCGACCGAGGACGGCAGGATCCCCGCCACGCGCGAGGCAGGCAGGTAGAGGAGATGGTCGACACGGAGCTGCCGGCCGCCATGCCGTTTCGAGAACTCCGAGCGCAGCGCGTTCAGGTTCCGGTTCACCTGCGTGACGACGCTCTTGTCTCGCTGCGCGGGAGCCGGGCCACCGCCGACGCGCCGCGGCCGGTAGCGGGCCACGAGGTCCCCGCCGCTGGCGAGGACCTTCGCGTCCTTCTGCTCGATCGCGAGCAGCCTCCCGAACCTGTTGGCGACGATGAAGTCGATCTCGCCATAGACCGAGCCGGACGCGCCTGCGCGCGCCCAATGGACGCCGTGGTAGATCGTGTAGGTGTCGTCGAGGCCGTCGCGCAGCCGCACGAGCGTGCGCATCTCGGCGGACGGGACCTGGCCGCTGCCGGCATCCGGTGCGGCGTCCGAGGGGACGATGCGCGCCATCGATGGCTTCCTGCGCTCCGAGGGGGCGCGGCGGGCGCCGCGTGGGCGCCGCGCCCGCCGGCCGGCCCTCAGGGCTTGGCGGGGGCCGCGTCGGAGGCGAGGCGACCCGCGATCGCCCAATCCTCCTTCGCCACCTCGGCGAAGACGACATGGACGGCCTCGGGCGTGCTGCCGCAGATCTCGACGAAGCTGTCGGTCACGGCCTTCGCGAAGCGCCGCTTCTGCTCGGCGCTGCGGCCCGGGAACAATTCGACGCGGATCATCGGCATGGCTTGGCTCCTCGCCCGGGCGTCGTTTCCTGCGTGGCGGCGCGCCCCGGGTCGCGCCACGCCGCCTCGTTGATTACCCCGGCGCCGAGGGAAGGCGCCACCGGATCGGCTGGGTTCAGCGTCCTGCCGAGAGCAGCCCTCGCAGCCGCCGCATCGCGCCGGGCACGCCGAGTTCCCCGAGCGCGCCGTTCCAGGCCTCCGCGGCGGCGATGGCCGCCTCCGTGCCGGGCGCGACGGGAAGCCCGTAGGCCGCGTCGAGGATCGCCTCCGAGCGCCCGGCGGCAAGCAGCAGCAGGGCGGCGGCGAGCGCGAGCGCCGCGCGGCGGACGGGGATCGTCGCGCTGCGTGGCGAGAAATCGTCGGGCGGCGCGCCGGCGCCATTCGCGTCGCCTGCCTGCCGGAGCCAGGGTTGCCGCATCGTCCGCCTCAGAACTGGAAGTAGATGAAGGGCGCGACGCCCTCGGGCGCCGCCGCCAGCACGAGCACCGCCGCGCATCCCGCGAGCGCGCCGAGGGCGAGCGGATGCAGGCCGGCGAGCAGGCGCTCGATGCGCAGGCGCGCGTCGCCGGGCAGGAAATGCAGCCCGATCCCGAGGCCGGCCAGCAGGACGAGGCGGATGGTCGAGGTCTCCGCCGGCGTCGCCCAGTCCAGGAGGCGCGCGGCCATCGCGCCCGCGGTGGCGAGGTCCGGCGCGCGGAACAGCACGAAGCAGGCGACGACGACATGGAAGGTGATCGCCCAGCGCAGGATCGCGGCTGCTGCGGAGGAAGGGGGGGTGCGCAGCCCCGGCACGAGGCGCTCGGCCGCAAGCGCGGCGCCGTGCAGCGCGCCCCAGCACAGGAAGGTCCAGTTCGCGCCGTGCCAGATGCCGCCCAGGACCATGGTCAGCAGCAGGTTGCGCGCGGTGCGCAGCCTGCCGCCGCGGTTGCCGCCGAGCGGGACGTAGAGGTAGTCGCGCAGCCAGCTCGACAGGCTGACGTGCCAGCGCCGCCAGAACTCCGCGAGCGAGGTCGCGCGGAACGGCTGGTCGAAGTTGCGCGGGAAGTGGTAGCCGAGCAGCGCGGCCACCCCGATCGCCATGTCCGAATAGCCCGAGAAGTCGCACCAGATCTGCACCGTGTAGCCATAGGCCGCGAGCAGGACGTCGGCGGCGCCATGCGCCGAGGGATCGCGGAACACCGGGTCGACGGCGCCGGTCGCGAGCTCGTTGGCGACCACCATCTTCTTGAACAGCCCGCCCGCCACCAGCAGCAGCGCCATCGCGCAGGGCACGCGTCGCGCGTCGGGCGGCGTGGCCAGCTGCGGCAGGAAATGCGCCGCGCGCACGATCGGGCCCGCCGCGATGTGCGGGAAGAAGGTCAGGTAGGCGAGGACGTCGACCGGGTCGCGCGCGGCGTCGGCGTGCCCGCGATGCACGTCGACCATGTAGGAGATGGCCTGGAACACGTAGAACGAGACGCCGACGGGCAGCAGCACCTCGAGGGCGGCCGGCGCGTCGATCCCGAGCAGCGCCAGCGCCGACGCCACCTCGCGCTGCGCGAAGCCCGCGTACTTGAACCAGAAGAGCCAGGCGAGGGCGCCCGCGATGCCCGCGCGCAGCCAGCCCGTCCCCCGCCCCTGCGCGGCGAGCAGGCCGATCCCCCAGGCGAAGAGCCCGACGACGACCAGCGCGACGCAGAAGGTCGCGCTCCAGAACGCGTAGAAGGCGAGGCTGGCGCAGAGCAGGAAGTGCCGCACGAGGCCCGGCGCGTGGCGCACCAGCGTCCAGTGCACGGCGAAGACGACGGCGAGGAAGATGGCGAAGATGCCGGTCGGGAAGAGCATGGACCCGCCGCGCGCTCAGGCGCCCTGGGCTTCCATCTTCGCGCCGCGCAGCATGTGCGCGAAGAGGAGCTCGGCCGTCAGCCTGTAGCCGGCGGGCGTGAAATGCACGAGGTCCGTGCGCATCAGCGGCGTGGCGCCGCGCGCCATGGCGGGCAGGTTGCACATGCCGCGCGTCACCTCGGCGCCCCAGTCGAACAGGCCGACGCGCTCGACGCGCGCCACCTCGCGCTGCGCCGCGCGCACCGCGGCGAGCGCCGGCAGGGGCGAGAGGCGGCCGCCGCAGGCGCTGCCGCCGCGGCGCGCCGGCCGCGCCGCGTCGGGCGCCGCCATCAGCATGATGCCCGTGCGCGGCAGCATGGCGCGCAGCCGCGCGACATGGCGCGAGAGCATGGCCGCGTAGGTCGCGGCGTCGAGGTCGCGGCTCGTCGCCTCGTTGGTCCCGAACTCGAGCACGAGCAGGGCCGGCGTCGCGGCGGCGAGCTCGCGGGCGACCGCGTCGGCGGCACGATTGTCGAGCGACGAGATCGTGGCGCCGGGGATGCCGAAGGCCTCCACGAGCACGCCGCGCCCGCGCCTGTCGACGCCCCAGCCGAGCAGCTCGACCGGGCCGTCGCCGGCCAGCTCGATCGCCAGCTCCCTGCGGCGCTCGCGCGCGTCGAGGCGCAGGACGAAGGCGTCGGCGGCGGCCGAGCGGGTCGAGACGAGGCCTGCTTCCTCGCCGTCGAGGCGCACGCGGAAGGATCCGCCATCCGGGGTGCGCCGCATCGCGACATGGACCCGGTCGAAGCCGTCCATGTCGTTGGCGCGCAGCGAGATCCAGTCGCCCGCGCGCTCGCCCGAGAGGTTGTAGCCGGCGAGGCCGAACATGCGCGTGGGCGGCCCGCGGAGCGCGCTCGAGGCCACCCATTCGCCGGACTGCGCGAGGCGCACGCCCGAGGGGTTGAAGAAGGGCTGGGACTTGCCCGGCGCGTAGCGCCCGGGGCCGGCCGCCCCGAAGCGCGCCTGGAAGAGCTCGCGCAGGCGCTCCGCGAGGACGGGGCCGGCGGCGTGGCTGTCGCCGACGACCATGACGAGGGCCCTGGCGTCCTGCCCGCCCGCGATCGCGCGCAGGGCGCCGCCGAGCGGCGCATAGGGATCGACGGGCGGGGCATTGCCGAGCGCCACCTCGATCGCCGGGTCGGAGAGCGCCTCGGTGGCGACGACGCCCCCAGCACCGCGGACGAAGGCCGGGGCCGCGAGGGGCCGGCCGGCCGCCCTCGGCGCCGGGCCGACCGCCTCGCGCTCGGGACCACATCCCGCGAGCAGGGCGCCGAGGCCGCCGCCGGCGGCAAGGAAGGCGCGCCTGCGCATCGGGTGAGACCGTATGTCCATCTGAGAGGCGCTCAGGATATAAATCCGGTCGCGATCCCTCCAGTCCAAATCTCCCCCGCATGCACGCCCCATCCACCGCGCCCCCCGGGACGAGCAGCGCCGCGCATCGGCCATTGGCCGGGCGGCGCGCCTTCCTCGCGGCCCTTGCGACACTTCCAGGTTCCATCGCGTCAGCGACGTCGAAGGCGCCGCCCCCGCCGCCGCGGCTCACGATCCTCTTCTGCGGCGACTCCCTGGCGCAGGGCCTCTATCTCACCCTCCAGCCGCTGCTGCGCAGGCGCGAGGCGCTGCGCACGGTGAACGGCACGCAGCACGCCACGGGCATCACGCGCGTCGACGAGCACAACTGGCCCGAGGTCACGCGCGGCCTCGTGGCGCGCCACCAGCCCGACCTCGTCGTGTTCTGGATCGGCGCCAATGATTTCCGCCCGCTGGTCTGGCGCGAGCAGCGCATACGCTTCGAGTTCGGCACCGAGGGCTTCGCCTCGCACTACAGGCAGCGCGTCGCCGACATGGTCGCGTCCGGCCGCGAGGCCGGCGCCCGCGCGGTCTGGCTCGGCCTGCCCAACATGCGCGAGGCGCGCCTTGCCTCCGTGGCGCGGACGCTCAACGAGCTGCAGCTCGGCGCGGCCGAAGGCGCCGGCGCCGCGCCAGTACCGACCTGGGGCGCCACCAGCGACCCGCAGGGCCGCTACCTGCCCGCGACCGAGGGCGCGCGCGGGTCGCGGCCGCTGCGCGCCGAGGATGGCGTGCATTTCACCGACTACGGCTATCGCCGCATCGCGCGGGTCGCGTTCGACGCCGCCGCGGCGCGCTTCCCCGAATTCGCCGGCGACCTCGCGGAGATCGGCGAGGCGTGAGCGCGCGCGGATCGCAAGCATGCTGTCGCGCCTGTCCCCGGGCTTCCGGGCGATGCCGACGACGCAGATCGGCGCGACGCGCCGCATGACTGCCGCGTCCCCTGCCGGCCGCCGGGGACGCGGGAAGGAGGGAAGATGTGCCGATGGATCGCCTATCTCGGGGCCCCGCTGCGGATCGACGAGCTGCTCTTCCGCCCGCAGAACTCGCTGATCCGCCAGAGCCTCTCCGCGCGCCTCGGCGCGACGACGACGAATGGCGACGGCTTCGGCCTCGGCTGGTATGGCGAGCGCGGCTTTCCCGGGCTCTACCGCGACGTGATGCCGGCCTGGCACGACGCCAACCTGCGCAGCATCGCCGAGCAGGTGCGCTCGCGCCTCTTCCTCGCGCATGTCCGCGCCTCGACCGGCACGTCCACCAGCCGCGAGAACTGCCATCCCTTCCGCTTCGAGAACGCGCTGTTCATGCATAACGGCCAGATCGGCGGCTACGAGCGCATCCGCCGCGAGATCGAGAACCTGATCCCGCGCGACGCCTATCGACACCGCCATGGCACGACCGATTCCGAGGCCTTCTTCCTGCTCGCCATCGGCAACGGGCTGCTCGAGGACCCGCCCGGCGCCCTGGCGCGGACGGTCGCGCAGGTGCGCGGGGTCATGGACGCCGAGCGTGTGTCCGAGCCCTTCCGCATGACCGCCGCGTTCGCCGACGGCTCGAGCCTCTGCGCGCTGCGCGTCTCGACGGACGACAAGCCGCCTTCCCTCTTCTTCGCCGAGGGCGGCGAGGTGGAGGTCGAGGCCGGCGAGGTGCGCATGCGGCCGGGACGCGGGAGCATCCTCGTCATGTCCGAGCCGCTCGACGCGCATGACGAGGCATGGCGCGAGGTCCCTCCGGGACATGTTCTGGAGAGCCGCGGCGGCGTCGCGCGCGTGAGCGCCCTCGCCGCGGCCTGACGCCCCGGCCCGGGAGGCGCGGAAGGGGCGACGGGCGCGCCGGCCGGCGCGCGCGTGACAGCGCCGGCGGGGACCTGTTAGGCGTGGGGCGAGCGAGGAGGACCTACATGGCAAGGGGCAGCAACAGGCAGCGCGGGTTCCGGACGCGCGCCATCCACCACGCCTACGACCCGGCCGACCATCTCGGCTCGGTGTCCCCGCCGGTCTTCATGACATCGACCTATGCCTTCGCCAGCGTGGCGGAGAGCGAGCAGGTCATGGAGGAGGAGCGCGACGGCTACCTGTACGGGCGCGAGCGCAACCCGACCCAGGCGCTGCTCGAGGCGCGGCTCGCCGAGCTCGAGGGGGCCGAGGCCTGCGTCGTCACGGCCTCGGGCATGGCGGCGATCGGCTCGCTCTTCCTGTCGCTGCTGTCGCAGGGCGACGAGCTGGTGATCCACCCGACCGTCTACTCGAACACCGTCTCGGTCACCGGCAACGCGCTGCCGCGCTTCGGCATCCGCGTCGTCAAGGCGGACATGCGCGACCTCGACGCGCTGGCCGCCGCGATCGGGCCGCGCACGAAGCTGGTCTACATGGAGACGCCGATCAACCCGACGGCGGAGGTCCTCGACATCGCGGCCGTGGCGCGCGTGGTCCATGCGCGCGGCGCGCGGCTGGTCGTCGACTCCACCTTCGCCTCGCCGGCGGTGCAGCGGCCGATCGAGCACGGCGCCGACATCGTGGTCCACTCGCTCACCAAGTACATCAACGGGCACGGGGACCTGCTCGGCGGCGCCGTGCTGGGCGACGCCGCGACCATCCGCGAGGTGCGCGGCCAGGGCCTGCGCTACATCACGGGCGCGACGCTGTCTCCGCTCTCGTGCTTCCTCGTCATGCGCGGGCTCAAGACGCTTGGCCTGAGGATGCGCGCCCACAGCGAGGCCGCGCTGGCCGTCGCGCGCATGCTCGCTGGCCATCCCGCGGTCGCGGTGGTGCGCTACCCGTACCTGCCCGGCTCTCCGGGGCACGAGGCCGCGCTGCGCCAGATGGATGGCGGCAGCGCGATGCTCTCGGTGGAGCTGAAGGACGGCTTCGCCGGCGCGGTCCGGTTCATGGACAGGCTCGAGCTCTTCCAGCGCGCGGTGAGCCTGGGCGACGTCGACTCGCTGGTGATGCATCCCGGGAGCCTCATCGCCGCCCGCCAGCGCGTCTATCCGGAGGCGAAGCTCGCCGATGGCGTCGGGATGGAGCTCATCCGCGTGTCGATCGGCCTCGAGGACGTCGAGGACCTCCTCGCCGACCTGCGCCAGGCGCTGGAAGGAGAGGGCTGAGCCGCCGGGCTCAGAGCTCGATGCGCATGGCGGCGGGCAGGCAGTAGATCTCGACCGGCGCCTCGCGGCCGCGCAGCTGCAGCGGCGGCAGCTCGACGCAGTCCATGCCGGGGCAATGCCGGGCGACGGCGTCCATCACGCTGCGCGAGAACAGGGCCTCTCCCGCGCGGGCGCGCTGGCTCAGGCGCGAGGCCACGTTCACGGTGTCGCCAACCATGGTGTAGTGCCGGAACCCCGAGCTGCCGACATGGCCGACGATGACGTCGCCGGCGTTTATGCCGATGCCGAGCCCGGTGCGGACGCCGAGGCGCCGCCGCCATTCCTCGGCCATCGCGCCGAAGCGGGCCAGCATCTCGCGCGCGGCCTCCAGCGCCCGGCACGGCGCATCGTCGCGCGGATCGGGCACACCGAAACCGGCCATCAGCTCGTCCCCGGCCACGTGGAAGACGCGGCCGCCATGGGCCAGCGTGATCCGCGTGAGCAGCTCGAAGTACTCGTTGAGCAGGGGGAATACCTCGTCGGGCTCCATCTGCTCGGAGATGCGCATGAAGCCGCGCATGTCCGCGAACATCACCGCGCTCTGGATGCGCCTGTGTCCGGTCCGGTCGGCGGGGAGCGCGTCCGGGCGATGGGCGTGGCGCCCCGCGCCGGTCGCCTCCCGGCCATCCATGGCGCCCGCCCGATCACGCGCGGGGGCAAGCGTCGCGATGGCGTCGCCGCCCTGCATGCGAGCGACGATGGCGCGATCGGGCGCGGGTCGGTCGACGATGCGGGCGGGAGCAGCCGCGCGCAGGATGCCTGTGTCGTCCATGACCGCGCTCCGGACCGCAGCGCCCTCTTTGCCGTTCACGACTCGCAAGCTACCCGAGCGGCTTTAACACCGGCCTAAGCACGGGGCGCAATCGACGCGCATTTTAGGCGTGTCGATCCGCGCGCAGGAAGACGATCGCGCCTCGACGGTCGCGCGCGGCGCCGGAGGAAGGGGGCCGGGCCACCAGCCCCCTTCCCTGCCCGCGCATCCCGGCCGCGCGAGGCGGCCGGGACCGGGGCCCGGGCTCACGCCCAGTGCCAGTCCTGGATGTTCCAGGTGATGTCCGTGACGTACTGGTTGGGCGTCGGGCCGACCAGCTGCTTGCGCTTGAGATGGCCCTGCACCGAACCACCCTGCGCCGCGAAGGGAACCTCCTCGTGCAGGATCTCCTGGATGCGGTGGTAGGTCTTCACGCGGTCGGCCTGCTCGGTCTGCGTCACGCCGAGCTCGAGGAGCTTGTCGACCTCCGCGTTCTCGTACTGGACGTAGTTGCTTCCCTGCCGGTGCTTCAGCGGGATCATCTTCGAGTGCGCGCGCGCCGTGTAGTCGGGGTCGAGGCCCACGGTCGGGTCCCAGCCGACGAGCAGCGTGTCGAACTGCGAGCGCGTGGTGTACTCGCCCCACACGACGGAGGCCGGCATGTTGCGGATCTCCATCTCGACGCCGATCTTCTTCCAGTTCTGCTGGAACAGCGCCTGGCAGCCCTGGCGCGCGGCGTTGCCCGCGGTGGTCGACATCGTGAACCTGAGCTCGACGCCGTCCTTCTGGCGGACGCCGTTGGCGCCACGCCTCCAGCCCGCCTCGTCGAGCAGCTTCTCCGCGCCCGCGGGATCGTTCGTGTAGTCCTTGAGGTTGCGGTTGTAGGCCCAGTGGGTCGGCTGCAGGTAGGAGAGCGAGCGCGGCATCGTGCCGAAATAGACGTCGTCGATCGACTTCTGCATCTCCAGCGCCATGGTCAGCGCCTTGCGCACGCGCGCGTCCGCGAATTGCGGCTTGCCGCAGTTGTAGTAGATGAACTGCACGTTCGGCGTGTGGTAGACGAGGAAGTCCCGGTCCGGGAGGTTGCGCACCTCCGCCCAGCGGTCGGGAGGCACGCCGAGCAGGCCGAAATAGTCGATCTCGCCCGTGCGCGCCTGGCCGAACGCCGCCATCTGGTCGGGCACGAACTTGTGGATGAACTGCCGCACCTTCGCCGGGCCGCGGTGGTAGTTCGGGTTGCGCTCGTAGACCATGTGGCTGCCCGCGGTGCGGGTCCGCAGCACGAAGGGCCCGGTCCCGACGGGGTTGGCGTTGAAGGTCGACGTCGCGAGGCTGGCCTCGTTGCCGAGGATGTGCCGCGGGATGATGTGCATGTTCTGCCACGCCCACAGGAAGGGCACGAACGGGCGCGACAGCTCCATCTCGATCGTGAAGTCGTCCTTGACGCGGAACGCCTTGATCAGGTCGAAGCCCGTGCGGCTGCGCACCGGGGTGTTCGGGCTGACGATCGCCTGGTAGGTGAACTCGACGTCCTTCGCGGTGAAGGGCGCGCCGTCGCTCCACTTCACGTCGCGCTTGAGGTTGACGGTCCAGGTCAGGCCGTCCGCGGAGATGCCGCCGTTCTGGCGCGAGGGCACCTGCGCGGCGAGGTTGGCGACGAAGTTGCCCTTGTCGTCGATGTCCCAGAGGGCGTCGAACAGGCAGGCCTCGGGCACGTTCTCGGTGCCCGCGTTGACGAACAGGATCGGGTTGAACTGCACCGGCTCCTGCGTCATGCCGAGGATGATGCGGTCGCGGTTGATCGCCTGGCCCCAGACCGCGGGCGCGGCGAGCAGCGAGGCGCCGGCGGCCCCTCCTGCCAGTGCGGTGCGTCGCGAGATGCGTGTCGTCATGTCGTCTCCCCTTTTCCCTCTGGTTGCGTTCACGGATCCATCCTGAGGCGCGGGTCGAGCGCGTCGCGCAGCCCATCGCCGAGGAAGTTGAAGCCCATCACGGTCGCGGTGATCGCGACGCCCGGCAGCACCGCCAGCCAGGGCACGGTGTCGAAGTAGCCCTGCGCGTTGGTGAGCATGTTGCCCCAGGAGGCGAGCGGCGGCTGCACGCCATAGCCGAGGTAGGAGATGTAGCTCTCCATCAGGACCGCCGAGGCGACCTTGAGCGTCGCCGCGACGAGGATCGGCGCCGCGGCGTTGGGGAGGAGCTCGCGGAACATGATCCGCGCGCGCGACGCGCCGAGCGCGCGCGCGGCGGCGACGAAGTCCTGCTCCTTCAGGTTCAGGATCTCGGCGCGCACGATGCGGCTGACCTCCATCCACGAGGTGAGGCCGATGACGAGCGAGATCGACAGCAGCGTCGGGGGCACGAAGGCCGCGACCACCAGCAGCAGGAAGACCTGGGGGAAGCAGAGCATCGTGTCGACGAAGCGCATCAGCAGCGTGTCCGCGGCGCCGCCGAGGTAGCCGGCGGCGATGCCGATCATCGCGCCGGTCAGGACGGTGGTCGCCATCGCCACCAGCCCGACCGTCAGCGACACGCGCCCGCCATGCAGCAGGCGCGAGAGCGTGTCGCGGCCGAGCTCGTCCGTCCCCAGCGGGAAGCGCGGGTCGGCGAACGGCGCGAGGAAGCGCATCGACGTGTCGAGGAGCGTCGGGTCCTGCGGGGCCAGCGCCGGCGCGAACAGGGCGGCGGAGAGCAGCAGCGCGACGACGACCGCGCCGCCGAGGGCGACGCGGTGGCGCAGGAAGCGGCGCCAGACGCGCCCGGGATCCGCGGCGGCGCTCACGACAGCCTCACGCGCGGGTCGATGGCCGCGATCGCGATGTCGGCGAGGAGGTTTCCGACGATGACGAAGATCGCCGTGAACATCATCATGCCCATGAGGATCGGGTACTCCTTCATCGTCAGCGCGTCGACGAAGAGCCGTCCCATTCCCGGCCAGGCGAAGATCGTCTCGGCGACCAGCGCGCCGGAGAACAGGAAGGGCAGCTCGACGCCCAGCAGCGCCACGAGCGGCTTGGCGGCGTTGGGGAAGGCATGGCGCAGCAGCCGCGCGCGCGGGGACAGGCCCTTGGCCCGCGCGGTGCGCATGAAGTCCTGCTGCAGGGCCTCGAGGAAGGCGGAGCGCGCGTAGCGGCTCCATGTCGCGGTGATGACGAGCGCCAGCACGAGCGTCGGGAGCACGAGGTGCCGCAGCAGCGACAGCATGTTGCCCTCCTCGCCCAGCTCCCACATCCCGCCCGAGGGCAGCCAGCGCAGCTCGATGGCGAAGACGTAGATGGCCATGAGCCCGAACCAGAAGGTCGGGAAGGACAGCGCCACGAGCGCGCCCGAGGTCGCGAGGACGTCGAAGACGGAATAGCGGCGCACCGCGCCGAGCACGCCGATCGCCAGCCCGACCACGATCGCGAGCGACAGCGCGCTGCCCATCAGCAGCAGCGTCGCGGGCACGCGCTCGAGGATGACGCCGAGGACCGGCCGGCCGCCGAAGAAGGTGTAGCCCCAGTTGCCCGAGAAGATGCCCGTCGCCCATTTCGCGTACTGGACGTGGACGGGCTGGTCGAGCCCGAACAGGACCTTTATGCGCTCGATGTCCTGCGCCTGGATCGTCGGGTTCAGCGTGTAGACCGCCAGCGGCCCGCCAGGCGCGAGGTGCATCAGGCCGAAGCCGATGATCGACACGCCGACGAGCAGCGGGATGGCCTGCAGCAGGCGGCGGAGGAGGAAGCCGATCATGGTTGCGCCAGGTGGCAGGCGACGCGATGGCCGGGCGCGACCTCGCGCGGGACCGGGGCCTCCCGCGCGCAGGCATCGACGGCGAGCGGGCATCGCGGATGGAAATGGCAGCCCGAGGGCGGGCGCGCCGGGCTCGGCACGTCGCCCCGCGCGACATGGCGCGCGCGGCGGCGGCCGGGCACGGGCTCGGGCACCGCGGCGAGCAGCGCCTGCGTGTAGGGATGCCGGGCGCCGAAGAACAGCGCCTCGCGCGACGCGGTCTCGACGATGCGGCCGAGATACATGACCGCCACCCGGTCGGCGACGTGGCTGACCACCGCGAGGTTGTGCGAGATCATCACGTAGGCGAGGCCAAGCTCGGACTGCAGGCGCCGCATCAGGTTGACGACCTGCGCCTGGATCGACACGTCGAGGGCGCTGACCGGCTCGTCGCCCACGACGAGCTCGGGACGCAGAGCCAGCGCACGCGCGATGCCGACGCGCTGGCGCTGGCCGCCGCTGAACTCGTGCGGGTAGCGGCGCGCGGCCTCCTGCGGCAGCCCGACCATGTCGAGCAGCCCGGCCACGCGCTCGCGGCGCTCGCGCGCGTCGCCGATGCCGTGGATCTCGAATGGCGCCGACAGGATGGCGCCGACCGTCATGCGGGGGTTCAGGCTCGAATACGGGTCCTGGAAGATGATCTGCATGCGGCGGCGGAACGGCGCGAGCTCGCGCTGGCCGCGACGCGCGATCTCCTCGCCGTCGAAGCGCACGCTGCCCGCCGTCGGGTCGACGAGGCGCAGGATCGCCTTGCCCGTCGTCGTCTTGCCGCACCCACTCTCGCCGACGAGCGCCAGCGTCTCGCCGCGCGCGACCTCGAGGTCGACCCCGTCGACCGCGCGCACGACGCCAACGCGCCGGCGCAGCAGCCCCGCGCGGATGGGGAAATGGACCTGCAGCCCGGTGACGGAGAGCAGCGGCTCAGCCATCGAAGGGATCCCAGCAGGCGAGGCGGTGTCCCGGCGCCGCCTCGGCCAGCGGCGGGGCCTCGGCGCGGCAGCGCGCGCCGGCGCGCGCGCAGCGTGGCGCGAAGGCGCATCCCGGCGGCCGCTCGCCGGGCGCCGGGACGACGCCCGGGATCTCCGGCAGGACGTCCGGCCGCGACCGCTCGATGCGCGGGATGCTGGCGAGCAGGCCGCGGGCATAGGGATGTCGGGCGCCGGAGAAGAGCACGTCGACCGGCGCCTCCTCGACGATGCGGCCGGCATACATCACGGCCACGCGATGGGCGTTCTCGGCGATCACCGCGAGGTCGTGGGTGATCAGGAGGATCGCGCTGCCCAGCTCGCGCTGCAGGTCGCCGAGCAGCTCGAGGATCTGCGCCTGGACGGTCACGTCGAGGGCCGTCGTCGGCTCGTCGGCGACGAGCAGCGCCGGCCGGCAGGCGATCGCCATGGCGATCATCGCGCGCTGGCGCATGCCGCCCGACAGCAGGTGCGGGTGCGAGGCCGCGACGCGCGCGGGATCGGGGATCCCGACGAGGCGCAGCATCTCCTCGGCGCGCGCCGTCGCCTCCGCCGCCCCGAGGCCGAGATGGCGGATCGCCGGCTCCGCGATCTGCCGGCCCACGGTCATCACCGGGTTGAGCGAGGTCATCGGCTCCTGGAAGACCATCGACAGCGACCGGCCGCGCAGCGCCGACATCTCGCGCTCCGTCAGGCCCATGAGGTCGACGCCGTCGAGCGACACCGCGCCACGCGCGAAGCCGGAGAGCGGCGGCTCGAGCAGGCGCATGATCGACAGCGCGGTCAGCGTCTTGCCGCTGCCGCTCTCGCCCACGAGGCCGAGCGTCTCGCCGCGGCGGAGGTCGAAGGAAACGCCGTCGACGACGCGCAGCGGCTGCGGCGACGAGGGGATGTGGAGCTCGAGGCCCCGCACGCTGAGCAGCGGCATCCCGCCTGCCACGGGTTCCTCGCGCGCGACGGCCCCGGCAGCGCTCATCGCCGCGGATTGCGCGGAACGGACCGGCCCGGCGGCGCGCCGATCACTCGACCACCAGGCCATCCTCGGCGGCCGCATGCAGCAGCCACTCGAGGAACGTCTGAGCGAAGGTCGAGAAGACGACGAGGTCGTAGCTGGGCGCGTCGTCGACCTGGTGCACCAGGCAGCCGACATGCGCGATCATCGTGGAGGCCGCGCGGCCCGGGCCGAAGGCGCGCGGGTGCAGGTCGACGCGGCAGCCGCGCGACAGCATGGCGCGCGACGATGGCCCGGAGAGGCGGATGGTCGTGCGCCCGTGCGACTGGTCCTCGACCGCGGCGATGCCTGCGAAGGCCGCCGCCGCGCGTGCCGCAAGCGCGCCTTCCGCCGCGCGCGGCGCGCAGAGGAACCAGGCCGTGGGCTGGATCCAGATCGCGCTCGCGTCGCCCGCCGACGCCACGCGGCCCGGCCCCGGCGGATCCATGCCGAAGGTCGCGCGCATCGCCGCGGCGAAGGCTGCCTCCCGGCCGCGGCGTGGCATCACCTGCACGATCTCGCGCCGGGGCAGCGACAGGCGCAGCGGCGACGCCGTCGGCGCGCCGTGCGTGCCCGGCGTCGCGACGCGCGCCAGCGGATGGACGGGGTCAGGAGCGGACAAGGAGGTTCTCCGGGTCGTGCATGTGCGGGCTGACGATGGCGACCTGCGCCTCCTCGCCCATCAGCGGGTTCGCGGCGACCATCGTCGAGCCGATGCGCGCCTCGCCGTCGCGCAGCATGGCAAGCCCGATCCAGCCGCCGGGCCCGACCACCGAGCGCGTGACGCTGGTGACCCAGCCCTGGCTCGGTCCGCCGCCCGGCGCGACGAGATGCGCGCCGGCGCGGACCTGCCGCGACGGGTCGACGCTGCGCAGCCCCACGAGCCGCGGGCGCGACGGGTCGACGAGGCCGGGGCGCAGCGCCATCGCGCGGCCGATGAAGTCGCCCTTCTTCTTGAGCATGCGCCCGAGGCCGAGGTCGTGCGCCGTCGTCTGCCCGTTGAGCTCGGGACCGGCGACATGGCCCTTCTCGATGCGCAGCAGGCCGAGCGCCTCGAGCCCGTAGGGCTCGATGCCGTGCGCGGCGCCCGCCTCCATCGCCGCCGCCCAGACGCGCTCGGCGTGGCCTGCCGGCATCGCGATCTCGAAGGCGAGCTCGCCGGAGAAGGAGATGCGGAAGAGCCGCGCGGGCACGCCCGCGACCCGGCAATCGGCGACCGCCATGAAGGGGAAGGCCTCGTTCGAGACGTCGAGCCCCTCGACGATCGCCGCCACGACATGGCGCGCCCGCGGTCCGGCGATCGAGACGCCGGCCCACTGGTCGGTGATGCTGGCGAGGCTGACATCGAGCTCGGGCCACACGGTGGCGAGGTGGAACTCGAGGTGCTGCATCACCGGCCCGGCCTGCGCGGTCGTGGTGGTGACGAAGAACCGGTCCGGGCCGAGGCGGCTGGTGGTTCCGTCGTCGAAGACCATGCCGTCGTCGCGCAGCATGAGGCCATAGCGCGCGCGACCCACCGGCAGGGTCGAGAACGTGTTGGAGTAGACGCGGTCGAGGAAGGTCGCCGCGTCGGGGCCCTCGACGGAGATCTTGCCGAGCGTGGAGACGTCGCAGATGCCGACGCGCTCGCGCACCGCGCGGCCCTCGCGCATCACGCTCGCCCACGCATCCGCGTCGCCCGGGCGCGGGTAGAAGGCCGGGCGCTTCCACAGGCCGGCATCCATCCAGGTCGCGCCGAGCGCGTCATGGACGGCGTGCAGCGGCGAGCGCCGCGTCGGCTGGAAATGCTCGCCGACGCCATCGCCGGCCATGGTCCCCCAGGCAACCGGCGAGGTGTAGGGCCGGAAGCGCGGCAGGCCGACCGTCGCGAGCTTCTCGCCGCGCGCCTCGGCCAGCACCGCCGCGCCGACGATGCCGCCGGTCTTGCCCTGGTCGGTGCCCATCGCGTGCGTCGTGTAGCGCTTGGCGTGCTCCACGTGCGAGAAGCCCTCGCGATGCGCGAGGCGGATGTCGTCCGCGGTGACGTCGTCCTGGATGTCGACGAAGGCCTTGCCGCCCTTCACCTCGTAGAGCGGCCAGGGCCGGTGGTCGGGGGCAGGCCCCGAGGGCATCGCGAAGGCCGCGGCGCCCGCGAAGCCCGCCGCGATGGCGGCGGCGCGGCCCGCGTCGGCGCCGTCGGCCGCGGCGGCGGCGTGCCCGTTCACGCCACGGCACGCGCCGGCGCTGCGCTCGCGCTGCACCGGGGCGCCAGGCAGGAAGGATTGCAGTTCCTCGTTCCAGGCCAGCGGCGCGCCCGACATGCTCGCCAGGTGCACGGCCGGGTTCCAGCCGCCGGAGATCATCAGCAGGTCGGCCGGCAGCGCGGTGCCGCGCCCGGCGCCATCTCGCGCGCGGACCTCGATCGCGTGGATGCCGGCGCGGCCGGCGGTGCCCGAGACGACGCTGCGGGCGCGCACGTCGAAGCCGGCGTCGCGCGCGCGCTGCATGGCCGCGCTGTCGTCGCGCGGGTCGACGATGGCGGAGATCGTGGCCCCCGCCTCCGCCATCGCGAAGGCGGCGTCGTAGGCGGCGTCGTGGGTCGCGAAGAGGGCGACGGCATCGCCCGCGCGCACGCCGTGGCGCCGCGCATAGGTGCGCGCCGCGCCGGCGAGCATGACGCCGGGCCGGTCGTTGCCCGGGAAGGCGACCAGCCGCTCGTGGCCGCCGGTGGCCAGCACGACCTCCTTCGCGCGGATGGTCCAGAAGCGCTGGCGCGGCACGTGCGGGGGCGATTGCGGCAGGTGGTCGGCGACGCGCTCGGCGGCGCCGAGCACGCCGTGGTCGTAGAAGCCGAAGACGGTGGTGCGCGGCAGGACGCTCACCTCCGGCATCGCCTCGATCGCGGCGACCTGCTCGCGTCGCCAGGCCTCGAGGCCCGGCTCGTTCAGGAGGTCGCCGCCGAGCATGAAGTCCTGCTCGGCGAGGATGACGCGCGCGCCGGTCGCGCCTGCCGCGCGCGCGGCCGCGAGACCCGCCGCCCCGGAGCCGACGACGAGCACGTCGCAATGCGCGTGCATCGTGCCGTAGTGGTCGGGATCCGGAAGGCCCGAGGCGCGGCCAAGGCCGGCGGCGCGCCGGATCAGCGGCTCGTAGACGCGTTCCCAGAACGCGGCCGGCCACATGAAGGTCTTGTAGTAGAAGCCGGCGCCCAGCCACGGCGCGAGCAGCCCGTTGACCGCCATCCAGTCGAAGGCCAGCGAGCCCCTGTGGTTCTGGCTGGCCGCGACCAGGCCGTCGAAGAGCTCCACCACCGTGGCGCGGGTGTTGGGCTCGCGCCACGCGCCCTCGCGCAGCTCGACGAGCGCGTTCGGCTCCTCGACGCCGGCGGAGAAGATGCCGCGCGGGCGGTGGTACTTGAACGAGCGGCCGACGAGCCGCACGCCGTTGGCGATCAGCGCGGAGGCGAGCGTGTCGCCGGGATGGCCGGCGTAGGACCTGCCGTCGAAGCGGAAGGAGAGGTTGCGCGCGCGGTCGACATGCCCGCCCGCGGCAAGGCGCCTTGCCTGGCTCATGCGCGTTCCGCCGAAAGGCGCTCCCCGGCGGTGGCGACGGCGTCCACCTCGTGGGTCACGGTGTGCCGCCGCACCTTCAGCACCGCGCGGCATCCCGCGGAATGCAGCCACCACTCGACGGTCCAGCCGCGCGGGTTGCCGCGCAGGTGGAGGTAGTCGTCCCACGCCTCGATGCCGGCCTCCGGCCCCGGGCGCGACACGCTGGCGTCGCCGCGATAGGTGAACTCGGCCTCGTCGCGCGGCCCGCAATGCGGGCAATTGATCTGCAGCATGTCAGTGCGTCCAGTGGAAGGGGCCGTTGCCCCGCTCGTCGATCATCCTGCCCTCGCGGAAGCGGTCCAGCGTGAAGGCGGCGTTCAGCGCGTGCGGCTCGTCCCTCGCGATCGTCCAGGCGTGGCACCAGCCGGAGCCCGGCGTCGCCTTGAAGCCGCCGTAGCACCAGCCCGCCGTCATGTAGAGGCCGCGCACCGGCGTCTTGCAGATGAAGGGAGAGCCATCGGGCGACATGTCCATGATGCCGGCCCAGGAACGCAGGCCGCGCAGGCGGCCGAGCGCGGGGATCATGCTCACGCCCGCCGCGTAGACATGCTCGGCCTCGCGCAGCGTGCCGCGCTGGCCGTAGCTCGGGTAGCCGTCGAGGCCGCCGCCGAAGACGAGGCCTCCCTTGTCGGACTGCGAAATGTAGAAATGCCCCGCGCCGAAGGTGACGACGCAGTCGATCATGGGCTTCAGGCCCTCGCTGACGAAGGCCTGGAGCAGGTGGGATTCGATGGGAACGCGGAAGCCCGCCATCTCGGTGAGGAGGCTGGTGCTGCCGGCGACGGCGATGCCGACCTTGGGCGCGAGGATCTCGCCGCGCGTCGTGCGCACGCCGCAGATCGCGCCGCCCTCGACGATCATCCCGGTGACCTCGCAATGCTCGATGATGTCGACGCCGCGCGCGTCGGCCGCATGCGCGAAGCCCCAGGCCACCGCGTCGTGGCGCGCGGTGCCGCCGCGCGGCTGGAGCAGCCCGCCCATCACCGGGAAGCGGCCGTTCGAGATGTCGAGCAGCGGGCACATCGACTTCACGCCCTCGCCGTCGAGCAGCACCGCGTCGATGCCCGCCAGCCGCATCGCGTTGCCGCGGCGGATGGCGGCGTTGCGCTGCGCGTCGTTGTGGAAGACGTTGATGACGCCGCGCTGGCTCATCATGACGTTGTAGTTGAGCGACTGCTCGAGCCCTTCCCAGAGCTTGAGCGAGTGCTCGTAGAAATTATGGTTCTGCGGCAGCAGGTAGTTGGAGCGCACGATGGTCGTGTTGCGCCCCGTGTTGCCGAGGCCGATCGGCCCCTTCTCCAGCACCGCGACATTCGTGATGCCATGGACCTCGGCGAGGTAGAAGGCGGTCGCGAGGCCATGCCCGCCGCCGCCGACGACGATCACGTCATAGGCGCGCCTCGGCTCGGGCTTGCGCCACGCGGGCCGCCAGCCCGCATTGCCGCGAAGTCCTTCCGTGAGGATGCGCAGTCCCGAATAGCCAGCCATGGATTCTCCAGAAGCCCCTTCGACGGACTGTAGGTGGGCCCGTGCGACCAGCGCAAGGCGGACGCCCGGCGCGCGACGATGCGTGCTAGTGGAATCAGGTGCGAGTGTTTTTCCTCGCGCATCCCGAGGGACGCGAGGTGGGGGACATGGCGGACGGGCACGATGGACTGGCGGGCGCGCTCGGCGCGCTGGTCGCCTCGCGGCGCTTCCCCGAGGCGGCGCTCGACGAGGCGGCGCTCTGCCTCGTCGACACGCTCGCCTGCATCCTCGCCGGCCGCGACGAGCCCGTCTCCGGCGCGACGCGTCGCGCGATGGCGGCGGCCTGCGGCGGGACA
>JBEGVV010000076.1:0-17880 GCA_041178225.1 Pseudomonadota bacterium | reverse complement strand
AGAAATAGAGGCGCGGCAGCACGAGCCGCACCGGCCCGCCATGCTCGCGCGTGATGTCCTGGCCCTCCCAGCGATGGGCGAGCAGCACGTCCTCGCCCGCGAAGTCGGCGAGCGGCAGGTTGGTGGTGTAGCCGTCGTAGGAGGACTGGATGACGAAGCGCGCCTCGGGGCGAGGCCGCACCAGCGCCAGCAGCTCGCGCGTGGCGACGCCGTTCCAGGTGTTGTCGAAGCGCGACCATTGCGTGACGCAATGGATGTCGGACCGTGACTCGACCTGCGGCAGGGCCATGAAGGCGTCGAAGTCGAGCACCATCGGGTTCTCGACCAGGCCCTCGACCTCGAGCTTCCAGTTGGCGCGGCTCACCTCCGGCTGGATGCCGAGGTCGAGCACGGGCCAGTTCTTCACTTCCCGCTGGCCGGGCGGCAGGCGCTGCGCGGGCGGCGCCTGCTCGCCGGTGAGCAGCCTGCCCTCGCGCGCCCATTTCTGCTTGGTGTCGACCAGCTTGGCCATCACCCGCCCGAGCACGCCGCCATCCTCGCCCATCGCCAGACTCCCCGATCGAACAGCGCGCAATATAGGCGGGCAGGCGGCTTTGTCGCGGGGGGAGGCGGCGCGCGCCATAGGGCTCTGGAAAGACGCCGCGCGATGGGCGATAGGAATGCCCGTCCACGCAAGACCGCAGGCAGGACGCCATGCTCCATCCCGAAACGCCCCCGGCCGCGCGCGCGCTCGGCCTCGCGGGCCTCGTCCCCTTCTGGGTCGCGGCGCTCGCCGTGGTCTTCGCCGAGGGAGAGGTCGAGGCCGCCGCGCTGCGCGCGCAGGTCGCCTATGGCGCGGTCATCCTGACCTTCCTCGGCGGCGTGCACTGGGGCCTCGCGCTGCGCGCGCCGCACGAGACAAGCTGGGCGCGGCTTGGCTGGGGCGTCACGCCCTCGCTGCTCGGCTGGATCGCGCTGCTGATGGCGCCGCGCCCGGCCCTGGCGCTGCTCGCGGCGTCGCTCGCCGCCGCGCTCTTCGTCGACCTGCGCAGCCTCGGCGCGGGCGTGTCGGCGGCCTGGTACCTGCCGCTGCGCCGGCTGCTCACCGCCGCGGCGGTGGCGAGCATCGCGCTCTCGCTGCTGGTGGCCTGAGGCCAGGCCTCGCCAGTGCGGCGGCGCTCAGGCGTCGCGGCGCCAGGTCACGCGCAGGAAATGCCCGGCCTCGTCGTAATGCGTCTCGAGGTCGCCCTTGTAGGCGTCGACGATCGCGTGGCCGATGCGCCGCGGCAGGTGGATGCCGGTGGTGCGGATGATGGCGGACTCGCCGCCTTCCTCGACGTCCATGATCCGCTGCAGCGGGTGCTCGGCGCGCTCGCGCGCCTCGGTGTTGCGCGCCAGGGCCATGATCTCGTCGCGATGGCGCAGGGCGAAGTCGCCGGAGAGCCGGACCTCGCCCGCGGGGAAGCGGTCGGCGATGCGATGGCAGGCCGGGCAGGTCGCGCGCGCCGCGGGGCGGTCGGCGCCATTGGTCCAGCGCCAGCGCCCCGCCTCCCAGACCGCGCCGCAGCCCGGGCAGGTGCAGGGACCCGCGCGCTTGCCGCGCGCCTTGTAGGGATCGTGGCGCTCCTCGGCGACGAGATGCGCCTTGCGCTCGTCCGTCCGGCGCCGCGTGCTCCGCACTCCGCGCTGCTTCATGGCTCCTCCAGGGGCGGCCCCGGCCGCCGGCGGCATCACGGCATCGCGCGGCGCCCGCGTCATTGACGCCGCGCAAGCGCAGGCCATAGGAAGGCCGGGGCGACACGCTGGAGGAGACGACGTGGCAGCCGGACGCAACGAGCCCGACGTCGCGCAGTCGGAAAGCGACACCAACGACACCGACCGCCGCGCGGCCTGGCAGGCGCGCAGCCTCGACGCGGCGACGCGCGCGCTGCTCGAGCGCGACGCGCGGCACTTCCTGCGCCAGTCCGTCTCGACGCCCTGCCTCAACGCGATCGCGCGGGCCGAGGGCATCTGGATCGAGGACGTGGCGGGCCGGCGCTACATGGACTTCCACGGCAACAACGTCCACCACATCGGCTATGGGCACCCACGCCTGAAGAAGGCGATCGCCGACCAGATGGACGCCCTGCCCTTCGCGCCGCGCCGCTATGCCTGCGACGTCGCGGCGGAGCTCGCGGAGAAGATCGCGGCGATCGCGCCCGGCGGGTTGTCGCGGCTGCTGCTGACCACCGGCGGCTCGGACGCGGTCGAGGTCGCGGTGAAGATCGCGCGCGCCGCCACCGGGCGGCACAAGACGATCTCGTTCTGGGACGCCTTCCACGGCGCGGGCTTCGGCGCCGCGGCGCTATCGGGCGAGGCGCTGTTCCGCTCCGGCCCGGCCGCGCCGCTCGTCGCGGGGGCCGAGCATGTCGCGCCCTTCGCCTGCTATCGCTGCCCCTATGGCTACGAGGTCGACGAGGCGGGAAGGCCGCGCGTCGAGCTGTGCAAGGTGCAATGCGCGCGCATGGTCGAATACGTCCTCTCGCGCGAGGGCGACGTCGCCGCGGTGGTGGCGGAGCCGGCGCGCGCGGTGCCCTACCTGCCGCCGCCGGGCTTCTGGCGCATCGTGCGCGAGGCCTGCGACCGGCACGGCGCGCTGCTCGTCTTCGACGAGATCCCGACGGGCCTCGGCAAGACCGGCCGCATGTTCGCCTGCGAGCATGACGGCGTCGTCCCCGACATCCTGGTCATGGGCAAGGCGCTGGGCGGCGGCATCATCCCCGTCGCCGCGACGGTCACGCGGCCCGACCTCGACATGGGCGGCAAGTGGGCCTTCGGCCACTACACCCACGAGAAGAACCCCGTCAGCGCGCGCGCCGCGCTGACCACGATCCAGGTCATCGAGGACGAGGGCCTGGTCGAGAACGCGGCCAGCGTCGGCGCCGCCGCGCTGGAGCGGCTCGGGGAGATGCGCGCGCGCCATCGCTGGATCGGGGACGTGCGCGGGCGCGGGCTGCTGATCGGGATCGAGCTGGTGCGCAGCCGCGAGGGCAAGGAGCCCGATGGCGACCTGGCCGAGGCGACGCTCTATGCCTGCCTCGACCGCGGCGTGTCGCTGAAGACGACGATGGGCAACGTGGTGACGCTGACGCCGCCGCTGACGACGACGCGCGCGCAGATGGACGACGCGCTCGACCGCATCGAGGCGGCCATGGTGGCGGCCGCGGCCTCGCTCGGCCGCTGAGGCGCGGGGCCGGGCGCTCAGCCCGGCAGGACCATCTCGTGCAGCAGCAGGTCGCGCCGCGCACCCGGCTCGTCGACCGGCTCGTAGCCGACGAAGGACTGGTCGGTCTTCGGCATGGCGACGAGGGTGTTGGGCGCGTAGGGGATGACCGTCACGCGCTCGAAGCGCGCGCGCGGATGCTCGATGCCGCCGCCGCAGGAGAACCCCTGCTCGTTGGGCACGTAGAGCGACAGGCCGAGGTCGCCGCGCGAGGCATCGGGGGCGAGCTGGATCGCGCTGGTCACCACCGCCGCGGCAGCGCCGGTGGACGGGCCGCACGACATGGAGGCGGCGTCGCGCGCCAGCGTCGCCTCGGCGCGCAGCGAGATGCTGGAGCCCGGGGCATCGAGGCCGAAGCGCGCGCTGATGACGTCGTAGAACCGCGCCATGATCCAGGCGCCGACATCCTCGTGCGTCATCGCCGCGAGCATGTCGGTCCAGAAGGCGCGCGCCGGGTCGGCCTGGAGGAGCTGCACGCCGGGCTCGGGGACGAAGGTCCTGCGGGCGCCGCCGCCGAAGCCAGGATAGGCGTCGTCGGCGGGCAGCATCGCGAGCGCGTGGCGATGGAAGCCCGGGGGCAGGATCTCGGTGACGACCATGTGCGGGAACGGATAGGCCAGCACCGTCGCGTTCGCGATCCGGTACATCATGTGCCGCCTGGCTTCGGTGAACATCTTGGCGCTCCCGGGGCGTCTTCCCGCAGGCGCCGCGGGAGGGTTTCAGGATTTATTGACCTTAACGCGCGCGGGTTTACGAAAGATTATCGCGCCCTGCGCGGCATCCCGCCCCGTCATGCCCGTTCAGGCCGTGCCGCTGCCGGGCCCCGCCAGCGCGGCCGCCCCGGCGCCGCCCATCACGACCGTCCGCGTCGGGAAGGCGAAGCTGACGCCCAGCCGCGCGGCGAGCCGGATGACCTCGAGCAGGATGGCGTGCTTGGCCTCGCGGTCCTCCGCGAGCGACTTCACCTGCAGGTAGCTGATGAGCTCCACCTCGATCGCCGACTCGCCGAAGTTGACGACCGCGCAGAAGAGCCGCCCGTCGCGGCCCGCGGGATGGGCGCGCACCACCTCCTTCACCCCCGCCACGAAGGCGTCGAGCTTCTCGGGCGGCGTGTCGAAGGTCAGGCCGAACACCGTGCGGAACATCCAGTGCCGGCGGCGCCCGCGATTGTCGATCGTCGCCGAGGCCAGCGTGGCATTGGGGACGTAGACGACCGAATCGTCGGCGGTGCGGATGCGCGTCGAGCGCAGGCCGACATGCTCGATCGAGCCGGAGATGCCGCCCGCGACGACCGAGTCCCCGGTCTTGAACGGGCGGTCGGAGAGCAGCATCGCGGCACCGAAGAAATTCTCCACCGTCGAGCGCGCCGCGAAGGCGACGGCGAGGCCGCCGACGCCGAGGCCGGCGAGCACGCCCGACCAGGGCAGGTCGAGTATGTCGGCGACCAGGATCACGCCGCCGGCCGCGAGCGCGGCCTTGGCCACGGTGACGACGAGCGACACGAGGATCGCGTCGAACTGCATGCCCGCGCGCTGCGCGCGGCCAAGGAAGGCGGCGGCGAGCAGGTCGACCAGCGAATAGCCCGCCCAGACGACGCCGATCGACAGCAGCGTGACCGCCACGGTCTGGCCCGCATGCTGCGCGGTGTCCGAGAGGCCCATGACGCCGATCGCCGCGAACCACAGCGCCGCCGCGAAGCACAGGCGCACCGGGATCTTCACCCGCCGCTCGAGCGCCCAGTTGCGCTCCTCGGCAAGCCGCGCGATGCGCGGGCCGACGACGGCGAAGACCAGCGCGGCGAGCACCATCCCGCCGAGATAGCCGCCGGCGAGCACGAGCAGGATGCCGATCCACTGCCAGGTCTCGAGCAGCAGCGGCGCCTGCAGCAGCCGGTGGTCGATCGACGCGGCCCAGCTGCGCACGCGGAAGAAGAGCGAGTGGGCGTCCTGCTCCAGCACGCCCGGCGTCTCCGGCAGCGGCTCGACCGCTGCGTAGAGGCCACGCAGCGAGGCCACGGTGGAGGCCGAGAACAGCCAGGCCCGCGCGTCGTCCCGATCCACCGGCGCGATGGCGACGCGGCCCGCGGGATGGAAGTAGTGGATGTAGGATTCGTCGGCGCCGGGATCGTCGGGCAGCTCCTGCAGCACGACCAGCCCGGCGCGGTCGAGCACGCCCTTGAGGAACTCCGCCAGCAGCGGCCCCTCGCTCGCGCGCACCGCGGCGGGCACCTGCGACAGGTCGAGCGCGAGCGCCGCGCGCCGCCGGCCCTCGAGCGTGCCGTCGGCCATGGCGGAGAGGAAGGCGCGCATCGTCGCGCGCGGGCTGGCATGCGGCCCGCGCGGCCGGTCGGGCGCGGCGGCGACCAGGGCCGCGAGCGCGGCGGCCGAGCGCTGCAGCGAGGGCAGCGCGATGCGCCAGCCATCGCCCGCGCGGCGGAAGGCGATCTCGCCGGCCTTCTCGTCGGCGCGCGCGAGGCGATGGATCGCCCGGTCGCCCTCGACCGCGCCCGGCACCTCCCAGAGGCGCAGGCGGAACTGGTCGATCACGTCGTAGGCCGCGACCAGCGCGGCGATGCGCTCGTCCACCGTCGCGCCCTCGTCCTCGGGCGCGAAGGCGACCAGCGGCAGCAACCGCTCGTAGGCGTCGTGCACGCGGCCGCGATGGATATTCATCAGCCGCAGGAAGCCGCGCAGCGTCTCGCGCGGCGTGGCCTTGTCCGTCTCGATGACGAACTCGCGCGCGCCCGGCGGCACGCGGCGGCCCGTCCACCACTCGCCGCTGTCGAAGCGCCCCGCGAAGCTCGCGCCGTCGCGCGAGCGCGCGAACTCGAAGGCGCCGCGCCGCTCGCCCTCGATCCATTCCCCGCGCAGGGCCAGCCCGTCCGCGCGCGCCTCGATCCTCCCGTCATAGGGCGTGTAGGTGCCGGTGACCCGGTCGCCCTGCTGCACCAGCACCAGCCGCGCGCCGCCGCTGCGCCAGCGGCTGTCCCATGTCCCGGTCCAGTCCTCCGCCGCGGCGATCCCCGCGCCCAGCAGGGCGGCGAGCGACAGGACGAGGGCGGCGAGCATGCGCGTGGTCTTCATGGCGGGTCCGTCAGGTGGCGTCGTGGCGCGCGCGCCCCGGCGCGCCGCGTGGCAGGCTAGGAGCCGCCGCCGCGAAGGGTCAACATGCGCGGCGCGCGCAAGGCACGGGGAAGAAGGGACAGGCCATGGACAAGGACATCGGGAAGCGGCTCGAGACGGTGCTGCGCCGCATCCCGCTCGCATATCCCGGGCCGGGCGGCGCGATCGCGGTGCTGCGCCGTGGCGAGGTGCTCGCGCGCCATGCCTGGGGCTTCGCCAATGCCGAGCGGCGCATCCCCTTCACGCCGCGCTCGCTCTTCCGCGTCTGCTCGATCACCAAGCAGTTCGCCTGCGCGACGCTGCTCGCCGAATGCCCGGACATCGAGGCGCTGGCGCCGCTGCTGCGCGCGCGGCTGCCGAGGCTCGGCGGCCAGCTGCCGACGATCGCGCAGCTCGCGCACAACCAGTCCGGCCTGCGCGACTACTGGGCGCTCGCCATGCTGCTGGGCGCGGGCGCCGAGGACGCGTTCGGCGAGCGCGAGGCGCGCGCCACCATCGCCGCGACGCGCTCCACGCATTTCGCGCCGGGCACGCGCTATTCCTACTGCAACCAGAATTTCCGCCTGCTCGGCGACATGCTCGGGGAGCGCGCGGGGCGCTCCTTCGACGAGCTGCTGCGCGCGCGCGTGCTCGGCCCCGCGGGCATGGAGCAGGCCTTCCTCGCCGCCGACACCTCCGCCATGCCCGACGGCACCGAGGGCTACGAGGGCACGCAGGCCACGGGCTTCCGCCCCGCGGTCAACCGCATCCTGTGGACCGGCGATGCCGGGCTCGGCGCCAGCCTCGACGACATGATCGCCTGGGAGAGGCACATCGACGCGACGCGCGACGATCCCGCCTCGACCTACGCGCGGCTCTCCGCGCCGGTCTCCTTCGCCGATGGCACGCAAGCCGCCTATGGCTTCGGCCTCGACCGCACGCCGGAATTCGGCCACGCGCTCACGCAGCATGGCGGCGCGCTGCGTGGCTGGCGCAGCCACCGCGTCCATTGCGCGGCCGAGCGCGTCTCGGTCGTCGTGCTGTTCAACCACTCCGCCGACGCGCAGGCCGCTTCGCACGAGGCGCTGGGCGCCGTGCTCGGCCGCGCGAAGGCCGCGCCCGATGCAAGGCTGCCCCATCCCGACTGGCCGTCGACCTGGCGCGAGGCGGAGACCGGGCTCCTCGCGCGCATCGAGAAGGGCCCGCCGGGCGAGCTGCGCCTGCGCTTCGCGCCGGGGCCCGAGCGGCTGCTGCTGCAGCCGGATGGCAGCGCGCGCTCCTCGCGCACGGCGCTGCGCATGGAGGGCGGCGTGCTGGTGATGGAGCGCGACGCGGAGAACCTCCGCGCGCGCCTGGAGCCGGCGGCGGCGGCCGGGGCACCGCCCTCGCCCGCCGACGCGGCGGAGATCGCGGGGACCTGGCGCTGCGCGGAGACGGGCTCCGGGCTCGAGGTCGCGGATGCCGGCGGCGTCGCGCATGGCGCGTGGTCGGGACCGCTCGGAAGCGGGCGCATGGAACTGCTCGAGCGCCATGGCCGCGACCTCTGGACCATGCCCTGCCCGCGCGCCCTCGACGTGGCGCCACCGGGCGACTGGACGCTTGCGCTGCGCCGCGACGCCTCGGGCAGGGTCGCCTCCATCCAGGCGGGCTGCTGGCTCGCCCGCGGCCTCGCCTTCGAGCGGGCGTGAGGCGACGCGGGAGCTAGCACCGCTGGCGCGCCGGCCTACCCCGGCAGGACCAGCCACGTCGCAGGCGGATCGTCCATCATGGGACGACGACATGACGCTTGGCGTTAGCAACGGGGCATGTCAGATCCTTCGGCAACCTCGCCGCGCGCGCCGCATGGGAACGCCACTACTCGAAGGGCATCCCGACCGACGTGATGCGCGTGGCCCACAGGAAGCTGCTGCAGGTCCACAATGCCAGATCGCTCCGCGACCTCCAGGCGCCGCCCGGCAACCGGCTCGAGGCCCTGCACGGGGATCGGCGCGGCCAGTCCGGCATCCGGATCAACGACCAGTGGCGGGTCTGCTTCCGCTGGTCACAAGGCGACGCGCACGATGTCGAGATCGTCGACTACCACCGCTAGCAGGAGGCGCAGGCTGGCCGATTTCCCGCCGGTCCATCCCGGGACGATCCTGCGCGAGGACTTCATGCGACCGCTGGGGCTGAGCCAGTACACGCTGGCCCGCGCGATCGGCGTGCCGCAGATCCGCATCAGCCAGGTCGTCAATGCGAAGCGCGCGATCTCCCCCGACACGGCGCTGCGCCTGGCACGCTATTTCGGCACGTCGGCGGAATTCTGGATGGGCCTGCAATCCGGCTTCGACCTCGAGGTCGCGCGCGACCGCATGGGCGCCGAGATCGAGGCGCGCATCATCCCGCGCGCCGCCTGAAGCGCGCGGGGCGGCGGTCCGCCGGATCGCCACGCTCGTCGCAATAGGGGAAGTCCTCCGGGCTGAGGGGCTCGCCCAGCCCGGGTGGCGCGCCAGCGGCCTCGCGGGCATAGACGGGGTCGATGGCGACGCAGTCGCCGCGCTCGGCATGCGCCTCGAGTTCCTTGTCGCTCGCGCACCAGTGGACCTCGCGCCGGCAGCCATCGCAGTGGCGGATCTTCTCGCTGCCGGTCGCGCGCAGGTCGAACCAGCGCTGGCTGCAGCGGAAGGCGAGCGCGGAGGCAGGATCGAGGAAGCCTCTCATTCGCGCGCTCCTGCGCTAGTGGTCGCCAGGAAAGGTGCCGTCCATCCTTCCCCCGCGTCGAAGGGCAGCACGACGCCCGCGACCGGAAGATGGATCGCGAGCGTCGTCACCTTCCTGCCGGTGGCGGCGGAGAGCGCGCCCGCATAGGCCGCGAGCTGGGGCAGCGCCTGCGCCGCGCGCGCGGGCCATGCATCCGCCCCTCCGGGGAAGGTCTTGTGGTCGAGGATGGCGAGCCCGCCCTCGTGCTCGACCACGAGGTCGATGCGACCGGAGAGCAGGCGCGTGCCGAGCGCCTGCATCACCGGCACCTCGCTGCGCCAGCTGCAGCCCGGCCAGCGCGTTGCGAGCCAGGCCCAGAGCCGGTCCGCCGCGACCACGACATCGGGCGCCGCCAGCGCGACGACGCCCCAGGAGGCGAGCAGGCGCCGCGCCATGGCCTCGCGCTCCCCATGCGCGCGGCCGGGATCGTCGGCGGCGAGGAAGCCATGCACCGCCTCGCCCACCGCGGCCATGTCGGCGTTGCCAGCGAAGGGAAGCCGCGCGCCGAGCGCGACGGGGGCGAGGGCCGGTCGCTCGCCCGGCGGCAATTCGCTGGGCCGCACGAGCCGTGGCGCGTGGCGCGGCAGCGGCCAGGCCGGGAGCGCCGGCGCGACGATCGATGCCCCGGCGCCGGGCTGCGCGCCATCGCCCTCGGCCTCGATGGCCGCGTGGTCGGAGACGATGCAGGCATGGGGCTTGCCGTCGACGATGACCTGCTGCGGGCCGGTCGCGCCGATGGCGGGAAGCACGATCCGCTGCGCGCCCGGCGTCGCAAGCCAGGGCGTCGACGTCGTGCCGCCTTTGCCCAAAGTCGGCGCGAGCACGAGCCAGTCCCGCGCGCGCGTCATCGCGACATAGAGCAGCCGCAGTTCTTCCTCGAGCGCGCTGCGCGCGTCGGCGGCGCCGATCTCGCCCCCGGCCGCGCGCGCGTCGAGGTCGACGTCCTTCTTCTGCGCGCCATAGGGCCAGGGCCAGAGCCGGATCCAGCGCCCGGCCAGCGGGTCATCGGGATCGAGGCCGCGATCCGCGCGCGCCATCGCCACGGGCTTGTCGAAGAGCCGGCCGCGCGGTTCCTGGTCGAGGTCGCAGACCACGACCACCGGCCATTCGCGCCCCTTCGAGCCATGCACGGTGGCGACCTGCACCGCGTCGGGATCCGGGCTCGCAGGCTCGTCCTGCTCCTCCGCCGCGAGCCAGGCGCAAAGCCCAGCCGCGGTCGCCGGCGCGCCATCCTGCGCGCATTCGTCCTGGTAGCCGCGCGCGAGGCCGCGCAGCGCCTCGAGATTGGCGAGCCGCGCCGCGCCATCGCCCCAGGCGCGCAGCAGCTGCGGCAGGTCGAGCGCCGCGATCGTCGCGTCGAGCGCCTCGGCCGGCGACAGCGCCTCCAGCCGCGCGCGCAGCTCCGCCAGGCGTTCGGCCGCGCCGACATGGCGCGCGATCGCGCCAGCGGGATCCTCGGCGCCGAGCGCATCGGCGAGCCATCCGGGCGCCTCGCCGCCCCCGGCCAGCAGGTGCGCGAGCTCCGCGAGCGCCGCGCTGTCGCCGCGATCGGCGACGAGGCGCAGGCCCGCGAGCGCCAGCGCGCATTCCGCGCGCTGCAGCAGCCCCTCGCGGCCCAGCGCGACCTTGAGCCCGGCGGCGGCGAGCGCGGCGGCGAGCATCGCCGCGTTGGCGTTGCTGCGGCAGAGCAGCGCCACGTCGCCGCCACGCAGCTTCGCAGGCGGAGCGCCGCGGCGGCCCGGCACCATCCACGCCTCGGGCGCGCGCAGCATCGCCGCCACCGCGGCGGCAAGCGCGGCGGCGCGCTTCTCCTTGTTGCTCCCGGCGAGGCGCCAGACGAGCAGCGGGCATGGCATGCCGGCATCGTCCTCGCGCATCGCCCGCACCTCCACCTGCCCGCGCGCGATGCCGCAGGCGGCGAAGGCGTCGCCGAAGACGTCGTTGCAGAAGGCGACGAGGCCGCGGCGCGAGCGATACATGTCCGACAGCGTCTGCGGCTCGCCGCCATGCCGGGTGGCGAGCACGGCCGCGACGTCGCGCATCAGCGCGGGATCCGTGCCGCGGAAGCCGTAGATCGCCTGCTTGGGATCGCCGACCCAGAGCGAGCGCGGCACCAGCCGCGCGGCGCGCAGGAAGAGCGCGAGCTGCATCGGGCTGGTGTCCTGGAATTCGTCGACGAGCAGCAGCCGCGCTTCCTCGCGCAACCTCTCCTGCACCTCCGGCAGGTCGAGCATGTCGCGCGCCGCGGCCTCCTGGTCGGCGAAATCGACGAGGCCGCGCTCGGCCTTGTAGCGGGTCCAGGCCTCCAGCGAATCCGCGGCGCAGGCGAAGATCGCGCGGATGAAGGCCTCGAGGTCGGCGCGCAGCCGCGGATGCGTGGCATGGCGCGCGGCGACGTCGCTGGCCGGCTTGACCGCGGCCCTGCTCTGCTTGCCGGGCTCGAGCTTCGAGATCCGAGCCCAGTCGGACCAGGACAGCTCGCCGCCATCTTCCGCCTTGCGCAGCGTCTCGCGCGCCTTCTCGCTGCCCCCCGTGCGATCTGTCCCCGGCATCGCCGCGAGCGCTTTCCGCGCCTCGCTCGCCAGCTCCGCGTCGAGCGCCGCGCCATCGCCGGAGGCCGGCTGCAGCACTTTCTCCAGCTCCTCCCAGGACCGCTGCGCCGACGCGCGCAGCGCTGCGGCGTCGAGGCCGTTCTGCCGCGCGAGGTCGACGATCCCTTGCGCCATCGCGCGCCAGTCGCGCTGGAACTCGGGCAAGCCCTCGGCGAAGCCGAAGCGCGCGGCGAGCCTGTTGAGGACCGGCGCATGCCTGCCGATCGCGGCGTCGGCGGCGATGCGGAACAGCGCCCGCGCCTGGCGCTCCGCCACCACGTCGGCGCGCGGCGAGCGCCCGGCTTCGAGCGCGAGGTCCGCGAGCATCCCGCCGAACACGCCATGCACCGTGCCGATGCGCGAGGCGAGCAGGCGCTGCGCCTCCGCCCTGTGCCCATCCTTGAACAGGCGGCCGCGCACGCGCTCCACGAGGTCGCGCGCCGCCGCGCGGGTGAAGGTGACGGCGACCACCTGCTCGGGCCCGGTGGCGCCCGATGCGATCGCATCCCTGACCTCGGTCTCCAGCCTGTATGTCTTGCCCGTGCCCGCCGAGGCGGTGACGACGTCGATGCGGCCCATGGCCTTGCTCGCGCTCATCGCAGCGCCTCCTTCCCGCAGATCCGCCCGAAGGCGCAGAAATGGCAGGGCGGCTCGAGGCGCATCTCCACCGCATCGGGGTCAGGCACGTCCCTGGGCGGCTTGCCATCCTTCCATTCGGCGGCGACGCCCGTGGCATGGAGCCTTCCCCCGTCGAGGCCGGCCATGCGCCGCTCGGCCGAGGCGCTGGCCTGCGCCCAGGTCGCGGCCAGCGTGGGCACGCGATCGCCTCCGCCACCGAAGAGCGCGCCCGGCGGCGCGTGGATGCGGCGCTGCGCGAGCATGAAATACCCCGCGTCCTCGCCCGCGCCGACCAGGCGCGCATAGGCGGCGAGCTGCAAGGCGCGGCCTTCCTCCACCTCGGCGCGGCGACGCCTGTCGCTGCGCGACCACTTGAGGTCGATGACGACGCTGCGCCCGTCCGCGCGCTCCAGCAGCAGGTCGAGCGCGCCCGTGAAGCGCTGGCCCCGCGCGGGCATGTCCTGCGCGTCGCGCGTCACCTCCGCGCCCGTCACGCGCAATCCGTGCCGCGCGACCAGGCTGGCGAGTTCCTGCATCGCCTCCGGCAGCGCGCGCTCCATCGCCTCGCGCTCCGCCGCGGCGCCCGGCGCCAGCATCGGCGCCGCCATCTCCGCCATGAGCCCGGGCAGCCGCGCAAGCGCCGCCGCGCGCGCGGCCGCGGGCTCTGGCGGCGCGCCGGGCACGAAGATCTCCTGCGCCAGGCGATGCGCGAGCAGCCCGACGAGGCGCGCGGAATCCGGGATCTCGGCGCGGCGTCCGGGCGAGAGCTTGCCCGAATGGCGCGCCGCCCAGGCGAAGGGGCAGCCGAGCAGCAGCTCGAGCGAGCTCGCGGACTCGGTCGCGCGCGCGGCGACGCGCCCCTGCGGGATCGTCCAGGTCGCGCGCGGCGCGGGCAGCGCCGCGCGGGCGAGCTCCGCGCGCGGCAGCCGGGTGCCGAGCAGCCGCGCCTGCGCGTCGCCCAGAAGTTCCTCCGCGACCGGCATGCAGGTGGCCGGCGCCTTGCCTGCCTCCAGCAGCGCGTCGACCTCGTCGAGCAACGGATGTCGCCGCGCCTCGGCATCGCCCGGCGGCGGCGCGTGGACCAGGAGCAGCTTGCGCCGCGCCAGCGCCACTGGCCGCGCCCAGCCCCGCGCCGCCTGCGCGATCGCCGCGCCATGGCGCTCCGGCGCGCAGCCCCGCGCGCCGAGTTCGGCGCGCTCCACCTCGCTCCAGGGCGGGCGGCGCGGCAGCGGCGGCGCGGCAAGGCCCCACCACACCACGACATCGGCCTGCTCCCAGAGCGCGGCGGGATCGCGCAGCACCGCCCAGGGCGCGGCCTCGCCGGTCGCGCCGGGGTCCTCGATCCCCTCGCCGAGCACGAGGCGGATCATGCGCTCGAGCTCGATGCGCGGCAGCTGCGCGCGCCCGTCGAGGCGCACATCCTCGGCGAGCGCCGCGCAGGCCCCGGCCAGCGCGCGGTGCAGCGGATCCTCGCCCAGCCCCGCGGCCCAGGCCGCGAGCAAGGTGCAGGCCTCGCGCACCCGCTCGGCCGCGATGCCCTCGACCGGATCGGCGAGCCCGGCGTCGAGGAAGGCGGCGACGCGCGCGCGATGGCGCTCCATGCGCCGGCGCGCGTCGCGTCGGGGATCCTGCTTCTCCTCCTCGGCGAGCCGCGCCTCCAGCTCCTCGAGCCCCTTGTCGCGCGCCTCCAGCCAACCCGGCCCGTCGCGCCCCGGCGCATCGACCAGCGCCCTTGCAAGGCGGCTGCGCAGCTCGCGCGGGATCGGCGAGGGCCTGGCCTGCAGCAGGTCGAGCATGCGCACCGCGTCGAAGGGCTTCCACGCGGCGGCGAAGACCAGCGGCAGGAGCTGCAGCGCGCCGCGCTGGGGCGAGCGCGCGGCCACGCATGGCGCGGGCAGGTGGCGCCGCGCGAAGGCGGCGTCGAGCGCCGGGCTGGCGCGATCGACGACCAGCACGACGCTGCCCTCGCCCGCGCCGCCGGCGGCGAGCCAGTCCGCGAGCGCGGAGGCCGCGGCCATCTCGCTTCCCGCGGAGAGCAGCGCAAGGCTGCCATCGCCCGCGAAGCGCAAGGCGGGTTCGCCGCCGCGCAGCGCGGATTGCAGCTGCGCCAGGTCGCCGGTGCCTGTTGCGATCGTCGCCGCGCCGATCTCCTCGATGGCGACGCCGCGCGCGGCGAGCGCGTCGACCAGCCGCGCGAGCCCGGGCGGCAGCGAGGCGCGCGGATCGGCGAGGCGCAGCCGCGCGAAGGGCGGCCTTCCCTCGCCGCGCGCGAGCGCGGCCGCGGCCGCGACAAGGCGATCGGCCTCGCCGGGCTGCAGGGCGGGCGCGGCGCGCTCGGCCGCCGCGAGGTCCGCGAGGCGCGGCGCGGAAGCGTCCGCTGCGGCATCCCAGCCAGCGGCGACGAGCTCGTCGCGCCAGGCGAGCGTCGCCTCGGCGGTGGCCAGCGGGTCGATGGCGAGGCTCTTCTCCCAGAAGCGCCCCGGCCCGGCGGCGGCGAGCTTGCGCCGCCAGCTTCCCACGCGCTCGGAATGCTTCGCGTCCGGGGCGCCGAGCCCAAGCGCCGTCTCCACCGCGCGCAGCAGCCCGAGCGGGCCAAGCGCCGGCATGTCCGCCGCGGCCATCGCCCCGGCCCCCGCCGCGCTCGCCGGCCACGCCCCGCCATCGAAGGCAAGTCCAAGCACGGCATGCGGCGACGGAAGGGATGGGGTCATGGCGGGGGCCTGCATCGGGAAGCCACGCGCGGGACCTCCCGGCGGGCTACCGCGATCCTAGCGCCACCACGCGATGGAATGCCGCCGGAAGTTGCATCGCGCGTCAGCCGGGCTCAGTGGCGCGATCCAAGGAGACCGGTTCCATCGACACGACGTCGCCGCGGCGGCGCAACCAGACCTTGAAGCCCGTTCCAGGCTTGCCGGCATCCTCGCCGAACCAGTGGCGCAGGATCCCGGGCAGGAGGTTCGTGCGCGATCCCTTCGTGGTGACCTTGTTCACGGCGACCTTCCGGACGCAGACGACGAGGCGCTCTCCATCGATCATCGCGTCGAGGTCGCCACGCGGGAATGATGCCGCAGCCGCTCCGCTTGGAAGGAAGAGGATCGGGTTTCCGCCCGTGTTGCGCTGCACGTTGCACACGAGGTCGCGCCCCTCGCCGAGGAGCTCGGCGATGCGCCAGTCGACGATCTCCTGCATCAGCGCGGCGACGCCGGGCGCGCCGGGTTGCGCGAGGCCGAGCATGTCGCCTTCGAGGGCAAGCAGCGAGCGGGCCTTGTCGCGATCGTGCTTCACCAGCGAAGGCAGGATATCGGAGCGGATCGAGCCCGCGCGCGTGGCAGCGTCCCGCATCCCCGCAGGAAGCGATGCCAGCAGCACGCCGCTGCGCTGCGCGACATCCGGAAGTTCCCGGGCGAGTTTCTCGATGGCGGCGCGATCCTCGCCAGGAGCTGCAGCAAGCAGCGTGCGCAGGAGCAGCGCCGCCGCGAGGTCGATGGATTGCAGCCGCGCGAATGCCTTCAGCTGCGGCTCCACGCTGGCCGCAGCATCGCCAAGCCCACCCATGCGCGCGAGGAAGCCAGCCCATCCGCCATCCGCCGTCACGCGCGGCGAGAAGCCCGCATGGAAGACCTCGAGCGCTACCGGCCTGCGGCCATGGCGATCGAGGAAGTCGCGGTAGAAGGCCTCGAGCAGCGTGGCGGTGCGGGACGGCGCGAGGAGCGCCGAGAGGATGTCCTGCACCTCGAGGTCATAGGTGACCTCGCATCCCGGAGGCAGGACGATCCGGCCCGTGCGTATCGCCTCGAGCAGCTCGCGCATCGCGCCGCTGCCGACCTCCTCGCGACCGACCAGGCCGGCGATGGCCGCGAGCTTCGCGAGGAACGCGCGATGGTTGCCGATGTAGTCGATGACGACGAGGCCCGCCTTGCCTTCGGCGACGCGCAGGCCGCGGCCGAGCTGCTGCATCCATATGATCGGCGATTCGGTCGGGCGGAGCATCATGACCGTGTCGACCAGCGGCACGTCGACGCCCTCGTTGAACATGTCGACCGCGAAGAGCACGCGCAGCTCGCCGGCCTGCAGGCGCTGGAGCGAGCTCGCGCGCGGCGCGCTGCCGGGACCGGAATGCACCGCCGCCGCGGCGATGCCCTCGCGGCGGAAGAACTCCGCCATGAAGTCGGCATGGAGCTGCGAGCAGCAGAAGGCGATGCAGCGCGTGCCACCGCGCTGGCGGAACTGCTCGAGCGCGTTGCGCGCCCGCGCCTGCGTCGCCACCGCCGCGGTCAGCGCGTCGATGTCGAAGCGCGCGTTGCGCCAGGGGATGTTCGCGTAGTCGATGCCGTCCGGGACGCCGAAATACCGGAACGCGCAGAGCTGGCCCGCCGCGATGCCCTCGGGGATGCCGCGCTGGAAGACCAGGTTCTCCTGGCAGAGGGCAAGGAGGTCCGCGCCATCGCCGCGATCGGGCGTCGCGGTCAGCCCGAGGAGGAAGGCGGGGCGCAGCCTGTCGATGACGCGCCGGTAGGTCGCGGCCGCGGCGTGATGGAACTCGTCGACCACGACATAGTCGAAGGCGTCGGCGGCGAAGCGCGCGAGATGCGCATCGCGGGCCAGCGTCTGCACCGAGGCGAAGACGAGTTCCGCGTTCCCCTCGCGCTTCCCCGCGCCGAGCCTGCCGATCCGCGCGGATGGTCGCACGCGCCGGAACGTGGCGACGGCCTGGTCGAGGATCTCCTCGCGATGCGCGACGAAGAGGACGCGCCTGAACTTCGCGCTGTCGAAGGCCGCGAGCCATGTCTTGCCAAGGCCTGTCGCGAGGACGACGAGGCCCGCCGTGTATCCCTCCTCCCGCGTGCGATCGAGCGCGGCGAGCGCCTCGCGCTGGATCCCGCGCGGCTCGGGGGGCGGGAGCGGCGTCTCGGGCGGCGCGCCACCCTCGCGGAGGACGCTGGAGGCTCGGCGCTTCTCGTAGCGCGCGATCCAGTCATCATCGACGCGCGCGACCGCGTAGTCCGCGAGGAGGCGCTCGAAGCCCGCGCGTATCCCCGCGAAGCCTGCGGGATCGTGGCGCGAGGCGACGCGGTAGTTCCACTCGATCGACGTGGTCAGCGCGGACGCGGAGATGTTCGAGCTGCCGACGAAGGCGACGCCCTCGCCGGTCGCCCCGTCGCCCTCGACGAAGATGTAGCCCTTGAGATGGAAGCCGACGCCCTGCGACTGGTGGATGCGCAGGTCGATGTCCCCCGCGAGGTCGAGGAGCCGGCGCAGCGCGACGGGTTCCGTCACGTCGAGATAGTCGCCCACGAGGATGCGCGCCCTGCCGCCGCGCGCGAGGAAGTCGCGCAGGTGCTCCACGAGGAGACGCGCGCCGCTGTCCATCAGGAACGACACGGCGATGTCGCAGCGCCGCGCACGGTCGAGATGGGCGAGCAGGTGCGGCAGCAGCGCATCCGTGCCTCCGGCAACGAGGCCCGACGCCTCCCCGCCCTCAGTCATGCGGGCCGATCCAGATGCCGCGGGACCAGGAGATCTTCGCCGCTTCGCCCTTGGGCCAGTCCTGGACCAGGGAACGGCGGGACTGGTCGATGGCGGCGATCGA
>JBEGVV010000075.1:0-31201 GCA_041178225.1 Pseudomonadota bacterium | reverse complement strand
AACCTGCCGCTCGCCGACTTCGCGGGCGAGGACGTGCTGCTCGCCCATCGCTGGGAGGGCCAGGACATCACGCGCGAGCATGGCGGGCCGGTGCGGCTCGTGCTGCCGCGCCTCTATTTCTGGAAGAGCGCGAAATGGCTGACGAAGCTCAGCTTCGTCGCCGAGGACAGCCCCGGCTTCTGGGAGGTCCGCGGCTACCACATGCGCGGCGACCCCTGGAAGGAGCAGCGCTATGGCTGAGGACGGTCTCTCGGGCTGGCGCCGCGTCGTGCTGCGCCATGCGCTGCCGCGCCGGCTCTTCCTTGCCTTCGGCGCGGCGGCCGCCGCGCTCGCGTCGCTCGGCCGCGACGCCGCCGCCAGGACCACGCCCAGGGAAAGGAAGACATCGATGAGCGCCCATGACTTCGCCTTCCCCGCCATCGAGGGCGGCGAGCTGCCGATGAAGGCCTGGGCCGGGCGGCCCGTGCTGGTGGTGAACACCGCGTCCTTCTGCGGCTACACCTCGCAGTACCGCGAGCTCGAGGCGGTGTGGCGGCGCTATCGCGACCGCGGCCTCGTCGTGCTCGGCGTGCCGTCGAACGACTTCGGCCAGCAGGAGCCGGGCAAGGCCGCCGAGATCCGCCAGTTCTGCGAGACCTTCGACGTCTCCTTCCCGCTCGCCGACAAGCAGGTCGTGGTCGGCGCCGCGGCGCATCCCTTCTACCGCTGGGTCGCGGCCGAGCTCGGCGAGGCCGGCGCGCCGCGCTGGAACTTCCACAAGTACCTCGTCGCGCCGGACGGCACGCTGGCCGGCGCCTGGCCCAGCCGCGTCAAGCCCGACGCGCGCGAGATCGTCTCCGCCGTCGAGGCGCTGCTCGCGAAGTCCTGACGGCGCGGCCTCGCGCATTGTCGCGCGCAGCGCGGTCGCCATAGACTTCCCGCCCTTCCATGCGGAGGTCGGGATGCTGGCGAGACGGGCGATTGTGGCGGCGGGCACGGCAGCGGCGGCGATGGCGGCGACGCGCGCTTCTGCACAGGCCGCGGGGGCGCAGGCTTCGGGTGCCCAGGCGCCGGGCGGCACCGGCGCGCCGGCGCGTGCCGGCGCATCGGGCGCGCAGCCTGGCGGCGACGCCTCGCCACGGCCGCGCGCGGGCGACGCGCTCCTCGTCGTCGACGTGCAGAACGACTTCATGCCCGGCGGCGCGCTCGCCGTGCCGCGCGGCGACGAGGTGGTGCCCGTGATCAACCGCCTCGCGCAGGCCTTCCGCCTCGCGGTGCTGACGCAGGACTGGCACGTGCCGGGCCATTCCTCCTTCGCCTCGTCCCATGCCGACCGCAAGCCCTTCGACGTGCTGAAGCTCGCCTACGGGAACCAGGTGCTCTGGCCGGACCATTGCGTGCAGGGGACCGAAGGCGCGGCGCTGCATCGCGACCTCTCCGTGCCGCATGCGCAGCTCGTGATCCGCAAGGGCTACAACCGCGACGTCGATTCCTACTCGGCCTTCATCGAGGCCGACCGCAGGACGCGCACCGGGCTCGACGCCTGGCTCAAGGCCAAGGGCGTCAGGCGCGTCTTCTGCTGCGGCCTCGCCACCGATTTCTGCGTCGCCTGGACGGCGCTCGACGCGCGCAGGCTCGGCTTCGAGGCGATCGTGGTCGAGGATGCCTGCCGCGCCATCGACCTCGACGGCTCGCTCGCGCGCGCCTGGGACGCGATGGCCAGGGCCGGGGTCGGGCGCGTGCGCGCCGCGGCGATCGCGTGAGCGCCGCCATGGCCAGCCTTCCCGATCCCTCCCGCCTGCTTCGCCTCGACGGCGAGGTCGCCATCGTCACCGGCGGCGCGCGCGGCATCGGCGCCGCCACCGCCGAGCTGATGGCCGCCGCTGGCGCCATCGTCGTCGTCGCGGACCGCGACGAGGCCGAGGCCGCCGCGCTCGCCGCGACCATCTCCGCGCGCGGCCAGGCGGCCCACGCCCTCGCGATCGACGTGACCTCCGAGGACTCCGTCGCCGCCGCCTTCGCCGCGGCACGCGCGGCCCATGGCCGGCTCGACATCCTGGTCAACAACGCCGGCATCGCGCTGCGCCGGCCGACGGCCGAGCTCACGCGCGCCGACTGGGACAAGGTCGTCGCGGTGAACCTCACCGGCGTCTTCCTCTGCGCCCAGGCCGCGGCGCGGATCATGATCGCCGACGCGCGGGCGGGGCGCATCGTCAACACCGCGTCGATCATGGGCCTGTCGGGTGGCGGGCTCTACCCGAACATCTCCTACCAGGCGACCAAGGGCGCGGTGGTGAACCTCACCCGCGCGCTCGCCGTCGAATGGGCGGGCCACGGGATCCGCGTCAACGCGGTGGCGCCGACCTGGGTGCGCACCGAGCTGACGAAGGCGCTGTTCGAGACGCCCGAGCTTCTTGCGCGCATGCAGGCGGTGAGCCCGCTCGGCCGCTTCCCCGGGCCCGCGGACGTCGCGGCGGCGATGCTGTTCCTGGCGAGCGGCGCGTCGTCCTTCGTCACCGGCCACGTGCTCGCCGTCGACAGCGGCTTCCTCGCGCAGTAGCCGCGCTCACGCCGGCGGCAGCGCGTACTCCGCCTCGGCGACGTAGCTCGGCCCGCCGGAATGGCGCAGGCTGGAGAAGAGCGTGAATTGCCCGACGCGGAAGGGCCCGGCGCGGAACAGCGCGTTGTGCGCGAGGAAGGCCTGCGCGCGCAGGACCGAGGCGCCGGCGCAGCGCGCCAGCGTCACGTGCGGCCGCCAGCGCCGCTCCTCCGGCGGGAAGCCCATGCGCACCAGCGCCGAATCGACGTTGCGGCGCAGCTGCGCGAGCGGCTCGCTCCTGTCGACGCCCGCCCAGAGCGCGCGCAGCTCCTCGCCGGTCGAGAAATGCCCGACGCCATGCAGCGACAGGTCGAAGCCGGGCGCGCGCACGCGCATGAGCGCGTCATGCGCGTCCTCGGCGTCGGCCTCGGTGACGTCGCCGATGAAGCGCAGCGTCAGGTGCATGCTCTCCGTCGCAACCCAGTCGGCGCCCGGCACGCCGCCGCAGAGGCCGGCGAGCGCGTGGCGGACATCCTCGGGAAGCTCGAGCCCGACGAAAAGACGGATCATCCGGCCCCTCCATGCGCGCGACGCGCGAGCGTCCCGCGATTCGACCACCGCGGCAAGGCTTGCGCCCGGCCGCGCGAGGCGCGAAACCTGACGGCGAGATGAGCCTTCCCGATTTCCGTTCCGCGACGTTCCTGCGAAGCCACATCGCGTGGATGACGTCCTTCCTGCACCCGCGCTGCATCGACCCGCGCGGCGGCTTCTTCCACTACTACGGCCTCGACGGCACGCCCTTCGACCGCGACCGCCGCTCGCTGGTGAGCTCGGCGCGCATGGTCGTGAGCCTCGCGATGGCCGCGCGCGCGCTCGGCACCGACGCCCATGACGCGGCGATCCGCCACGGCCTGTCCTTCCTGCGCGAGGCGCATCGCGACAAGGCGACCGGCGGCCACGCCTGGCAACTCGCCTGGCGCGACGGCGCCTGGCGCGCCAGCGATCCCGCGAACCAGTGCTATGGCCACGTGCACGTCGTGCTCGCCCATGCCCATGCGCTGGCGGCCGGGTTCGGCGAGGCGCGCGCCTGGCTCGAGGAGACCTTCGAGACCATGGAGCGCCATCTCTGGGAGCCGGCGCATTCGCTCTACGCGGACGTCGCCTCGCCCGACTGGTCGTCGATCGATCCCTATCGCGGCCAGAACGCCAACATGCATGGCTGCGAGGCCATGCTCGCCGCGCACGCGGCGACGGGCGAGGCGCGCTACCTCGACCGCGCCGCGGCGATCGCGCACGCGATCTGCGTGCGCCAGGCCGCGCTGGCGGGCGGGCTCGTGTGGGAGCACTACCGCGCCGACTGGACGCCGGACTGGGACTACGCGCGCGGCGACTTCTCCAACAGCTACCGGCCCTGGGGCTTCCAGCCCGGGCACCAGGCGGAATGGGCGAAGCTGCTCGTGCTGCTGCACGCGCGCCGCCCGGAGCCGTGGATGATGGAGCGCGCGCGCGCCCTGTTCGACGCGGCGATGGAGCGTGGCTGGGACCAGGCGCATGGCGGGCTGGTCTACAGCCTCGAGCCGGACCTCTCGGTCGCCAACGCCGACAAGTACTTCTGGGTCCAGGTCGAGGCGGCGGCGGCGGCGGGGCTGCTCGCGCGCGCCACCGGCGAGGATGGCTACGCGCGCGCGCATGACCGGCTCTGGGCCTATTGCTGGGAGCACATGGTCGACCACGAGCTCGGCTCGTGGCGCAAGATCCTCGGCCCCGGCAACGCGCGCATCGCCACCGACAAGGGCAGCGGCGGCAAGGACTACCACGTCGTCGGCGCGTGCTTCGACCTGCTCGAGCCCGCGCCGCCGCCGCGCGCGCCGCGCTGAGCCCGCCTCGGGCGGGCGTCCCTCAGGGGCAGGGGTTCGGGTTGGCGGCGTGGATCGCGTCGATCCGCGCCAGCACGTCGGCGGGTAGCGCAATCCCCGCGGCGGCGGCGTTGGCGTCGAGTTGCGCGAGCGTCGTCGCCCCGATGATCGTCGAGGTCACGAACGGCCGGGAGACGCAGAAGGCAAGCGCCATCTGCGCGGGATCGAGCCCGGCCTCGCGCGCCAGCGCGACATAGGCCGCGGTGGCGGGCTCCTGGCGTGGCACGCCGTAGCGCTTGAAGCGGTCGAACAGGGTCAGGCGCGCGCCCGCCGGCCTTGCGCCGCCGAGGTACTTGCCCGCGAGCACGCCCATGGCGAGCGGCGAGAAGGCGAGCAGCCCGCAGCGCTCGCGGATCGACATCTCGGCGAGGCCGATCTCGTGGATGCGGTTGAGCAGGCTGTAGGCGTTCTGGATCGACTGGATGCGCGGCGCGCCATGGTAGCGCGCGAGGCGCAGGTGCTCCGCCACGCCCCAGGGCGTCTCGTTCGACACGCCGACATGGCGCACCTTGCCCGCGCGCACGAGTTCCTCGAGCGCGCGCAGGGTCTCCTCGATCGGCGCGCCGTCGCGCGCGGGGTCGTGCACGTAGTCCTGGCGGCCGAAGCTGTTGACGTGTCGATCCGTCGAATGCGTCTGGTAGAGGTCGATGCGGTCCGTGCGCAGGCGGCGCAGCGAGCCCTCCACCGCCGCCATGATGGCCGCGCGGTCGAGCCTGCCCTTGCCGTCGCGGATATGCGGGATGTTGTTCGAGGCGCCGATCACCTTCGTGGCGATCACCACGCGCTCGCGCATGCCCGGCCGCGCGGCGAGCCAGGAACCGATCACGCGCTCGCTCTCGCCCTGTGTCTCGGGCGTCGGCGGCACGGGATACATCTCGGCGGTGTCGATGAAGTTGATGCCATGCGCATCGACCGCGCGGTCGAGCTGGGCGTGGCCCTCGGCCTCGGTGTTCTGCACGCCCCAGGTCATGGAGCCGAGGCAGATGGCGGAGACGCGCAGGTCGGTGTCCCCGAGGGCGTTGTAGCGCATGGTCGTTGCTTTCCTTCGCGAAGACGGGGCTCACGCGAGCAGCGCGAGCACCCCGGTGTAGCCGTAGAGCCTGGCGTTGGATACCTCGCCGTCGCAGAACATGCCCGCGAGCGGGATGTCGCCGATCTCGCGGCGGAGCAGCGCCACCTCGGGCGAGACGGAGCCGAAGAGGTTCGCGCCACGCGCGATGCAGGAATAGTAGAGCGCCGCGCGCGGCGGCCGCCGGCAGCGGCGCATCGCGTCGCGGGCCATGCGCGCGAGGTCGCGCGCGGCGGCGTCGGCGTCCCGGCTGACGAAGACGAGCTCGCGCCCCGGCTCGGCGAGGTCGCCGATCGAGATGCTGCCCGACGCGTGGTCGACCCCCGTGAGGTTGCGCACGAGGTAGTCGGCGCCGTCGCTGCCCGCGACGGGAAGCGCGACATGCAGCCGCCGCGCGGCGCGCTCGCGCTCCGGCTCCGACAGCGCGAGCAGGTCGTCCTGCAGCGCGCGCAGCGCGGGCATGTCGTCGAGCGTCGCGATCACCGAGCCCTCGGCCTTGGTGATGCGGCGGCGCGCGGCGCCGAGCGGGCTGCAGCCCTGGGTCAGGCCTGTCGCGGCGACGATGCCGGGCGCGAGGACGACGCCGGAGAGCGGGCCGCGCCCGATGGCGCCAGCGGCGTGGACCATCGGCACGCGCGAGGAGCCGAGGCCGCCGAGCACGTGGCAGTCGCCGAGGTCGGCGAGCTCGCCAAGCCGGTCCGGCAGCGCGGCGTCTCGCGCGTCGCCATGGACGATCGCCGTGCAGCCCGCGTGGCCCGCCGCCCAGCCCGCGACGTCCCGCGCCGCGGCCTCGTCGTGGCCGGGGGCGAGCAGGCGCAGCGCTCCGCGGGGGACGCTCGTCGCCATCGCCACCAGCGCCGGCTGGTCGAGGTACTCGCGCGTCCCGCCGAGCACGCCGGCGCCGCAGGTGCCGATCCAGTCGGCGATGCCCGTGCCCGCGCGCAGGTGGGCGACGATGGCGTCGAACTCCGCGGCGAAGAGGTCGGTCGCGAAGACGAAGCCGATCGCTTCCTCGCCTTCCGCCGGGGCGGCCGCCGCGGCGGAAGGCGAGGAGGCGATCGACGCGATGCAGTCGTCGGCGAGCCGCATCCAGTCGTCGTCGTCGCCGGCATGGCCGAGGCCGATCATGGCGCGCGTCGCTCCATCGCCTCAGGGCGCCAGCAGGCGGCGCACATGCGGCAGCAGCGCCGCGACGATCGCCGCGACGCCCTCGCGGTTGGGATGGATGCCGTCCTGCTGGTTGAGTCCCGGCCGGCCCGCGACGCCCTCGAGCAGGAACGGGTAGAGGGCCACGCCGTGGCGCGCGGCGAGCGCGGGGAAGACGGCGGCGAAGCGCTCGGCGTAGTCGCGCCCGAGGTTCGGCGGCGCGGCCATGCCCGCGAGCAGCACCTTCGTGCCGCGCGCGGCGAGGCGCGCGAGGATGCGGTCGAGATTGGCCTCCATGCGCTCGGGCGGCAGGCCGCGCAGCCCGTCATTGGCGCCGAGCGCGAGGATCGCGTGGCTGGGCGGCGCGTCGCCGATCGTCCAGTCGATGCGCGCGAGCCCGCCCGCGGAGGTCTCGCCGGAGACGCCTGCATTGACCACCTCGGCATCGATCCCCGCGGCGTCGAGCGCGCGCTGGAGCTGCGCGGGCAGCGCGTCCTGCGCGGGCAGGCCGTAGCCCGCGGTGAGGCTGTCGCCGAAGAGCAGCAGCCGCGTGCGCGCCGCGCGCGCCGGCGCGGCGGCGAGCGCGGCCGCGAGGCACGCGTTGACAAGGGCGATCCGGCGGCCATATCGCCTGCCTGCGCGGCGCGTCCGCCCGCGCGTCTCCTGCCTGTCCATGGTGTGCCCGATGACCTCCGCGAACGCCGGTCCCATCGTGGAGCTTCGCGACGTCCGCCTCAAGCTGGAGTCGCTCGCGGGCGAGGTCAATATCCTGCGCGGGCTCGACCTCGTGGTCGGGCGCGGCGAGAGCGTCGCCGTGCTCGGTCCCTCGGGCTCGGGCAAGTCGACGATGATGATGGTGATGGCGGGGCTCGAGCGCGCGAGCTCGGGCATCGTGCGCGTCGCGGGCGAGGACCTCGGCGCGCTCGACGAGGACGGGCTTGCGCTGTTTCGCCGCCGCCATGTCGGCATCGTCTTCCAGGGCTTCCACCTGATCCCGACCATGACGGCGCGCGAGAACGTCGCCGTGCCGCTGGAATTCGCGGGCGCGCGCGACGCCTTCGCGCGCGCCGACGCGGCGCTCGCCGCGGTCGGGCTCGGCCACAGGCTGTCGCACTACCCGGGACAGCTCTCGGGCGGCGAGCAGCAGCGCGTGGCGCTGGCGCGCGCGGTGGTGGGCGAGCCCGACCTCGTCCTTGCCGACGAGCCGACCGGCAACCTCGACCATGCGACCGGGGCGCAGGTCATGGACCTCCTCTTCGGCCTCGCCGGCGCGCGCGGCGCGACGCTGGTGCTGATCACCCACGACCTGGCGCTGGCGCGGCGCTGCGCGCGCGTCGTGCGGCTGCAGGACGGGCGCATCGCCGGGGACGCGCCCGCCGCGCCCGCCGCGCCGTGAGCGGGGCGACCTCGTCCTGGCGCGTCGCCTTCGCGCTGGCGCGGCGCGAGCTGCGCGGCGGCCTCGCGGGCTTCCGCGTCTTCCTCGCCTGCCTCGCGCTCGGCGTCGCCGCGATCGCGGCCGTGGGCTCGCTCGGCGCCGCCGTGACCAAGGGGCTGCGGGACGACGGGCGGCGCCTGCTCGGCGGCGACGTCGAGCTCTCCTTCACCCACCGCGAGGCCGAGCCCGCGCAGCTCGCGCATCTCTCCGCCGCGGGGCGCGTGTCGCGCGCCGGCGAGATGCGCGCCATGGCGCGCGCGGGCGAACAGCGCGCGCTGGTCGAGCTCAAGGCCGTCGACGCCTCCTATCCGCTGGTCGGTGGCATCGTGCTGGCGCCGGCCGGCGAGCTGCGCGCGTCGCTCGCGCCGCGCGACGGCACCTGGGGCGCCGCGGTCGAGCCGTCGCTGCTCGCGCGGCTCGGCATCGCGCCGGGCGACACGCTGCGCGTGGGCGACCTCGACTACGAGGTGCGCGCGACGATCGCCGCCGAGCCCGATCGCACGGCCAACGTCTTCACCCTCGGCCCCAGGGTCATGGTGCCGGTGGAGAGCCTCGCCCAGACCGGGCTGGTGCAGCCCGGAAGCCTCGTGCGCTGGCTCTACCGCGTCGCGCTCCACGACCCGGCCGGCGCGCCCGGCTTCGTCGAGGAGCTCAAGCGTCGCTTCCCGGAGGCGGGCTGGCGCATACGCGCGCTCGCCGACGCGGCGCCCGGCCTGCAGCGCTGGGTCGACCGGATCGCGATGTTCCTTGGCCTGGTCGGGCTCACGGCGCTGCTGGTCGGCGGCGTGGGCGTCGCCAACGCCGTGCGCGGCTTCGTCGAGGGGCGCATCCCGACGATCGCGACGCTCAAGTGCCTCGGCGCGCCGGGCGGCCTGGTGATGCGCGTCTACATGATCCAGGTCATGGCGATGGCGACGCTCGGCATTGCCGCGGGCCTCGCGGTGGGCGCCGCCGTGCCGCCCCTTGCGGCGCCGCTGGTCGAGCGCGCGCTCGGGGTCGGCCTCTCGGTCGGCGTGTTCGCGGCGCCGCTTGGCCTTGCCGCGCTCCAGGGCCTGCTCGTGGCGCTGGCCTTCGCGCTCTGGCCGCTGGCGCGCACGCGCGAGCTGCCGGCCGCCGCGCTGTTCCGCGCGGTGGTGGCGCCGGCGCGCGCGATCCCTCGCGCGGGCGTCGTGGCGGCGACCGCGCTCGCGCTCGCCGCGCTCGCGGCGCTGGCGATCGCGAGCTCCCCGGACCGCCGCCTCGGCGTCGCCTTCGTCGCCGGTGCCGCCGCGTGCTTCGTGCTGTTCCGCCTCGCGGCCGCGGCGATCGCGGCGATCGCGCGCCGCGCGCCCGCGCCCTCGCGACCGGCGCTGCGCCTCGCGCTCGCCAACCTGCACCGCCCCGGCGGCAACCTGCCGGGGATCGTGCTGTCGCTCGGCCTCGGCCTGACCGTGCTGTCGATCATCTCGCTCGTGCACGGGAACTTCTCCGGCGCGCTGCGCGGCCAGCTGCCTGCCGTCGCGCCGAGCTTCTTCTTCATCGACATCCAGCCCGACCAGCTCGAGGAGTTCGAGGCGACGCTGCGCGAGGCCAGGGGCGTCGGCGCGGTGCAGAAGGTGCCGAGCCTGCGCGGGCGGATCACGCGGCTCAACGGCGTGCCCGTGGAGCGCGCGGCGATCGCGCCCGAGGCGCAATGGGCGATCGGCTCCGACCGCGGCCTCACCTACGCGCGCGAGCTGCCGCGCGATGCGCGCATCGTCGCGGGCGAGTGGTGGCCGCCAGACTATTCCGGCCCGCCCTTGGTCTCCTTCGACGCGCAGATCGCCGCGGGCATGGGGCTGAAGCTCGGCGACACGATCACCCTCAACGTGCTGGGGCGCGAGATCACGGCGCGCATCGCCAACCTTCGCGCCATCGACTGGACGACGCTCGGCATCAACTTCACCCTCGTCCTCGCGCCGGGCGCGCTCGAGGGCGCGCCGCAGACCTGGATCGCGACCGCACAGGTCGAGCGGGCGCACGAGGACGCGCTCGAGCGCCTGCTCGTCGAGCGCCTGCCCAACGTCTCGTCGATCCGCATCCGCGACGCCCTCGCCACGGTCGAGCGGGCCCTCGGGTCGATCGCGACCGCGGCGCGCGCCACTGCCTCGGTCACGCTGCTCGCGGGCGCGCTGACGCTCGCCGGCGCGATCGCCGCGACGCAGCGCCGGCGCATCCGCGACGCCGTCGTGCTCAAGGTGCTCGGCGCGCGGCGGCGCCAGATCCTCGAGGCGCTGCTGCTGGAATTCGCCCTGCTCGGGCTGGTCGTCGCGGCGCTCGCGGCGCTGCTGGGCTCGCTGGCGGCGCGGCTGCTGGTGGCGCGGTACCTGTCGCTCGACTTCGACTGGTTGCCGGGGACGCTGCTGGCGGTGATCGCCGGGGCGTCGGCCGCGGTGGCCCTGATCGGCCTCGCCGGCACCTGGCGCGCGCTCGGCCAGCGCCCGGCGCCGCTGCTGCGCAACCCCTGAGGGCGCGCCTGTCCGGCGATTCCCAAAACCCTGTTTTTATTGGCAGAATGCGGAATAACCGAGTGGCGCGCTATTGAACCGGGAGCCCCCCCGACCATATGCTCGTGCACTCGCCGAACCGGGGATCGATGGGAGAAAAATCATGAACAGTCCATTCTACAACCAGACCGCCCAGGGCGCGCGCATCGACGCCGCGACCGATGCCGGCCTGCGGGCGCACATGCTGCGCATCTACAACTACATGGCGTCGGCGGTGCTGCTCTCGGGCATCGTCGCCTACGTCATCGCGAGCTCGCCCATGCTGACGGCGCTGATGGTGAAGTCGCCGCTGCGCTGGGTGTTCATGCTCGCCCCGCTCGCCTTCGTCTTCATCATGTCCTGGCGCTTCGAGCGGATGTCCAAGGCCTCGCTGCAGGCGATGTTCTGGGCCTATGCCGCGTGCATCGGCGTGTCCTTCGCCGCCATCCTGCTCTACTTCACGGGCGCCAGCGTGGCGCGCGCCTTCTTCATGGCGGCGGGCCTCTTCGCGGGCCTGAGCCTCTACGGCTACACCACGAAGGCGGACCTCTCGAAGCTGGGCACCATCCTGATGGTGGGCATGGTGGTCGTGTTCATCGCCTCGATCGTGAACATCTTCCTCGGCTCCAGCGCCCTCCAGTTCGCCGTCTCGATCGTGGGCCTGCTGGTCTTCCTCGGCCTGACCGCCTGGGACACCCAGCGCATCAAGGACACCTACCTCGAGTACGCGGGCACGGAGGTCGAGGGCAAGATCGCGGTGATGGACTCGCTCGGGCTGTACATCAACTTCGTCGCGATCTTCCAGTTCCTGATCTCGCTGACCGGCCAGCGCGACGAGTGACCACCGCGCGCAAGCGCGACGAGTAGTCGGGTCCGCGCTCGCGCGGCCCCGGACCCCGGCGGGGCGACCCGCCGGGGTTTTTCATGCCTGGCGCGAGCCCGCGGCTCAGCCCGAGCCGATGCCGAAGCGCCGCCGCAGCGCGTCGGACAGGCGCTTCCCGCAGGCGGAGACCGCGAAGACGAAGGCGATGTAGATCGCGGCCGTCGCGGTCAGGATCTCGATCGGCTCGTACCAGACGTTCACGAGCTTCTGGGACTGGAACATCAGGTCCTGGACGGTGATCACCGACACCAGCGTCGAGGACTTCACGATCACGGTGAACTGGTTGACGATCGCGGGCGCGGTTGTGAGCGCGACCTGCGGCAGCACGATGCGCGCCATGACCAGCGCCGGCCCCATGCCGACCGCCTCGCCCGCCTCGCGCTGGCCGCGCGGCACGGCCTCGATGCCGGCGCGGAACGTCTCGGCGAGGTAGCCGCTGGACTGCAGCGCCAGCGCGACCCACCCCGCGGTGAAGAACGAGTTGGGCCAGCCGAAGAGCTCTGGCCAGACGTAGTTCACCCACATCAGCTGCACGAAGATCGGCGTCGCGCGGAAGAACTCGACCAGCAGCGTCGCGAGCGGCCGGAGCGGACGGACATGCATGCGCACGAGGCAGAGCGCGAGGCCGCCGAGGATCGCCGCCGCGAAGGCCAGCGCGCAGACATGCAGCGTGACGAGGAACCCCTCGAGCAGGACCTCGCGCTGGTTCCAGACGAGGCGTTCCCAGTTGCCCATGGCCGCCGCCCCGCCTCAGGCCAGGATCCGCCGGCGCCAGCGCTCGCTGGCGAGGCGCACGAGCGAGGCCGCGGCGAACACGACCGCGAAGTAGAGCAGCGCCGCGCCGGTGTAGAGGGGCAGCGGCTTCATCTCCGTCGCCGTGACCATGGACACGCGGTACATCAGGTCCGGCACGGTGATCAGCGAGACGATCGTCGTCGCCTTGAACAGCGACACGAGCTGGTTGAGGCCCTCGGGCAGCATCCTGCGCACGACCTGCGGCATGACGATCCTCCAGAGGATCTGCCGCTCCGACATGCCGCAGGCGCGGCCTGCCTCGAGGTGGCCGCGCGGGATCGACTGGATGCCCGCGCGGAAGGTCTCCGCGTAGTAGCCGCTGTAGACGAGGCCCAGCGCGATCACCGCCGAGGCGAAGGGGTGGAACTCGATGCGCATGCCGAGCGCCGCGCCGAGCAGCAGGGGCAGGACGAAGTGCACCCAGACCAGCATGATGTAGTCCGGCGCGTTGCGGAACGTCTCGACATGCAGCGTCCCGAGGACGCGGAAGGGCAGGGCCTGCGCGACCCGCAGCAGCGCCGCGCCGAGCCCGAGCGCGATCGCCGCCGTCGCCGAGGCGGCGAAGACGTGGAAGTTGAAGGCGAGGCCGCTGAGCATCACCTCGCGGTAGTCCCAGAACAGGGAGAGGTCGACGCTCTCGCGCAGCGCTTCGGAGAACATCAGCGCGCCTGGCCGATGAACTTCGAGAGGAACTGCCGGCAGCGCTCCGAGCGCGGCGCGCCGAAGACCTGCTCGGGCGGCCCGCTTTCCTCGATCACGCCGTCGTGCAGGAACATCACCTCGTCCGAGACCTCGCGCGCGAAGCGCATCTCGTGGGTGACGACGATCATGGTCGTGCCGCGCTGCGCGAGCTCGCGCATCACCGCCAGCACCTCCTCGGTGAGCTCGGGGTCGAGCGAGGACGTCGCCTCGTCGAAGAGCATCGCCTTCGGCTGCATCGCCAGCGCGCGCGCGATCGCGACGCGCTGCTGCTGCCCGCCGGAGAGATGCGCGGGATAGGCGTCGCGCTTCTCCGCGAGGCGCACCTGCTCGAGCGCCGCCTCGCCGAGCGCCACGGCCTCCGCGCGCGACAGGCCGCGCACGCGCATCGGCGCCTCGATGACGTTGCCGAGCGCCGTCATGTGCGGCCAGAGGTTGAACTGCTGGAAGACCATGCCGAGGTCGCGGCGCAGGCGGTTGACCTCGGAGAGCGGCCGCGGCCGCCGACGCCCGCCGCGGTCCTCGACGAAGCCCATCGGCACGCCGTCGACGTAGACCTCGCCCTCCGTCGGCGTCTCGAGGCGGTTGATGCAGCGCAGGAGCGTGCTCTTCCCGGAGCCGCTGGCGCCTATCATGCTCACCACGCTGCCGCGCCGCACGTCGAAGGACACGCCCTTGAGCACCTCGAGCTCGCCGAAGCGCTTGCGTATGCCGCTCGCGCGGATGGCCGGCATGTCGTCCAACGTCGCCCTCCCTGCGCGGCCCCGCCCGGCGCGGGGACCTGCCCCGCGAAATGGCGGATGGACACGCGCGCCCCGCTTCATCATCCTCGCTCGGGACGGTTCCTTGCAACACCAGCGTCCCGCAGGTCGACCATGCAGCTTCCGCCCGCCGACATCGGCATGCCCGTCGACGAGATCGACACGCCGGCCCTGGTGCTCGACCTCGACGCGTTCGAGCGCAACCTCGCCAAGATGGCCCGCCTCGCGCGCGAGGCCGGCGTGCGGCTGCGCCCGCACGCCAAGACGCACAAGTCGACCGCGGTGGCGCTGCGCCAGATCGCCCATGGCGCGATCGGCCAGTGCTGCCAGAAGGTCGGCGAGGCCGAGGTGCTCGTGCATGGCGGCGTGCGCGACGTGCTGGTCAGCAACGAGGTCTTCGGCGAGCAGAAGATGCGCCGCCTCGCCGCGCTCGCGCGCGTGGCGACGGTCGGCGTGTGCTTCGACGATCCCGCGCAGGTCGAGCAGGCCTCGCGCGCGGCGCGCGACTACGGCGTCGAGATCGGCGGCCTCGTCGAGATCGAGCTCGGCATGAATCGCTGTGGCGTCATGCCCGGCGCCGCGGCGGTCGAGCTCGGCAAGCGGATCGCCGGGTCGCCCGGCCTCGTCTTCAAGGGCATCCAGGCCTACCACGGCACGGCGCAGCACATGCCCACGCATCGCGAGCGCGTCGAGGCGATCGCGAAGGCCTCCGAGGCGGTCCGCGTCACGCGCGACGGCCTCGCCGCGGCCGGCCTGTCCTGCGAGATCATCGGTGGCGCGGGCACCGGCACGTTCCGCCAGGAATCCGCGAGCGGCCTGTGGAACGAGCTGCAGGTCGGCTCCTACGCGTTCATGGACACCGACTACGCGGTGATCGGCGACGAGCACGGCGCCAACCGCTACACCGAGTTCGAGCACAGCCTCTTCGTGCTGGCGACGATCATGAGCGCGCCCACCGCGGACCGCGTCGTGGTCGACGCGGGGCTCAAGAGCTACTCGATGGAGAAGGGGCCGCCCTGGGTCCATGGCCGCGCGGGGCTCGAGCCCTACGGCGTCTCGGACGAGCATGCGCGCGTGCGCGTGACCTCGGGGCCCAAGCCCCGGCTGGGCGAGAAGCTGATGCTGATCCCGGGGCACTGCGACCCGACGATCAACCTGCACGACTGGTATGTCGGGATCCGCAACGGGCGCGTCGAGGCGCTCTGGCCGGTCTCGGCGCGCGGCGCCAGCCGCTAGCGCGGCGCCGTCGCGGATCCGCGCCCGCGGGGGGCGCGGGCTTTCAACGGAGGGGGAAAGACCACATGAACAGGTTCATCGACGCGGGGAAGCGCGACTTCCTGAAGGGGGCGGCCATGCTCGGCGCGGCCTCCGGCCTCGTCGCCGCGGGCGCGCCGCCGCGCGAGGCGCTCGCGCAGGTGCTGGAGACGGGCATCCGCCCGGATTCGGTGCTCGCGAAGATCCGCAAGGACGGCGTCCTGCGCGTCGGCTACTCGCAGACCGGCCCGTGGTTCTACAAGGACGCGCGCACCGGCGACCTCGGCGGCATCTACAAGGACGTCTGCGATCGCCTCGCCAAGGAGATCGAGATCAAGCTCGAGTACAAGGAGGTCACCTTCGCCAACGCCACGGTCGGGCTGCGGCGCGGCGACTACGACCTCTACGGCTCGTCGCTCACCTACACGATGGCGCGCGCGCTGACGGTCGACTACATCGGCCCGCTCTATTCGAAGGGCAGCCTGCTGCTGATCCACAAGGACAACGCGGGGCGGCTGAAGACAGCCGCGGACCTCAACGACCCGGGCGTCACCATCTCGGTCACGGCCGGTGCCAGCGAGGAGGCGCGCATCCCCGTCCTGTGGCCCAAGGCGAAGGTCATCACGACCACGGGCCAGGTGGCGCTCGGCGCCGAGCCGGTGCGCGCCAAGCGCGCCGACGCTTGGATGAGCGGCGACAGCGACGTCCTTCTCTTCGCGAAGCGCAACGCGAGCTGGGCCGCGGTGATCGAGCCCGACAAGCCCATCGACAAGCGCCCGAACACCTGGGCCGTGCGCTACGGCGACCCGGAGTGGAAGAACTTCCTCGACTTCTGGGGCGCCTTCGTCGTCGTGAATGGCGAGATGGACCGGCTCTTCGCCCACCACATGGAGAAGCTCGGAGCGATGTGAGCGCCGCGAGGCGGGCGCCACCGGGCGCCCGCCATCCGCCTTCCCCCTCCGCCGCCGACGCGAGCAAGCGATGATCATCGACAGCCACGCCCACGTGTTCCAGCACTGGCAGGGCGCCTGCGGCCACGATTCCGCCGCGACCCACCTCAAGTACCTCCAGAAGGTCGTGACGCGGCCCGCGGCGCGGACCTTCCGCGCGCGCGACGGCAAGGAGGTGAAGCCCACGATGCTCTTCCGGCCCGGGGACAACACCTGGGCGGGCCTGACCGACGTCAATTTCCGCGTCGGCCGCTTCGGCCAGCTCGCCTTCACCTGGGAGGGCGAGGACTACTACGTGCAGTACCAGCCCGTGGGCATGCAGGAGATGACCTGCCCGCCGGAGTTCATGGTCGCGCAGATGGCCTATGCGGGCGTCGACCATTGCGTGCTGCAGGCCGGCGGCGGCTACGGCGCGATGAACGACTACAACGCCTTCGCGCAGAACCAGTTCCCCGGCAAGTTCACGGGCCTGCTCAACGTCGACGAGGCGACGGCGGACCGGCCGGAGACGCTCGCCGAGGTCGATCGCGCGGTGACGCGGCTGGGCCTGCGCGGCCTCTACTACGCGCAGGAGATGTCGCGGCACGGCTACGCGCGCAACGTCGACCACGACGACTTCCGCCCGTTCTGGGAGAAGGTCGTGGGCCATCGGCTGCCGGTGCTGATCGAGCTCTCCTCGACGCCCGGCTACGACCGCGCGGGCTATGTCGGCAACCTGCTCGCGCTGGACGCGCTGCTGCGCCGCCATCCCTCGCATCCATTCCTGCTCGTGATGGGCCCGCCGGTCGGGCACTTCATGCGCGACGGCAGGTGGGACTTCCCGCCCGAGGTCGAGGCCGTCTACCGGCGCGAGAACCTCCTCGTCGAGGTCATGTTCCCGATCACCTGGGGCGGCGTGTGGGACTATCCCTATCCCGAGGCGCAGGGGCTGGTCCGCGACATGCGCGACCGCTGGGGTGCCTCGAAGCTGGTCTGGGGCTCCGACATGCCGAACGTCGAGCGCTTCTGCACCTATCGCCAGAGCGTCGACTACGTGCGTCGCCACTGCGGGTTCCTCTCCGCGGCGGAGAAGGACCTCGTGCTCGGCGGCAACATCGCGCGGATGCTCGGCATCGCGGGCTGAGCCCGGCGCCATGGACACGCGCATCGGCATCGACATCGGCGGCACCTTCACCGACCTCGTCTACCTCGCGCCGGACGGCGCGCTGCGGCGCGAGAAGGTGCTGTCGACGCCCGACGACTACGCGCGCGGCATCGCGGGCGCGCTCGGCGCGGCGATCGCGCGCGGCGAGCTGGAGGTCGGCGCGATCTCGCAGCTGATGCACGGCACGACGGTCGCGACCAACGCGATCCTCGAGGGCAAGGGCGCGCGCGTCGCCCTCGTCACCACCGAGGGCTTCCGCGACGTGCTGGAGATCCGCCGGCTGCGCATGCCGGTGCTCTACGACATACGCTGGCGCCGGCCGCCGCCGCTGGTGCCGCGCCGCCTGCGCTTCGAGGTCGCGGGCCGCATCGACCACATGGGCGCCGAGGAGCGCCCGCTCGACGAGGCGGGTGCGCGCGCGGTGCTCGCGCAGGCGCTCGGGGCCGGCGTCGAGGCGATCGCGATCTGCCTCATCAACGCCTACGCCAACGGCGCGCACGAGCGTCGCCTGCGCGAGATCCTGCGCGGCCTCGACCCGGCGATCCCCGTGACGCTCTCGAGCGAGCTGCTGCCGGAGATCAAGGAATACGAGCGTACCAGCACCACGGTCGTGAACGCCTATGTCCTGCCGGTGGTGCGCACCTATCTCGGCCGGCTCGAGGGCGAGCTGCGCGCGCGGCGCATCGCGCGGCCGCTCGCGATCATGCAGTCGAGCGGTGGCGCGATGAGCGCGGCGGCGGCGGCCGAGAAGCCGATCCACATCATCGAGTCGGGCCCTGCCGCCGGCGTGGTCGGCGCGGCCGAGGTCGCGCGGCGGCTGGGCGACCTCTCGGTGCTCGGCTTCGACATGGGCGGCACGACGGCGAAGGCGGCGCTCGTCGAGGGCGGGCGCTTCCACCGCGTCGGCTCGCTCGAGGTCGGCGGCGGGATCAACGTCTCCGGCCGCCTGCTCAGCGGCGGCGGCTACCACGTGCGCGCGCCGGCGATCGACATCGCCGAGGTCGGCGCGGGCGGCGGCAGCCTCGTGCGCATCGACGCCGGCGGCGCCCTGCGCGTCGGCCCGGAGAGCGCCGGCGCGTCGCCGGGCCCCGCCTGCTACGCGCGCGGCGGCACCGTGCCGACGGTGACCGACGCCAATGTCGTGCTCGGCTTCGTCAATCCAGAGGCGCTGGCCGGTGGCAGCTTCCCCATCCGCCGCGACCTCGCCGCCGCGGCGATCGAGGCGCATGTCGCGCGCCCGCTCGGCCTGACCCTCGAGGAGGCGGCCTGGGGCATCCATCGCGTCGCCGACGCGGCGATGGCGCGCGCCGTGCGCGCGGTCTCCACCGAGCGCGGGCGCGACCCGCGCGACTTCGCGCTGATGGCCTTCGGCGGCAACGGCCCGGTGCACGCGGCGACGATCGCGCGCCTGCTGGAGATCCGCCGCATCCTCGTGCCGCCGGTGCCTGGCGTGTTCTCGGCGCTGGGCATGCTCTTCCCCGACGTCGAGCACCACTACGTGCGCACCTTCAAGCGCCCGCTCGCCGGGCTCGACGCCGCCGCGCTGGAGGAAGCCTTCGCCGCGCTCGAGCGCGAGGGCGCGCAGGCGCTCGCCGCGGACGGCTTCGCCCCGGCGGCGCGGCGCCTCGAGCGCGCGATCGACCTGCGCTACGCCGGCGCCAACTCCGAGCTCACCGTGGCGTGGCCCGGCGCGACCGGGGACCTCGCAGGGGCGCTGCGCGCGGCCTTCGCGGCGCTGCACGAAGCCCAGTACGGCTATGCCTCCGCGGAAGAGGGCGTGGAGACGATGAACCTGCGCGTGGTCGCGCGCGGCGTCCCCGATCGCCCGCGCGTGCCCGCGCGCGTCGCGCTGCCTGCGGAGCCGGGGCCCGCGCGCCGCGCGCGCCGCGTGCATTTCGGGCCCGGGCACGGGACGGTGGAGACGCCGGTCTGCACGCGCATGGAGCTCGGGGCGGAATGGCGCGCCGGGCCGCTGCTCGTCGAGGAGTTCGACAGCACCACGGTGGTGCCACCCGGGGGCCGCGCGCGGCGCATCGCCTGGGACACGATCGACGTGGAGGTCGCATGACCGGCGAGGCGATGCACCCGGCCAAGGGCGTCGACGAGACGCGGCGCGCGGCGCTGGCGGGCGCGCGCGATCCCTTCGCGCTCGAGCTCGTCAAGAACGCGCTCGCCACGCTGGCGGACGAGATGGCGCTCACCGTCTCGCGCACCGCGCGCTCCTTCGTCGTCAAGGAGGCGCTCGACTTCTCGACCGCGCTCTTCCTCGCGGACGGGGAGATGATCGCGCAGGGCACCTGCCTGCCCTTCCACCTCGGCGCGATGCCCTTCGCGGTGCGCTCGGTGCTGCGCCAGTTCGGCGGCTCGATCGCGCCGGGCGACCTGTTCATCACCAACGACCCGTGGGACGGCAGCACGCACCTGCCCGACATCGTGCTGGTGAAGCCGGTCTTCGCCGGCGATCGCCTCGTCGCCTTCACCGCCGCGCTCGCGCACATGACCGACATCGGCGGGCGCATCCCCGGCGGCAACGCCAGCGACTCGACCGAGATCTACCAGGAGGGGCTGCGCATCCCGCCCTCGCGCATCTGGCGCCGCGGCGAGCCCGACGAGAACCTCTTCCGCCTGATCGAGCGCAACGTGCGCGTCCCCGACAAGGTGCTTGGCGACATACGCTCGCTGGTCGCGGCCTGCGTCGTCGGCGAGCGCGAGCTCGAGCGGCTGGTGGCCCGCCACGGCGTCGAGGGCTTCGAGGCGCAGTGCCGCGACCTGCTCGACTACACCGAGCGCTTCACGCGCGCGGAGCTCGCGAAGCTGCCGCGCGGCAGCTGGAGCTTCGTCGACCACCTCGATGGCGACGGCATCGACCCCGCGCCGATCCGGTTCGAGGCGAAGGTGACGATCGGCGACGGCGAGCTCGAGATCGACTTCACCGGCTCCGCGCCGCAGGTGCGCGGCGCGATCAACTGCGTCTATCCCTTCACGCTATCGACGGCGCTGGCCTGCGTGCGCTCGATGGTCGACCTGTCGATCCCGAACAACGCGGGGTATTTCCGCCCGATCCGCGTCATCGCGCCGGAGGGCAGCGTGGTGAACCCGCGCCCGCCCGCCGCGGTCGCCGCGCGCGGCATCACGGGCATCCGCATCGCCGACACGGTCTTCGGCGCGCTGGCGCAGGCGGTGCCCGGCCTCATCCCCGCCTGCGGCTCCAACCTGCCGGATGTCGGCGTCTCCTTCGGCGTGACCGACCGCGAGACCGGGCGCTCGCATGTCTACCTGGAGTTCCTGCTCGCCTCCTGGGGCGGCGGGCCGGACCGCGACGGCATGGATGCCTGCACCGGCACGCTGGTGAACTATTCCAACACGCCGGCCGAGATGGTGGAGGCCGACGTGCCGATCGCGGTCGAGCGCTACGCGCTGGTGCCGGATTCCGGCGGGCCGGGCCGGTTCCGCGGCGGCCTCGCCATCGAGCGCCACCTGCGCTTCCGCGTCGACGGCGCGACGCTGCAGATCCGCTCCGACCGCCGCGACCACCCGCCCTGGGGCCTCGATGGCGGGGGGGCCGGCATGGGTTCCGACGTCGTCATCCGCCGCGCCGATGGCAGGGTGGAACGCAAGGTCGCCAAGTTCCTGACCACGGTCGATCGCGGCGACGTCTTCCAGGTGCGCCTCGCGGGCGGTGGCGGCCATGGGGACCCGATGCAGCGAGACCCCGGCGCGGTGCGCGAGGACGTGATCGACGGGAAGATGACGGCCGGGCATGCGCGCTCGGCCTATGGCGTCGTCCTCGTCGGGCCCGGACTCGCCCTCGACGAGGAGGGAACGCGCCTCGCGCGGCAGGCTGCCGTGGCGGCGCGCGCTCCGGCCTGAGGGCTCAGGGCCGACAGGGTCCGGACTGGTGCGTGGTTCTGGCCAATCGAACCAGAACGGACTAGAAAATGGGCATGTCCGGCACGGTCATGTCCTGGAACCTGCTCCCTCCGCCGGAACGCCCCGGGACATTCGCGTGCCTGATGGAACCGGGTTCCCTCACGGACCGCCTGATAGCCACGGGTCGGGCCTTCGGCGTCGCGCCGCTTCGCCTTGGCGAGGACGCCGCCGCGCCCGACGAGGCGAGGCTGCTTGGCATCGGCGCTGGCGAGGCGATGATCGTGCGCCATGTCGCGCTGACGCTCGATGGCGAGCGCGTCGTCATGGCGCGCAGCTTCTGCCGCCGCGCCTGTCCGGCGTGGTTCCCGATCCTCGATCGTGGCGGCCGCTCGCTCGGCTTCACCCTGTTCTCCGGCGAGGTCGAGCTGACGCGCCGCGCGCTGGAGTTCACGACGGTCGGCGCGGGCCATCCGCTCTTCGCGCTGGGCCAGGAGGGCGAGGCCGCGCAGTCCTACCCCGCGCGGCGCTGCCGCTTCGAGATGCAGGGCGCACCGATGGTCGTGTGCGAGGTCTTCCTTCCGCGGCTCGAGCGCAGCCTTGCCACGGCGCCCGGCCGCGGCATCCCCTGAGCCGGCGGGCGGGTCAGAACAGCACGACCTGCCTGATGCTCCGTCCCTCGGCCAGGCGGTCGAAGGCCTCGTTGATGTCGTCGAGCGCGATCGTCTCGCTCAGCAGCCTCTCGACCGGCAGGCGGCCCTGCCGGTGCAGCTCGACATAGCGCGGGATGTCGCGCGACGGCACGCAGGAGCCGACATAGCTGCCCTTGAGCGTGCGCTCCTCCGCGACCAGGGCGACGGGCGGCAGCTGCAGGCGCTGCGCGGGATTGGGGAGGCCCGCGGTCACCGTCGTCCCGCCGCGGCGCGTCGCCTCCCAGGCGAGTTCCAGGGCCTTCGCCGATCCCGCCATCTCGAAGGCGAAGTCCACGCCGCCGCCGGTCAGCGCGCGCACCTGCCGCGCCGCCTCGGGATCGCGCGCGTCGACCCCGTCGCTGGCGCCGAGCTGGCGCGCGAGCTCGAGCTTCGCGGGATCGAGGTCGATGGCGACGATGCGTCCCGCGCCGCAGGCGACCGCGCCGAGCACCGCCGCGAGGCCGACGCCGCCCAGCCCGATGACCGCGACGCTGGACCCCGGCGCGATGCGCGCGGTGTTGGCGACGGCGCCGACGCCGGTGAGCACGGCGCAGCCGAACAGCGCCGCGCGCTCCATCGGCAGGTCCCTCGGCACGCGCACCAGCGAGCGGCGCGAGACCACGGCGTGGCCGGCGAAGGCGGAGACGCCGAGATGGTGGTGGAGCGGCTGCCCGTCGCGCGAGAGGCGTCGCCCGCCCGCGAGCATCTCGCCCGCGCCGTTCGACTTCGCGGCGGGCTCGCACAGCGCGGGCCTTCCCTCGGCGCAGGGCCCGCAGCAGCCGCAGCTCGGCACGAAGACCATGACGACGTGGTCGCCCGGCGCGAGGTCGTCGACGCCCTCGCCCAGCGCCTCGACGACGCCCGCGGCCTCGTGGCCCAGCGCCATCGGCGTCGGTCGCGGCCGGTCGCCGTTGATGACCGAGAGGTCGGAATGGCAGAGCCCCGCCGCGGCGATGCGCACCAGCACCTCGCCGCGCGCGGGCGGCGCCAGCTCGACCTCGCCGATCGAGAGCGGGCGCGAGCGCGCATAGGGCCTTGGGCGGCCCATCTCCTCGAGTATGGCGGCGCGTGTCCGCATGGCCCTCGCTCCCCCCGTCGCGTCAGTCGAGCCTGAAGCCGATCGCGCGGACATGCGCGCCGAACCCCGTGCGCTGCGGCTCGGCATAGTGCCGCGCCTTCTCCTCGGACCAGACATAGGGCTCCACCTCGCCGAAGCGCGCGGGATCGCGCTGGCGTCGATAGGGCTGCAGCGCGTGGCGCCGCCGGTCATAGGCGTCGACATGGGCGCGCGCATCCGCGTCGTCGAAGCGGTCGCGGTGGAGCGTCGCCGCGAGCGGCAGGCGCGGCGAGAGCGTGCCCTCGTTGGCCGGCCAGCCGACCGTGAGCCCGGCGACCGCGAAGACATGGCCTGGCAGGCCGAGCAGCGCCGCGACCTCGGCGGGATGGTTGCGGATCTGGCTGACCGGGCAGCAGCCGAGCCCTGCCGCCTCGGCCGCGGCCACGGCCCAGGCAAGCGCGATCGCGGCATCGACGCTCGCGTTGAAGAACGCGTCGAGATGGTCGTTGGCGAAGGCGTGGCCGCGCCATTCATGCAGCTGGCGCTGGCGGCGATTATTGCCGCAGGCGACGATCCAGGCCGGCGCCGAGGGCATCCAGTGGTCGCCACCGCAGAGCTCGACCAGCCGCGCGCGCGTGGCGGGGTCGGTGACGAGCACGAGGTCGCGCTGCTGCAGGTCGCTCTTCGTCGGCGAGGAGAGCGCCGCCGCGCAGACGAGGCGCAGCAGCGCGTCGGGCACCTCGCGCGGAGCGTAGCCGCGGATCACGCGATGGCGCGCCAGCGCGGCGAGGCCGTCGAGCCCGGCATCGGGCGCGGCCGCTGCAAGGCCCCCGGCGTCGCCAAAGCGCCTGTCGAGGGCGGCGTCGAGCCCCGCGCGCGTCGCGTCGTCCATCACACGCAACGCCCGCCATCCACCTCGAGCGCCACGCCCGTGATGAAGCTTGCCTCGTCGGAGCAGAGATAGAGCGCGGCGTTGGCGATGTCCTCGGGCAGGGACAGGCGGCCCAGCGGCACGCTTGCCCTGAAGCGCGCGCGGTTCTCGGGCGTGTCGCCGCCCATGAAGTCGGCGAGCATCGCGGTCTCGCCCGCCACGGGGCAGAGGCAGTTCACGCGGATGCGGTCGGGCGCGAACTCGACCGCCATCGACTTCGTCATCGCGATCGCCGCGCCCTTCGAGGCGTTGTAGATCGTCAGGCCCGGCCGCGGGCGCAGCCCCGCCGTCGACGCCGTGGTCAGGATCGCGCCGCCGCCCTGGCGCCGGAACACCGGCACGACCTCGAGCGCGGCGAGGTAGATCGCCTTCACGTTGACGTCGAAGATGCGGTCGAAGGCCTCCTCGCCGACATTCATCATCGACTGGTTGCGATGCGTGTAGCCGGCGTTGTTGACCATGACGTCGATCCGGCCCCAGGCATCGAGCGCCGCCTGCACCATGTCCCTGGCGCCCGCGGCCCTCGCCACGTCGGCCTGCTGGAAGAGCGCCGTCCCGCCTGCCTCGCCGATCGCGGCGGCGACGCGCCGGCCATTCGCGACGTCGATGTCGGCCACCACCACGCGCGCGCCCTCGGCGGCAAAGCGCCGCGCCATGCCCTCGCCGAAGCCGGACCCGCCGCCGGTGACGATCGCGACCTTGCCCTCGAGCCTCATGGATGTCCTCCCCGCGCCCCGCGCGCCGCGGCGAGGATTGCCGAGGCCGCGCGGCGCCGCAAGTTCCGGGTGGCACCGGCCCGCCGCCACGCGCAGGATGGCGCGATGGACAAGGACCATCTCGTCGACACGCCCGAGCGACTGCGCGCGCTCTTCGGGCCGGTCACGCCGCTCGCGGCGATCAAGTCGATCCCGCGCCTCGAGGAGCATTCGCGGCGCTTCATCTCGCTCTCGCCCTTCCTCGTCATCGCCTCGGCCGACGCGCAGGGCCACGCCGATTGCAGCCCGCGCGGCGACCCGCCGGGCTTCGTGCGCGTGCTCGACGACGCGACCCTCGCGATCCCCGACCGCCCGGGCAACAACCGCATCGACACGCTGCGCAACATCGTCGAGAACCCCGAGGTCGCGGTGATCTTCTTCATCCCCGGCATCGAGGAGACGCTGCGCGTGGAGGGCAGGGCCCGCATCACCACCGATCCCGGGCTCCTCGCCGGGATGGAGGTCGGTGGCAAGTCGCCGACGCTCGCCATCGTGCTGGCGATCCGCGAGGCGCACCTGCACTGCGCGAAGGCGCTGAAGCGCTCCCGCCTCTGGGACCCCGCGAGCCGGGTCGAGCGCGGCGTCCTGCCGTCCTTCGGCCGGATGCTCCTCGACCAGACGCGCACGACGATGGACCTCGCCACGGTCGAGGCCCGCATCGAGCAGTCCTACCGCGAGCGGATGTACTGACCGCGGCGCGCCGCCTCGCGACCGCCGCCGGTCCGCCACGCCGCGCGCATGCGACGCGCACGCGGCCGCCATGATTGCCTGCTAGGCTGCGCGCCGTGCCCGTGACCATCGACATCACCCCGGACCCGCCGCGGCCCTCCGCGCGCCGCACCCTCTGGCAGCTCGTCGCGATCCTCGCCGGCGCCTTCGTGCTGCAGATCGCCGGCGCCGCGCTCGCGCTGGCCGTGCCGCTGCGCATGGCGCTCGACGGCCAGGCGGCGGCGATGATCGGGCTCGCCGGCTCGGCGAGCTCGATCGGCTTCCTCGCCGGCTGCCTCGGGGCTGGCTTCCTCGTGCGCCCGGTCGGGCATATCCGCGCCTTCGCCGTGCTCGCCTCGCTGCAGGCGATCGTCACGCTCGTCTTCGCGCTCTCCTCGGACCCGTGGCTGTGGATCGCGCTGCGCCTCGTGAACGGCGTCGTCAACGCGGCGCAGTTCGTGATCGTCGAGAGCTGGGTCCTCGACCGCACGCCCGAGACGCTGCGCGGGCGCATGATGTCGATCTACGTCGTGTGCTCGCGCGCGGGGCTCATCCTCGGCCAGACGCTGCCGCTCGCCTTCCCCGGGGCCGGCTACGAGCTCTTCCTTGCCGCCAGCGCCTTCTACTCGCTCGCGCTGGTGCCGGTGGCGCTCAACCGCGCGCCGAGCCCGGCGCCGCCCCCGGCCATCGCGGTGATGAGCCTGCGCGACCTGTTCTCCGTCGCGCCGGTGTCGATCGTCGCGTGCTTCTATGTCGGGCTCGTCGGCAGCGCGGCCTTCAACGTCCTGCCGCTCTACGGCGTCGGGATCGGCCTCGGCAACGTCGCGATCAGCGCGCTCGCCGCCTCGCTGCAGCTCGGCTCGCTGCTGATCCAGTGGCCGCTCGGCTGGATCTCCGACCGCAGCGACCGTCGCGCCGTGATGATCGGCGCGTCGGCGGCCACCGTGCTTGGCGCGATCCCGCTGGTCGCGCTTGGCCAGATGCCCTTCCTGCCGCTCGCCGTGCTCGTGGCGCTGGCGATCGGCGGCTGCCAGGCCGTCTACGCCATCGCCGTCGCGCACGCGCTCGACTTCGCCGGGCGCGAGCGCACCGTGGCGCTCTCGAGCAGCCTGATGCTGGTCTGGGGCGTCGGGGCCTCGCTCGGCCCTCTGGCGGCCGCGACGGCGATGGAGTGGCTCGGGCCGTCCGGGCTCTTCGTCCACGCGGCCGTCTTCTCGGTCGCCTTCATCGGCTTCGCGACCTGGCGCATGACGCGACGCAGGCCGCGCCCGCCCGAGGAGCGCGAGCCCTTCGTCGACATGCCGCCGACCCTGCCCACCGCCCCGCGCCTCGACCCGCGCACCGAGCCAGACGACGCCAGGCGCTGAGGCGGCGCAGGCCCGCCGCGCCTCGGTGGACCGCGGTCGCGCGCGCTCCTAGTGTCCATCCATGGTGCCGCGGGGGCGGCGCGCGACAAGCGGGGGAACCGGGCCATGGCGACGATGAACGCAGAGAAGCAGGCGCTGCTCGACGCGATCGAGCGCGACAGGGACATGCTCGTGGACTTCTTCGCGAGGTTCGTCGGCACGCCGTCGCCCAACCCGCCGGGCGACACGCGCAGGGCGGTCGCGCATATCGCGCGCTTCCTCGAGGCGCAGGGCCATGCCTTCCGCCTGGTCGACCCCGACCCGCTTCAGGCCAACGTGGTCGGCACGACCGACGGCGCCGGCCCGGGCAAGCACCTCGTCCTCAACGGGCACATCGACGTCTTCCCGGTGGAGGAGGGCGACGCGCGCTGGACCCATGGTCCGTGGAGCGGCGCGGTGGCCGACGGCAAGGTCTGGGGGCGCGGCGCCTGCGACATGAAGGCAGGCACCACGGCCTCGATCATGACCTACCACTACCTCTCGCGGATCCGCGCGCGCTGGAAGGGCAGGCTCACGCTCACCTGCGTCTCCGACGAGGAGACCTTCGGCCCGATGGGCGCGCGCCACCTCGTCGAGAAGGTGCCGGAGGTGCTCGGCGACTGCCTGCTCAATGGCGAGCCATCGAGCCCGTTCTCCATCCGCTTCGGCGAGAAGGGCCCGCTCTGGCTCGCCTTCGAGGTCAGGACGCGGGGCGCGCATGGCGCCTACGTGCATGCCTCGGAGAACGCCGCGAAGATCGCGGCGCGCCTCATCCAGGACCTCGAGGTGGTGACCGCGATCCGCCCGGACATGCCGCCGGACGTGGCGCGCGCGCTTGCGGAGGCGCGCGAGACGACGGACCGGGCGATGGGGCCTGGCTCCGCCGACATCGTGCCGCGCGTCACGCTCAACATCGGCGTCGTCTCCGGCGGCCTGAAGGTGAACATGGTGGCGGACCGCGTGCGCGTGGAGGCGGACATCCGCCTTCCCGTCGGCGTCGAGCTGCCCACCGTGATGGCCGAGGTCGAGAAGGTGCTCGCGCGCCACCCTCAGGTCACGATGGAGGTCATCAACTTCCAGCCGCCCTCGTCCTGCAGTCCCTTCTCGGAGATGGTGGGGCACCTGCAGGACAACGTGCAGCATCTGCGCGGCTTCAAGCCGAAGCCGATCGTCAGCCTCGGCGGCACCGACGCGCGGCTGTGGCGCTATCGCGGGATCCCCGCCTATGTCTACGGTCCGCCGCCCGCGGGCATGGGGTCGTTCGACGAGCACGTGTCGATCGACGACTTCCTGCACGTCGTGCGCAGCCACGTCCTCTCCGCCTACGACTACCTGTCGCAGGGCTAGGCGCCGTCGAGGCGTCCCGGCCCCTCAGCCCGCGGCGGCGAGGCCGAACTGCACGCGCCAGCGCGCGACGTCGTCGAAGGCGACGTTGCTGCCGCAGAGCACGAGCACGATGCGCGGCCGCGCCCCGAGCCGCGCGCGCAGGCGCAGCGCGGCGGCGACGGTGCAGGACGCCGCGGGCTCGCACCAGACATGCTCGTCGGCCACCAGCGCGTCGAGCTCCGCGACCGCCTCGGCGTCGGGCACGACCTCGATCCCCTCGAGGAAGCGGCGCGCGGCGGCCATCGTGCGCTCGGTCGCGAAGGGCGCGCCAAGCGTGCGCGCGATCGAGCTCGGCGCGATCGTCTCGGGGCGGCCCGCCGCGAGCGCGCGCGTCATCGTCTCCGCGCCCTGCGTCTCGACGCCGTGCATGCGCGCGGCCGGCAGCCTGCCCTTCACCGCGGCCGCGACGCCGGACATGAAGCCGCCGCCGCCGATGCTCACGAAGACGTCGGTCATGCCGGGCACCGCCTCGGCGAGCTCGAGCCCGAGCGTGCCGTGGCCCGCGATCACCGCCGGGTCGTCGTAGGGATGCACGAAGGTCATGCCTGCGCGGCCCAGCTCCTGGGCGCGCACGAAGGCGATGGCGGCGCTCTCGCAGAGCTCCACCTCCGCGCCCGCGGCGCGCGTGCGCTCCACGTTGTAGGCGGGCGTCACGCTGGGCATCGTCACCAGCGCGCGCGTCCCGGTGGCGCGCGCGGCCTCAGCGGTCGCGATCGCGTGGTTGCCGCCGGAGACGGTGACGATGCCGCGCGCGCGGGCGGCCTCGTCCATCGTCGCGAGCTTGTTGAGCACGCCGCGCATCTTGAACGAGCCGCCGAGCTGGAGGCATTCGAGCTTGAGGAACACCTCCGCGTCGAGGCGACGGGACAGCGCCTCGCTGCGCCAGGTCGGCGTGGCGCGCACCTGGCCGGCGACGCGCGCGCGCGCGGCCTCGATGTCGGCGAGGGCGACGTCGAACTCCATGCTCACTCCTTCCAGCCGCGCCGCCGCCGCGCGGCGGCCAGCGTGTTCTCCAGCAGGCAGGCGATCGTCATCGGCCCGACGCCGCCAGGCACCGGCGTGATCGCGCCGGCGACCTCGGCCGCCTCCTCGAAGGCGACGTCGCCCACGAGCCTGTGCCGGCCATCGGCGGTGCCGATGCGGTTGATGCCGACGTCGATCACGGTGGCGCCGGGCCTGATCCAGCCGCCGCGCACCATCTCGGGCCTGCCGACCGCGGCGACGACGATGTCCGCGCGCCGGCAGATCGCGGGCAGGTCTTGGCTGCGCGAATGCGCGAGCGTGACGGTGCAGTCGGCGGCGAGCAGCAGTTGCGCCACCGGCTTGCCGACGATGTTCGAGCGGCCGATCACGACCGCCTCGGCGCCGGCGAGCCGGGTGCCGGACTCGCGCAGCAGGACCATGCAGCCGCGCGGCGTGCAGGGCACCAGCGCATCGCCCCCCGTCGCCAGCAGCCCCGCGTTGACGACATGGAACCCGTCGACGTCCTTGGCCGGGTCGATCGCGGCGATCACCGCCTGCGCGTCGACATGCCGGGGCAGGGGCAGCTGGACGAGGATCCCGTCGACCTCGGGGTCGGCGTTGAGTTGCGCCACCAGCGCCAGCAGCGCCGCCTGGCTCGCGTCGGCGGGCAGCCTGTGCTCGATCGAGCGCATGCCCGCCTCGCGCGTCGCCGTGCCCTTGTTGCGCACGTAGACCGCGCTCGCCGGGTCCTCGCCGACCAGCACGACCGCGAGGCCGGGTGGCGCGGGCAGCCGCGCGACCTCCGCGCCTATGCGCGCGCGCAGCGCCGCCGCGATCGATTTCCCGTCGATGATCCTCGCGCTCATCTCGCCCCTCCCAGGACTGCGTCAAGCCGCGCGGCTACCATGCGCGCGTCGGCCGATATGCGGATGCGCTTCGTGCGCTGCGTGGCGCCGGCCTCGAGCGCCAGCGCGCGGCGCGGCAGGCCCAGCGCCCTGGCCAGCAGCGCGAGCAGCGCGGCGTTGGCCTCGCCATCGGCTGGCGGGGCGCTGACCCGCGCGCGCAGCAGCGCGCGGCCGGCGGCATCGGTCTCCACGCCATCGAGCGCGTCGCGCCCGCCGCGCGGCACGAGGCGCACGGCGAGCGTCGCGCCGTCCCCCGACGGATCGGGCGCCAGCGGCGAGGCCGCGCTCACGACAGCGCCGGCAGGATGTCGTAGCGGAAGAGGTCGCGCAGGAAATAGAGGACGAGGATCAGCACGATCGGCGAGACGTCGACGCCGCCGATCGACGGCACGACGCGGCGGATGGGGCGCAGCGCCGGCTCGGTGATGCGCCAGAGGAACTCCGCGGCGCCGCGGACGAACTGGTTGTAGGCGTTGATGACGTTGAAGGCGATCAGCCAGGACAGGATCGCCTGCGCGATCAGCAGCCAGATGTAGAGCGTGACGACCGTGTCGATCAGGCGGACGATGGCGTTCATGGACGGCGCCTCGGAAATGGCGGGGGCGAAGGGGCGCGCGCCGCGGCCCGCGATGGCGGCCCGGCGGGTCGAGGCCCCGCGTCGCTGACGCTACACGAACCGGCCGCGCCGCGCCAAGCCACTGTCCGGCCGAGGTTTTTCGCCTGCGCCAGCGCGTCGCGCCGCTCCCGCGCGACGCTTGACACGCCAAGGCCCGCGCCTATGATCCGCGCCTCTTCCGGACCGGTGGGGCTGTAGCTCAGCTGGGAGAGCGCCTCGTTCGCAATGAGGAGGTCGACGGTTCGATCCCGTTCAGCTCCACCAATCCGGCTCCAGTGTTTTCAAGCACTTGGCCGGCCCCGGCTAGCTCCAGACGACCCTGCGGATCAGCGCTGTCACAACCGTGTCACAGCGAGGTTCCTCCATGGCTACGATACGCAAGCGCGGCCTGCGCTGGCAGGTGCAGGTCCGCAGGAGCAACGGCTACAGGGCGAGCCGCTCCTTCCTTCTGCGCGCCGATGCTGAACGATGGGCACGCGAGGCCGAGGCCGAGGCGGATCGCCGCTTCCTCCAGGCCGATCCCACGCAGCTGGCGAAGCTCCGGCTGTCCGATCTCCTGCGTCGCTACGAGGCAAGCGTCACCCCGGCGAAGCGCTCCGCGGCGACCGAGCGCCAGTTCCTGGCGGCCTTGCTCGCGAGGCCACTGGCGCAGCTGCGCAACTGACGGAACATCCTGAGGGATGTGCCCGCCTCGTCCTGAGTTGGCGCAATAGCGCAGGGGTTCCCTACGCACAGTTGCACGGGTTGCGCATTTGCATGGAGGTGGGGGGGCGCCAGGCGTGCCAGCTGCGCCCAACCCTTGCGCCCTTGGGGTAAATCCCGAGGGCATGGGTCCCTGTTGGGGCGCCACTACAGCCAGCAT
>JBEGVV010000074.1:0-24244 GCA_041178225.1 Pseudomonadota bacterium | reverse complement strand
GACAACATCGCGATGGAGGTGCACCTGATCGCGCCGATCGCGATGGACGAGGGCCTGCGCTTCGCCATCCGCGAGGGCGGCCGCACCGTCGGCGCCGGCGTCGTCGCGAAGATCATCGAGTAACGGTCATTGTCGCCCTGCCGGGCGGTGCCGCGACGCGGCGCCACCCGGACCGGGCGGCGGAGAGAATGTGATGGTCAATCAGAACATCCGCATCAGGCTCAAGGCCTTCGACCACCGCGTGCTGGACCAGTCGACGAGCGAGATCGTCAACACGGCCAAGCGCACAGGTGCCCAGGTCCGCGGCCCGATCCCGCTTCCCACGCGGATCGAGCGCTTCACCGTGAACCGCAGCCCGCATATCGACAAGAAGAGCCGCGAGCAGTTCGAGATCCGGACCCATCGCCGCCTTCTCGACATCGTCGACCCGACGCCGCAGACCGTGGACGCGCTGATGAAGCTCGACCTCGCTGCCGGCGTGGACGTCGAGATCAAGCTCTGAGGATCGCACCATGGCCAAGCGCACCGGTCTCATCGCGCGCAAGCTCGGCATGACGCGCCTCTTCGCCGAGGACGGCAGCCACCTGCCCGTCACCGTGCTCCAGCTCGAGCAGTGCCAGGTCGTCGCCGTCCGCACCACGGACAAGGACGGCTACGTGGCGCTCCAGCTCGGCGCAGGCAAGGCGAAGGTCAAGAACGTGACCAAGCCCGTCCGCGGCCACTACGCCAAGGCGAAGGTCGAGCCGAAGAAGCACCTCGTCGAGTTCCGCGTCAGCGACGATGCCGTTCTTCCGGTCGGTTCCGAGCTCGCCGCCAGCCACTACGTCGCGGGGCAGTTCGTCGACGTCGCCGGCGTCTCCATCGGCAAGGGCTTCATGGGCCCGATGCGCCGCTGGAACTTCCGTGGCCTCGAGGCGTCGCATGGCGTGTCGGTCAGCCACCGCTCGCACGGCTCGACCGGCGGGCGCCAGGATCCCGGCCGTACCTTCAAGAACAAGAAGATGGCGGGCCACTGGGGCGTCGATCGCGTGACCACCCAGAACCTCAAGGTCGTCGCGACCGACGCCGACAAGGGGCTGATCATGGTGTGCGGCTCCGTCCCGGGCCCCGAGGGGGGCTGGGTGGAGATCACCGACGCCGTCAAGCGCAAGCTGCCGAAGGAGGCGCCGCTTCCGGCGGGCCTCAAGCAGGCTGCGGCCTGAAGCGGGGAACGACGATGAAAGTCGCGGTCAAGACTCTCGACAACAGCGCCGCCGGCGAGATCGATCTCGCCGAGACGGTGTTCGGCCTGCCGGCACGCGCAGACCTGCTTGCGCGCGTCGTGCGCTGGCAGCTGGCGCGCCGCCAGCAGGGTACCCACGACACGAAGGAGATCGGCGAGATCTCCGGCGGCGGGCGCAAGCCGCGCCCGCAGAAGGGCGGCGGCACGTCCCGCCACGGCTCGACCCGCAGCCCGCAGTGGCGCAAGGGTGCCGTGATCTTCGGGCCGACGCCGCGCAGCCACGCCTTCGACCTGCCGAAGAAGGTCCGTGCCCTCGGGCTCAGGACCGCGCTGTCGAGCAAGCTCGCCGAGGGCAAGCTCGTCGTTCTGGACAAGGCTGCCCTGGGCTCCGCGAAGACGAAGGAGGTCGCCGTCCGGTTCAAGGCGCTTGGCCTCGGCAACGCGCTCATCATCGATGGCGAGGCGGTCGACGAGAACTTCGCGAAGGCCGCGCGCAACCTGCCGGGGATCGACGTGCTTCCCCAGCAGGGCGCCAACGTCTACGACATCCTTCGCCGCGACGTGCTCGTCCTGACGCGCGCCGCGGTCGAGAAGCTGGAGGCTCGCCTGAAATGAGCGCGAAGAAGAAGGCACTCCCCCGGGAGAGGCTCTACGGCGTGCTGCTGGCGCCCCACATCACCGAGAAGGCGACGATGGGTTCCCAGTACAACCAGGTCAGCTTCCGCGTCGCCCCCGACGCGACCAAGCCCGAGATCAAGGCCGCGGTCGAGCAGCTGTTCAACGTGAAGGTCAAGGCCGTCAACACCGTGGTGGTGAAGGGCAAGACCAAGCGTTTCCGTGGCATCGCGGGTCGCCGCTCGGACTGGAAGAAGGCCATCGTGAGCCTTGCCGAGGGCTCCACCATCGACGTGACCACCGGCATCTGACGGAGGCTTGCGAACAATGGCACTCAAGACGTTCAAGCCCGTCACGCCGAGCTCCCGCGAGCTGGTCCTCGTCGACCGCTCCGAGCTCTGGAAGGGGCGTCCGATCAAGTCCCTGGTCGAGGGCAAGTCCTCGAGCGGCGGTCGCAACGCGCATGGCCACATCACGGTGCGCCACAAGGGCGGCGGGCACAAGAAGCTCTACCGCATCGTCGACTTCAAGCGCCGCAAGTTCGACGTCGAGGGCGTGGTCGAGCGGCTCGAATACGACCCGAACCGCACCGCGTGGCTCGCGCTCGTGAAGTACTCGGATGGCGAGCACGCGTACATCCTCGCGCCGCAGCGCCTCGCGGTCGGCGACAAGGTGATGGCGGGCGATCGCGCGGACATCAAGCCGGGCAACGCCCTGCCGATCCGCAACATCCCGGTCGGCACGATCATCCACAACGTCGAGCTCAAGCCCGGCAAGGGCGGCCAGCTCGCGCGTTCCGCCGGCACCTATGTCCAGCTGGTGGGCAAGGACCAGGGCTTCGCCCTGCTGCGCCTGTCCTCGGGCGAGACGCGCCGCGTGATGGCCGACTGCCTTGCTACGATCGGCGCGGTGTCGAACCCGGACCACGCCAACCAGAACATCGGCAAGGCCGGCCGCACGCGCTGGAAGGGCATCCGCCCGACCGTGCGCGGCATCGCGATGAACCCGGTCGACCACCCGCATGGCGGCGGCGAAGGCCGCACCAAGGGTGGCCGCCACCCGGTCAGCCCCTGGGGCACGCCGACCAAGGGCTACAAGACCCGCAAGAACAAGCGGACCGATCACCTGATCGTTCGCCGCCGCAACGCGAAGTAAGGGGACCACCATGGGTCGCTCCGTATGGAAGGGTCCGTTCGTCGACGGATACCTGCTCAAGAAGGCAGAGAAGGTCCGCGCCGGCGGCCGCAACGAGATCATCAAGATCTGGTCGCGTCGCTCGACGATCGTGCCGCAGTTCATCGGCCTGACCTTCGGCGTGTACAACGGCCACAAGCACCTGCCCGTGCTGGTGAACGAGAACATGGTCGGCCACAAGTTCGGCGAGTTCGCGCCGACCCGCAGCTTCCACGGCCACACGGCCGTGGGCGGCGACAAGACCGCCAAGAAGGGCTGATCCCATGGGCAAGCAAGCTCGTCCCCGCGCGCTGCCGGAGAACGAGGTCCAGGCCGTCGGCCGGACCATCCGGACCTCGCCGCGCAAGCTGAACCTCGTCGCCGGTCTCATTCGCGGCAAGAAGGCCTCGGCCGCGCTGGCCGAGCTGACCTTCTCGAAGCGCCGGATCGCGCAGACCGTGAAGAAGGTCCTGCAGGCGGCGATCGCGAACGCCGAGAACAACCACCAGCTCGACGTCGACCGCCTTGTCGTGTCCGAGGCCCACGTGGGCAAGTCCATGGTGATGCGCCGGTTCCACCCGCGCGGCCGCGGCCGCTCCGCTCCGGTCGTCAAGTCGTTCAGCCACATCACCGTCGTCGTGCGCGAGACCGCGGACGAGCCCGCCAAGGAGTCCCGCTGATGGGTCAGAAAATCAACCCGATCGGCCTGCGCCTCGGGATCAACCGCACCTGGGACTCGCGCTGGTACGCCGACAAGGACTACGCGAAGCTCCTGCACGACGACCTCGCGCTGAAGAAGTACCTGACCGAGCGCCTCGCGCAGGCCGGCATCGCCCGCGTGGTCATCGAGCGCCCTGCGAAGAAGGCGCGGATCACGCTGCACTCCGCGCGTCCCGGCGTCGTCATCGGCAAGAAGGGCGCGGACATCGAGAAGCTGCGCTCCGACCTCGCCCGCATGACCGGCAGCAAGGACGTCGCGCTCAACATCGTCGAGATCCGCAAGCCGGAGATCGACGCGCGCCTGGTCGCGCAGAACATCGCCGACCAGCTCGAGCGCCGCGTCGCCTTCCGTCGCGCCATGAAGCGCGCGGTGCAGTCGGCGATGCGCCTCGGCGCGCTCGGCATCCGCATCAACTGCTCGGGCCGCCTTGGCGGCGCCGAGATCGCCCGCCTGGAGTGGTATCGCGAGGGGCGCGTGCCCCTGCATACGCTTCGCGCCGACATCGACTTCGGCACGGCCACGGCGAAGACCACCTACGGCACCTGCGGCGTCAAGGTCTGGGTCTTCAGGGGCGAGATCCTCGCCCACGACCCGATGGCCGTGGACAAGCGCGCGCAGGAACAGCAGCCGGCGCGCTGAAGACAGTTTCCGGGGATAGACCACGATGCTCCAGCCAGCACGCACGAAGCACCGCAAGGCATTCAAGGGCCGCATCCACGGCCTTGCCAAGGGCGGCACGCAGCTCAACTTCGGGGCCTTCGGCCTCAAGGCCCTCGAGCCGAACCGGATCACCGCGCGCGAGATCGAGGCGGCGCGCCGCACGATCACGCGCCACCTCAAGCGCGTCGGGCGCGTCTGGATCCGCGTCTTCCCGGACGTGCCGGTGTCGAAGAAGCCCGCCGAGGTCCGCATGGGCTCGGGCAAGGGGACGCCGGAACTCTGGGTGTGCCGCGTCAAGCCGGGCCGCATCCTGTTCGAGATCGACGGCGTGTCGAAGCAGGTCGCCCACGAGGCCTTCACCCTCGCGGCGGCCAAGCTTTCGATCCGTACCCGCGTCGTGACCCGCATGGGCGAGGAGTGAGCGCGATGAAGATCGCCGACATCCGCGGCAAGACCGCCGACCAGCTCAAGGACGAGCTCTCCTCGCTGCGCAAGGAGCAGTTCAACCTGCGCTTCCAGCGCGCGAGCGGGCAACTCGAGAACGTGGCGCGCATCCGCGTGGTGCGCCGCGACATCGCCAAGATCATGACCGTGCTGGCCGAGCGCCAGCGCCAGTCGGCCTGAAGCCGGAGGAAGACCAGATGCCTCGCCGCGTGCTCCAGGGTGTCGTGACCAGCGACGTGAACGAGAAGACCGTGACGGTCCTCGTCGAGCGCCGCTTCATGCACCCCGTCTACAAGAAGTTCATCGTGCGCACGAAGAAGTACCTCGCGCACGACGAGTCCAACCAGGTGAAGACCGGGCAGAACGTGAAGATCCGGGAGTGCCGTCCGATCTCCAAGCGCAAGCGCTGGGAAGTCGTGACGGACGAAGCCGCCACGGCCTGATCGGGGGACACTTCCAATGATCCAGATGCGTTCAAACCTCGAGGTCGCCGACAATTCCGGCGCCCGTCGGGTCCAGTGCATCAAGGTGCTGGGTGGCGCCAAGCGCCGCACCGCCTCGATCGGCGACATCATCGTCGTCTCCATCAAGGAGGCGATCCCGCGCGGCAAGGTGAAGAAGGGCGACGTCCACAAGGCCGTCATCGTCCGCACCTCGAAGGAGCTGCGCCGCGGCGACGGCAGCGCGATCCGCTTCGACCGCAACGCCGCCGTGCTGATCGACAAGGAAGGCGAGCCGATCGGCACGCGTATCTTCGGGCCCGTGACGCGCGAGCTGCGCTCCAGGGGCTACATGAAGATCATCAGCCTGGCGCCGGAAGTTCTCTGAGTTCGGGTGAAGCGATGCTGAAGATCCGCAAGGATGACACCGTCGTGGTCCTCACGGGCCGCGACAAGGGCAAGAGCGGCAAGGTGCTGAAGGTCATGCCGAAGGAAGGTCGCGTGGTGGTGCAGGGCGTTAACGTCGCCAAGCGCCACACGCGCGGCCGGCCCGGGCAGCCCGGCGGCATCGTCGAGAAGGAGCTGGCGCTCTCCGCGTCGAACGTCGCCCATCTCGATCCCAAGGACAACAAGCCGACCCGCGTCGGGTTCCGCGTCGTGGACGGCAAGAAGGTCCGCTTCGCCAAGCGGTCCGGCGAACTCATCGATCGGTGATCACCATGGCAACCCGCCTCCAGGAAGCCTACCAGGGCAAGATCCGTCCGAGCCTCAAGAAGGAGTTCGGATACACGAGCGACATGCAGGTGCCCCGCCTCGAGAAGATCGTGGTGAACATGGGCGTCGGCGACACCGTCAACGACATCAAGAAGATGGAGGCCGCCATCGGCGACCTGACGGCGATCACCGGCCAGAAGCCGCTCGTCATCAAGTCCAAGAAGGCGATCGCGAACTTCAAGCTGCGCCGTGGCCTGCCGATCGGGTGCAAGGTCACCCTCCGCGGCGCGCGCATGTACGAGTTCCTCGACCGCCTGATCACCATCGCCCTGCCGCGCGTGCGCGACTTCCGCGGCGTGTCGGGCAAGAGCTTCGACGGGCGCGGCAACTACGCGCTCGGCATCAAGGAGCAGATCGTGTTCCCCGAGATCGACTACGACAAGATCGATAGCGTCCGCGGGATGGACATCATCATCTGCACGACCGCGAAGTCCGACCAGGAGGCAAAGGCCCTCCTCAAGGCCTTCGAAATGCCCTTCATCAACTGACGTCTCGAGCCGCGAGGACAGGATCCGATGGCCAAGAAGAGCTCCATCGAGAAGAACAAGCGCCGCGAGCGCATGGCCAAGCGTTTCGGCGCCAAGCGCGCGAAGCTCAAGGCCATCGCGGGCGACCGCGCGCTGGACATGGAACAGCGCTTCGAGGCCGCGCAGAAGCTCGCCGAGCTTCCGCGCAACTCGTCGCGCGTCCGCGTCCGGCTGCGCTGCGAGCTGACCGGCCGTTCGCGCGGCAACTACAGGAAGTTCAAGCTCTGCCGCATGGCCCTCCGGGACCTGGCCCTCACGGGCCAGATCCCCGGCATGGTCAAGGCGAGCTGGTGAGGAGAGTCCGGACATGGCGATGAGCGATACCCTCGGAGACATGCTGACGCGCATCCGGAACGCGCAATCGGCCCGCCAGGGCACCTGCGTGGTGCCGGCGTCGAAGCTGCGCGGTGGCGTGCTGGAGGTCCTCAAGCGCGAGGGCTACATCCGCGGCTACTACTCGGCCGAGAAGCGCGACGGCATCTCGGAGTTCACCGTCGAGCTGAAGTACCACGAGGGCGCGCCGGTGATCCGCGAGATCAGCCGCGTGTCCAAGCCCGGCCGCCGCGTCTACTCGGGCATCAAGGACCTGCCGAAGGTCTATGGCGGCCTCGGCATCGCGATCCTGTCGACCCCGCGCGGCGTCATGTCGGATTCCGAGGCGCGCGCGCAGAACGTCGGCGGCGAAATCATCTGCCAGGTCTTCTGACCGGCAGGAAAGGAGAGCACACATGTCTCGTATCGGTCGCCAGCCGGTCCCGGTGCCGCAGGGCGTCGAGGTCCAGGTGGCGGGCCAGAAGCTGACGGTGAAGGGCAAGCTCGGTTCCCAGGTGCTCCAGTTGCACCAGGACATCGAGGCGAAGCTCGACGCCGGCAAGCTGGTCCTCGCCACGCGCGCCCAGAGCAAGCGCGCCAGGGCCCTCTGGGGCACGTCGCGCGCGCTGGTCGCCAACATGGTGTCGGGCGTCTCGAGGGGCTTCACCCGCAACCTCGCGATCGAGGGCACCGGCTTCCGTGCGGCGCTCGAGGGCAAGGTGCTCAGCCTCCAGCTGGGCTTCAGCCACGAGGTCAAGTACGCGATCCCCGAGGGCATCGCCGTCAAGGTCGGCGGCGACAAGCAGAACGCGCTCGAGATCACTGGTTCCGACAAGCGCCTCGTCGGGCAGGTCGCGGCCGAGATCCGCGCCTACAAGAAGCCGGAGCCCTACCAGGGCAAGGGGATCCGCTTCACGGACGAGCGCGTCCGCCGCAAGGAAGGCAAGAAGAAGTAAGGGCCAGCCATGTCGGATAAATCGCACCAGATGTTCGAGCGCCGCAAGCGGCGCGTCCGCCTCAAGCTCCGCACCAATGCGGGCGGCAGGCCAAGGCTTTCCGTGTTCAGGTCCTCCAGGCACATCTATGCCCAGGTGATCGACGACGCGACGGGCCGCACGCTCGCTTCCGCCTCCACGAAGGAGGAGGGGCTCGGCAAGTCGCTGAAGACCGGCGCGGATGTCGGCGCCGCGAAGGCCGTCGGCGTGCTGATCGCCGAGCGCGCCATCGCCGCCGGCGTCAAGGAAGTCGTCTTCGACCGCGGCGGCTACATGTTCCACGGCCGCGTCAAGGCGCTCGCCGATGCAGCCCGCGAAGGCGGGCTGTCGTTCTGAGTTATCGAGGAGAATACTGATGGCAAGGACGCCAGGCGAAGGCGGCGAGTCCCGGCGCCGCGGGCAGCGCGAGGGCGGTGGGTCCCGCGACGACCGCGAGCAGAGCGAGCTGATCGAGAAGCTCGTCGCGATCAACCGCGTCGCCAAGGTCGTGAAGGGCGGCCGGCGCTTCGGCTTCGCGGCGATCGTCGTCGTGGGCGACGGCAAGGGCCGCTCGGGCTACGGCACGGGCAAGGCACGCGAGGTGCCCGAGGCGATCCGCAAGGCCACCGACCAGGCGAAGCGCGCGATGATCCGCATCCCGCTGCGCGAGGGCAGGACCCTGCACCACGACGTCCATGGCCATTTCGGCTCCGGCAAGGTCGTGCTGCGCCCGGCGAAGCCCGGCACCGGGATCATCGCGGGCGGCCCGATGCGCGCCGTCTTCGAGACCATCGGGCTGCATGACGTGGTGGCCAAGTCGGTGGGCTCGTCGAACCCGCACAACATGATCAAGGCTACCTTCGTGGCTCTGACCGAGATGCAGAACCCGCGCGTCGTCGCCGCCAAGCGCGGCAAGAAGGTCGCCGACATCGTCGGGCGCCGCGAAGGCGCAGACGCGACCCGGGAGTGAGCACGATGGCTGGCGACAAGAAGAAGACGATCAAGGTGACCCAGGTCGGCAGCCCGATCGCGCGCCGCGCGTACCAGCGCGCGACGCTGATCGGCCTGGGCCTGAACAAGCTGAACCGCCAGCGCGTGCTGGAGGACACCCCCGCGGTGCGCGGCATGATCGCGCGCGTGCACCATCTCCTGCGGGTCGAGGAAGGCGCCTGACCCAGGCGTCCCCGGCAACGCTTCGCGACGAAGGGAACGAGCCATGAAGCTCAACGAAATCCGCGACAAGCACGGCTCGCGCACCCGCCGGCTCCGCGTCGGCCGCGGCATCGGCTCGGGCGTCGGCAAGACCTCGGGCCGCGGCGGCAAGGGCCAGACGGCGCGTTCGGGCGTCTCGCTCAACGGCTTCGAGGGTGGCCAGACGCCGCTCTATCGCCGCATGCCCAAGCGCGGCTTCCGCAACACCGCCTTCCAGCTCGACTTCGCTGAGGTCAACCTCGACCAGATCGCGAAGGCGATCGCCGCCGGCAAGCTCCAGGCCGGCGCCGCGATCGACGCCGCCTCGCTGGTGGCCTCCGGCATCCTGCGTCGCAGCCTCGACGGCGTGCGCCTGCTCGGCAACGGTGCCGACGGCTTCGCGCAGAAGATCTCGATCTCGGTCGTCGGCGCCTCCAAGGCCGCGATCGCCGCGGTCGAGAAGGCCGGCGGCACGGTCACCATCCTCTCGCTCGAGCGCGAGGGCGCGGTGAAGGCCAATGCCGAGCGTCGCGAGAAGCGCGCGAAGAAGATCGCGGCGCGCGCGAAGGCCTCGGGTGGCGGCAAGGCCGCCGCCGAGGCGAAGGCCTGAGAGCCGGATCGCGTAGCGGGAAGCGGCGGGGCAAAGGGGCATGGCATCGGCGGCCGAGCAACTGGCGGGCGGATTCGGCTGGGGTGCGTTCGCCAAGGCGACGGACCTCAAGAAGCGCCTCTGGTTCACGCTCGGCGCGCTGGTCGTCTACCGGATCGGGAGCTACATCCCGATCCCGGGCATAGACCCGCAGGTCCTCGAGGAGATCTTCAACGCCCAGCGCGGCGGCATCCTCGGCATGTTCGACATGCTCGCGGGCGGCGCGCTGAGCCGCATGACCCTCTTCGCGCTCAACATCATGCCGTACATCTCCGCGGCCATCATCATCCAGCTGATGACCGCGGTCGCGCCCACCCTCGAGGCGCTCAAGAAGGAAGGCGCCGCGGGGCGCCAGAAGCTCAACCAGTACACGCGCTACCTGACCCTGGTCCTCGCGGTCTTCCAGAGCTACGGGATCGCGATCGGGCTGCAGGGATCGAGCGGCCAGTCGGGCGCGCTCGTCCTCATCAACCCGCTGCTCTTCCAGCTGACGACCGTGGTGACGCTGACCGGCGGCACGATGTTCCTGATGTGGCTCGGCGAGCAGATCACCGCGCGTGGCGTCGGCAACGGCACGTCGCTGATCATCTTCGCGGGCATCGTGGCGAACCTGCCCTCGGCGCTCGCCGCCCTGCTCGAGCTCGGCCGCACCGGCGCGCTGTCGACGATCTTCATCATCCTGATGCTCGTGATCGCGGTCGCCGTGATCGCGGCGATCGTTTTCCTCGAGCGTGCCCAGCGCCGCATCCTCGTGCAGTATCCGAAGCGCCAGGTCGGCAACAAGATGTATGGCGGTCAGTCCTCGCACCTGCCGCTGAAGATCAACACGTCGGGCGTGATCCCCCCGATCTTCGCCAGCTCGCTGCTCCTCCTGCCGCTGACCTTCGCCAACTTCAGCTCGGGCACGGAAGCGCCGGGCTGGCTCCAGGCGATCACGACGCATCTCGCGCATGGCCAGCCGCTCTACATCCTCCTCTACGTCGCGCTGATCGTCTTCTTCGCGTTCTTCTACACGGCCGTCGTCTTCAATCCCGTGGAGACCGCCGACAACCTGAAGAAGCATGGCGGCTTCGTCCCCGGCATCCGCCCGGGCAAGAGCACCGCCGACCATTTCGACTACGTGCTCACGCGCCTGACGGTCATCGGCGCGGCGTATCTCTCGATCATCTGCGTGCTTCCTGAGATCCTGATCTCGCAATACGCGGTGCCCTTCTACTTCGGCGGCACGTCCCTGCTCATCGTCGTCAGCGTCACCATGGACACGGTCGCGCAGGTGCATTCGCACCTGATCGCGCACCAGTACGAGGGGCTCATCAAGAAGTCGAAGCTCAAGCCGGGGCGCGACGGCGCCGCGGCGCGCCTGGCCCAGCGCGGAGGCGAGGGCAAGGCCTCCCTGCTCGACCGCCTGATGGGCCGCAAGGGAGGCTGAGCGCATGGCGATCAACATCGTCCTCCTGGGGCCGCCGGGCGCCGGCAAGGGCACGCAGGCCAAGCGCCTCGAGTCCGCCTATGGCATGGTGCAGCTCTCCACCGGCGACATGCTGCGCGCCGCCGTCGCCGCGGGCACTCCGACCGGGTTGCGCGCCAAGGCCGTGATGGAGGCGGGCAAGCTCGTCGACGACGAGATCCTGATCGCCATGATCTCGGAGCGGCTGTCCCAGCCTGACGCAAGCCAGGGCGCGATCCTCGATGGCTTCCCGCGGACCGTGCCGCAGGCCGAGGCGCTCGACGCGCTCCTCGCGGGCAGGGGCATGCGCCTCGACCACGTGATCGAGCTCAAGGTCGACGATGCCGCGCTCGTGGAGCGCATCTCGGGCCGCTATAGCTGCCGCAAGTGCGGGGCCGGCTACCACGACCGCTTCCAGGTCCCGGCCAGGGCCGGCGTCTGCGACGCGTGCGGCGGAACGGATTTCCTCCGCCGGGCGGACGACAACGCCGAGACGGTGCGCAAGCGCCTCGCCGAGTACTACGCCAAGACGGCCCCGATCCTGCCCTACTACAAGGCGCGCGGGACCCTTCGCGGGGTCGACGGCATGGCCGACATCGACCATGTCACCGCGGCCCTTTCCGCGATCCTGGGCCCCAGGCCTGCAGGAGGATCCCGATGATCGCCCGCGAGACTCGGCTGGCCAGGATTGACTCGCCCGGGGTACGCCTGTACAAGGCTTGCCTCAATTTCGGTCCCGGCGCCGCCAAGGCGCGCCGGGCGTTTTCGTTTGCGCATCCGTCCCAAGGCGGTTGCGCGGTCCTTTCGAACTGAGCCGACTCGAGAAAAGGGAGAGCGAACGTGGCGCGTATCGCTGGCGTCAACATTCCGACGAACAAGCGCGTGTTGATCGCGCTCCGCTACATCTACGGGATCGGTCCGGCCAATGCGGTCGTCATCTGCGAGCAGGCCGGGATCCCGGCCGAGAAGCGGGTGAACCAGCTCTCCGACGACGAGATCCTGCGCATCCGCGAGATCATCGACCGCGACTACCAGGTCGAGGGCGACCTGCGTCGCGAGATCGCGATGAACATCAAGCGCCTGATGGACATGGCGTCCTATCGCGGCCTGCGCCACCGCAAGGGCCTGCCGGTCCGCGGCCAGCGCACGCATACCAACGCCCGCACCCGCAAGGGCAAGGCGCGTCCCATCGCCGGCAAGAAGATCGCGACGCGCAAGTGAGCGCGACGCCGTCGGCACTCTAGAGAAGCGAAGGAACGGACATGGCGGACCAGAAGAAGGCAGCGGGCGGCGCCGCGGCGCGCCCCCGGCGGCGCGAGCGCAAGAACATCTCGTCGGGCGTCGCGCACGTGAACGCCAGCTTCAACAACACCATGATCACGATCACGGACGCGCAGGGGAACACGATCTCCTGGTCGTCCTCGGGCCTGCAGGGCTTCAAGGGCAGCCGCAAGTCGACCCCCTTCGCCGCGCAGATGGCGGCCGAGGACGCGGGCCGCAAGGCGATGGAGCACGGCGTGCGCACCCTCGAGGTCGAGGTCAAGGGCCCGGGCTCGGGTCGCGAGTCCGCGCTTCGCGCCCTGCAGTCCGTCGGCTTCCTCATCACGTCGATCCGCGACGTGACGCCGATCCCGCACAACGGTTGCCGCCCGCCCAAGCGGCGCCGCGTCTGATCGAGGCGTAGGCACGACGCCGCGCGCGCCGCGAGGCCGCGCGGCCGGACGCAAAGAGGACTGGATGCGGGGCGCGGTTCGCCGCTCCCTCGTCCCGGAAACGAAGGACAGGCACACGTGATCCAGAAGAATTGGAAAGAGCTGATCAAGCCCAGCAAGCTGGACATCCAGCCGGGCGAGGATCCCAAGCGCGCTGCGACGATCGTCGCCGAGCCGCTGGAGCGTGGCTTCGGGCTGACCCTCGGCAACGCGCTGCGCCGCGTGCTCCTGTCGTCGCTCCAGGGTGCCGCGATCACGTCGATCAAGATCGACGGCGTGCTGCACGAGTTCTCTTCCGTCGCCGGCGTCCGCGAGGACGTGACGGACATGGTCCTGAACGTCAAGGCGATCGGCCTGCGCATGCATGGCGAGGGCCCCAAGCGCATCTACCTCAAGGCCGTCGGCCCTGGCGAGGTCACCGCCCGCCAGATCGAGACCGGCCATGACATCGAGGTCATGAACCCCGACCTCGTCATCTGCACGCTCGACGACGGCGCCAAGCTGTCGATGGAGATGACGGTCGAGACCGGCAAGGGCTACGTGCCCGGCACCGCCAACCGTCCGGCCGACGCGCCCATCGGCCTCGTGCCGGTGGACGCCCTGTTCAGCCCGGTCAAGAAGGTCTCGTACAAGGTCGAGAACACCCGCGTCGGCCAGGTCACCGACTACGACAAGCTGTCGATGTCGGTCGAGACCAACGGCGCGGTGACGCCGGAGGACGCCGTCGCGCTCGCCGCGCGCATCCTCCAGGACCAGCTGCGCCTGTTCGTCAACTTCGAGGAGCCCCAGGCCGAGAAGCCGGTGGCCGCCGAGACGCAGGAGCTCGGCATCAACAAGAACCTGCTGATGAAGGTGGACGAGCTCGAGCTCTCCGTGCGCTCGGCCAACTGCCTCAAGAACGACAACATCATCTACATCGGCGACCTGGTCCAGAAGACCGAGGGCGAGATGCTGCGGACCCCCAATTTCGGCCGCAAGTCGCTGAACGAGATCAAGGAAGTGCTCGGCAACATGGGCCTGCATCTCGGGATGAAGATCCCGAACTGGCCGCCCGAGAACATCGAGGAACTCGCCAAGAAGCTCGAGGAGCCGTACTGAGGCTCGCGAGAGGCTAACGCCCATTCCGGAGTGAAGTGACATGCGCCATGCCGTCGCCGGCCGCAAGCTCGGCCGCACCACCAGCCACCGCAAGGCGACCTTCGCCAACATGGCGGCCGCGCTCATCAGGCACGAGCAGATCAAGACGACCCTGCCCAAGGCCAAGGAGCTGCGTCCCTTCGTCGAGCGCCTCATCACGCTCGGCAAGCGCGGAGGGCTGCATGCCCGTCGCCAGGCGCTCTCGGTCCTGCGCGACAACGAGTTGACCCAGAAGCTCTTCGGCGCGCTCGCCACGCGCTACTCGGAGCGCAAGGGCGGCTATACCCGCGTGCTGAAGGCGGGCAACCGCCATGGCGACATGGCGGCGATGGCCGTGATCGAGCTCGTCGACCGCGACGTCGAGGCCAAGGGCAAGGCGGACCGCGAGCGCGTCGCCGCCGCGGCGGCCGCGCAGGCCGAGGCCGCTCCCGCCGCCTGACGACGGCAAGGCCGGATCCGTTGCAGGGGCAGGCCCGCGAGGGCCTGCCCTTCGCTTTTCGGGGCCGGGACGCGAGGACTCGCCGGCGACGTGCCTTCGCGGTGGATTTGCCGCGGCGGTCGCACCAGACTCCCGCCCGATGCATGGACTCGCATTGATCCTGGCCCTCGCGGCCTCGCTGCTCCTGCCCTGGGCAGCGCTGGCGCCCGTCGCCGCCCAGGCCCAGCAGACGCCGCAGCGCGTCGTCCCGCAGTCGCGCCAGGACATCCAGATTTCCTTCGCTCCCGTCGTCCGCCGCGCCGCGCCGGCGGTGGTGAACATCTACACGGGGCGGAACATCGCTCCCTGGATGATGGCCGACCCGGGCTTCCGCCAGTTCTTCGCCGACCAGGCGCCGCGGCGGGTCCAGAACTCGCTTGGCTCCGGCGTGATCGTCGACGCCTCGGGCATCGTGGTCACGAACAACCACGTCATCGCGCGCGCCGACGAGATCAGGGTGATCCTCGCCGACCGGCGGGAGTTCACGGCGAAGGTCCTGCGGGCCGACGAGCGCACCGACCTCGCCGTGCTGAAGATCGACGCCGGCCCCGAGCGCCTGCCCGCGCTCGCCTTCGCCGACTCCGACGAGCTCGAGGTCGGCGACGTCGTGCTCGCGATCGGCAACCCCTTCGGCGTCGGCCAGACCGTGACGCTCGGCATCGTCTCGGCGCTGGCGCGCACGAAGGTCGGCATCACCGACTACCGCTTCTTCATCCAGACCGACGCGGCCATCAATCCCGGCAATTCCGGCGGCGCGCTGGTCGGCATCGACGGCCGCCTGGTCGGCATCAACACCGCGATCTACAACCGCGACAGCGGTGGCGGATCGCTCGGCATCGGCTTCGCCATCCCGTCGACGATGGTGCGCGCCGTCGTCTCCGGCGCGGGCGCGGGGCAGAAGCTCGTGCGGCCGTGGTTCGGCGCGCAGGGCGACAGCGTGCCCGCGGAGCGCGCGTCGGCGCTGGGCCTGTCGCGGCCCGTCGGCGTGCTCGTGCGCGACGTCCACGAGGGAAGCCCCGCCGAGCGCGCGGGCATCAGGCGCGGCGACGTGCTGCTCTCCGTGGAGGGGCGCGAGGTCCAGGACATGGAGGCGCTGCGCTTCCGCATCGCAACCCATGCCGTCGGGCAGTCGGTCTCCATCGGCCTCGTGCGCGAGGGCAGGGAGTTGCGCGTCCCCGCGACCCTCGTCGCGCCGCCGGAGACGCCGGCGCGCGACACGACCGAGCTGCGCGGCCGCCATCCCCTCTCCGGCGCGGTGGTCGCCAACCTGTCGCCCGCGCTCGCGGACGAGCTCATGCTCGACTTCGAGGCGCGCGGCGTCGTCGTCGTCGAGGTGGTGCGCGAGACGCCGGCCCATCGCCTCGGGGTGCAGCCGGGCGACGTGCTCCTGCGCCTCGGCGATCGCGAGCTGCGCGGCACCGACGACGTGCGCCGCGCGATCGCGACGCCCTTGCCCTGGCGCATGCAGGTCCGGCGCGGCGAGCGCGTGCTGCCCACCATCGTGGCCCGCTGATGGCCGGGCGGCATGGCGCGCGCGGCAGCGGCACGCGGCAGGGCGGCGACCTCCTCGCCGCGCCGCCGGCGCGCCCGCTGGCCGACCGGCTGAGGCCGCTGCGCCTCGAGGACGTGGTCGGCCAGGACCATCTCGTGCGCGGCGACGGCCCGCTCGCGCGCATGGCCCGCGATAACCGCCTCGCGTCGATGATCCTCTGGGGGCCGCCGGGATGCGGCAAGACGACCATCGCGGGCCTGCTCGCCGGCCTCGCCGACCTCGAGTTCGTCGCGCTGTCGGCCGTGATGACCGGCGTGCCGGAGCTGCGCAAGGTCTTCGCCGAGGCCGCCGCGCGCCGCGATGCCGGCCGCGGCACGCTGCTCTTCATGGACGAGATCCACCGCTTCAACCGCGCGCAGCAGGACGCCTTCCTGCCGCATGTCGAGAGCGGGACGGTGACGCTGGTCGGCGCGACGACGGAGAACCCGTCCTTCGAGCTCAACGCCGCTCTGCTGTCGCGTTGCCAGGTGCTCGTGCTCAAGCGCCTCGACGACGACGCGCTCGAGAAGCTGCTCGCGCGCGCCGAGGGCGAACCCGGGCATGGGCTGCCGCTCGACGCCGACGCGCGCGCGGCCCTGCGCGCGATGGCCGATGGCGACGGGCGCTACCTGCTCAACCTCGCCGAGGAGCTCATGCGCCTGCCGCCCGAGCCGGTGCTCGACACGGCGCGCCTCGCGGCGCTGGTCCAGAAGCGCATGCCGCTCTACGACAAGGCGCAGGAGGGCCACTACAACCTCATCTCCGCCCTGCACAAGTCGCTGCGCGGGTCGGACACGGACGCGGCGCTCTACTGGCTCGCGCGCATGCTCGCGGGCGGCGAGGACCCGCTCTTCGTGGCGCGGCGGCTCGTGCGCTTCGCGGTGGAGGACGTGGGCCTCGCCGACCCCCAGGCGCTGGTGCAGGCGATCGCGGCGAAGGACTGCTACGACTTCCTCGGCTCGCCCGAAGGCGAGCTCGCGCTCGCGCAGTGCGTGATCTACCTCGGCACCGCGCCCAAGTCGAACGCCGCCTACCTCGCCTTCGGCGAGGCGAACCGCGCCGCGCGCGACACGGGCTCGCTGATGCCGCCGATGCACATCCTCAACGCGCCGACGCGGATGATGCGCGAGCTCGGCTACGGCAAGGGCTACGCCTACGACCACGATTCCGCCGAGGGTTTCTCTGGCCAGGACTATTTCCCGGAGGGCATGGCGCGCCGCCAGTTCTACCGCCCGGTCGAGCGCGGCTTCGAGCGCGAGATCGCCAAGCGCCTCGAGTACTGGGCGCGGCTGCGCGCGGAGCGGCGCGGCGGCGGATGACGCGCGTGGCCGCCGATGCGCGCTTCGACGGGTTCTGGGCGATCGACTGGAGCGGCGCGCGCGGTCGCACGCCCAACATCGCGGTGGCCCGGATCGCCGCCGACGCGGATGCGCCGATGCTCGTGGCGCCGCCCGACGGCGTGGCGTGGACGCGCGAGGCCGTCGTCGCGCGGCTCGTGCGCGAGGCAGCCGCGGGGCGCAGGATCCTGGCCGGGTTCGACTTCGCCTTCTCCTTCCCGGTCGAGGTCTTCGGCGCGCTTGGCCTGCGGCGCGACGGCGCGATGGCCGATGTCTGGGAGGCGGTCGAGGCCGCCTGCGCCGGCTCGCCGGGGCTGCATGGCGGGGGCTTCGTCGAGGCCGCTCCGGACGGCACCTTCTGGCGGCGGGGCCCGAAGCCGACCTGGTGGCGCGCGCCACTGCGGCTCGTCGACGAGCGCTGCGCGGCGGCGACCGGCGCGCGGCCCGAGAGCGTGATGAAGCTCGTCGGCGCGAAGCAGGTGGGGCTTGGCGCGCTGGCCGGGATGCGCAGCCTGCGCGCGCTGCTGGGCGCCAGCCGCGGCGCCTTCTCGGCGTGGCCGGCGACGCCCGCCGGCGGGAGCAGCGTCGCGGTCGAGATCTTTCCCACGATCCATCGCCTGCAGGCCCTCGGCGCCGTGGCGAAGATCCGCGACGCGGCGACGCTGGAGCGCGCGCTCGCCGCCTTCGGCTGCGGCGCGCCCCGCCTCGCCGGGCCTCCCGGCGACGACGAGACCGACGCGCTCGTCAGCGCCGCGGCGCTGCGGCAGATTGCCCGTCGCGCGGACGCGTTCGCCCTTCCGGCGGATGGCCGTCCCGCGCTCGAGGGCTGGATCTTCGGGGTGCCGCCATGAACGCGACGATGCTCCTCGCCATCGGGGCCGGCGGCGCCATCGGTTCCGTGTGCCGCTACCTCCTGGCGGGCGCGATCGGCCACGCCGCGGGAGGAGCCTGGCCCTGGGGCACGCTCGCGGTGAACGCGGTCGGCGGACTGGCGATCGGCGCGCTGGCGGAGGCCTTCGCGCTGCGCTGGGAGGCCAGCCCGGAACTGCGCGGCTTCCTCGTGACCGGCATCCTCGGCGGCTTCACGACCTTCTCCGCCTTCTCGCTGGAGACGATGGCGATGCTGGAGCGCCAGGCCTGGTCGCCGGCGATCGCCTATGTCGTGGCGTCGGTCGCGGCGAGCCTGCTCGCCGCCTTCGCCGGGGCCTGGTTGGTGCGCCTCGCGTCGTGACGCGGCCCGCGCCCGCCTCGCCTCGCGGGCGCGGGCCGTGCTAGGTCATGCGGCCCCGGGCGCCCGGCGACATCGCCGCGCGCCGGGTTCCCTGGAGGCGAGATGAGCGGCGTCGAACTGGTAGAAGTCAGGGCTGAGGACGCCGACCAGCGCCTCGATCGCTGGCTGCGTCGCCGCGTCCCCGGCCTGACCCAGGGGCGGATCGAGAAGCTGCTGCGCAAGGGCGAGATCCGGCTCGACGGCAAGCGCGCCGACGGCAAGACGCGCGTCTACGCGGGACAGGTCGTGCGCCTGCCGCCGAACATCGAGAAGCTCGCCGTCGCCAGCTCGGGCCCGGCGCCCGTCTCGGACCAGGACGCGCGCCTCGTGCGCGGCCTCGTCATCCACGAGGACGCCGACGTCATCGTGCTCGACAAGCCTCCGGGCCTCGCGGTGCAGGGCGGCACGGGGCAGGGGGGCAGGCATCTCGACGCGATGCTGGGCGCGCTCGCCGGCCCGGATGGCGAGCGTCCGCGCCTCGTCCATCGCCTCGACCTCGACACGTCCGGGGTGCTCGTCCTCGGGCGCAACGTGCGCGCGACGGCGCTGCTCGCCGAGGCGTTCCGCGGCCGCGCGGCGCGCAAGACCTACTGGGCGCTCGTCGCCGGGGTCCCGAAGGTCGCGCGGGGCCGCATCGACATGGCGCTCGCCAAGAGCGGCGGTCCAGGCGGCGAACGCGTCGCGCAGGACGACGAGGACGGCAAGCGCGCGGTGACGCTCTATGCCACGATCGACCATGCGCTCGACCGCTGCGCGTGGCTCGCGATGCGGCCGGTGACCGGGCGCACGCACCAGCTGCGCGTCCATGCCGCGGTCGCGCTCGGCACGCCGATCGTGGGCGACACGAAATACGGCGGGCAGCGCGCGCTGCTCGCCACCGACGCCATCTCGACCCAGCTCCACCTGCATGCGCGCGCGATCGACCTGCCGCATCCCGCGGGCGGGAGGTTGCGCGTCGCGGCGCCGCTGCCCGCGCACATGCGCGCCACCTGGAAGTTCTTCGGCTTCGAGTTGGAGGCGGACACCGATGCCCTCTTCGACCGGCGCGATGGCTGAGCCTCCCGCGCGGCCCCGCCTCGCGGTCTTCGACTGCGACGGCACGCTGGTGGACAGCCAGCGCGTGATCGTGGCCTGCATGCGCGAGGCCTTCGCCGGCGAGGGCCTGGCCGCGCCCGGGGCCGCGGCGGTGCGGCGCGTCGTCGGCCTGCCGCTCGCCGAATGCGTCGCGCGGCTGGCGGCGGGCGGGGACGCCGCGACCCATGCGCGGCTCGTCGACGCATACAAGGAGGCCTTCTACGCGCTCCGGCGCGAGGAGGGCGACCACGAGCCGCTCTACGAGGGATGCCTCGCCGCGCTCGACGCGCTCGAGGCGCGCGGCTGGACCCTCGGCGTCGCGACGGGCAAGGGAAGGCGGGGCCTGCTCGCGGTGCTGGAACGCCATGGCCTCGCCGGGCGTTTCGCGACGCTTCAGACCGGCGACGCCGGACCTGGCAAGCCGCACCCCGCGATGCTCGAGCGCGCGCTGGCCGAGACCGGCATCGACGCCGCGCAGGCCGTGATGATCGGCGACACCAGCTTCGACATGCTGATGGCGCGCAGCGCCGGCGTGCGTGGCTTCGGCGTGTCGTGGGGCTATCATGCCCCGGAGGAACTCGAGGCCGCGGGGGCGGTTGCCCTCGCCTCCGACTTCGCGCATCTCGTCGAGCTGCTCGCGAGGGCGTGAGACGGAGCCGCGGCCCGCCAGGGAGGTGGACATGCGCAAGCTCGTGCGGATCGCCGCGGTGGTCGTCGTCCTGCTGGTGGCCGGGGTCGCGGCCCTCTTCGCCTTCGTCGCGTCGCTCGACCTCGACGCCTACAAGCCTCAGATCACGGCGCAGGTCAGGGCCGCGACGGGTCGCGACCTCGAGATCCGCGGGCGCATCGCGCCGCGCCTCGGCCTGTCCCCGACGGTCAGCGTCGAGGGCGTCACGCTGTCCAACGCGCCCTGGGGCGAGAAGCGGGCGATGGTGGCGGTCGAGCGCTTCGAGGCGAAGCTGCAGCTCGTCCCGCTGGTCACGAGCATGGGACGCAGGATCGTCATCGACCGCATCCTCCTGCGCGGCGCCGACGTCTGGCTCGAGACCGACGAGCGCGGCCGCGCCAACTGGAAGCTCGAGCCCGCCGGCGGCGCGTCGGCGGCCACGGCCCCGCCGCAAGGCAAGCCCGCCGATGGCGCCGCCCCGTCGCCGCCGCCGCAGGTCGCGGTGCTCGAGGTGGAACTCGAGCGCGTCCGCGTGTCCTTCAAGGCCGGCCCGGCCGCGCCGGTCGTCCTTGCCCTCGACAGGCTTGCCATGCGCGGCGACACGCCCGATGGGCCGCGCCGGATCGAGGGCAGCGGCAGCTACAACCGCCTTGGCTTCCAGCTCTCCGGCCTGCTCGGGTCGGTGGATGCGCTGCTCAAGGGGCCGTTCCCGGTCGACCTCGCGCTGCGCAGCGGCGACCGCGCGGCGCTGCGCGTCTCCGGCACGATCCGCCAGCCGGTCGCGGCGCGCGACTACGAGATGACGATCGGCGTCGAGGTGAAGGATGTCGCGCGGATCGGCGACATGGCGGCGGAGGCTGGCGTCGAGGGCGTGTCCGTCCCCGCGCTCGGGCCGCTCGCCGTGCAGTTGCGGCTCGCGGATGCCGCCCCGGCCGGCCGGCCCTCGATCCCGGCCCTGCGCGTCGCGCTCGGCGCTGAGGACGCGCTGCGCGTCGTGCTGGACGGCTCGGTGCGCGACCCCCTCGGGCTGCTGCAATCCCCTCCGGTCGCGCCGGGCGCGAACATCACGATCGATGGCAGCGCGGCCGACCTCGCCGCCCTCGCGCGGCGCATGGGCTCGCAAGCCCCGATGTCCGGCCCGCTGAAGCTTGCGGCCCGCATGGCCGACGAGGGCGCGTCGCGCGTCGCGCTGCGCGGCCTGCGCCTGGACGCGAAGGGCATCGACCTCGCGGGCGAGGCGAGCTTCGCCTTCGCGGGCACGCGCCCCGAATTGCGGGCCGCGCTGTCCGCGAAGTCGATCGACCTCGCGCAGTTCGCCGCGTCGCCGCAGGCCCAGCCCGCGCGACCCGTCCCACGCCCGGCGCCCGCGCCCTCGGATGGACGCGTCATCCCCGACACGGCGCTCCCCTTCGACCTCCTCGATCGCATGGACATCGACATCCGCGTCGACGTCGGCAGCGTCATCCTTCCCCAGGCCAGGCTGGAGAACCTCGAGCTGCGCGCGGCCGCCAAGGATGGCGCGCTCGCGATCCGGCCGATGAAGTTCGGCCTCGACGGCGGCATCGTCGCGCTCGAGACCACGATGGTCGCGCGCGACCGCAGCGTTTCGCAGAAGCTCGACGTGTCGGGCCTCGAGCTTGGCCGCGTGCTCCAGGCGCGCGGCCTCGCGGACTGGTTCCGCGGTGGAATGGCCTCCGCGCGCGTCGACCTGCGCGGCACGGGCCGCACGCTGCGCGACGTCGCCGGCAGCCTCTCCGGCATCGTCGACATCGATGTCGGGCCGGGCACGGCGGGAACCGCGATGCAGCGCCTGGTGGGGGAGTGGCTCGGCTCGATCGCGCCGGCGCTCGCGCAGGTGCAGGTCGGAACCGGCCTGCGCTGCGTGGGCTACGAGCTCGCCTTCCAGGGTGGCGTCGGCACGCTGCGCCAGGGCGCGCTGGAGACGCAGCTCGTCTCGGTGCGCAGCGCCGGGACCATCGACCTGCGCGCCGAGCAGCTCGCGCTGCGCACGCAGGTCGGGCCGCTCGGCTTCCGGACCACGGGCACGCTGGCCGCGCCGCGCAATGCGCTGGACGCGGCCGGCACGCTGCAGGGCGTGGTCGAGGGCGCCGGAGGCCTCGCCGGCGGCGTCGCTGGTGGCGTGCTGGGCGCGCTTGGTGGCGGCGGCGGCCAGCGCCAGTCCGCGGGATGCGGCGGCCAGGCCGCGCCCGGCCGCGCGCCGCAGCAGGACCAGCAACAGGCGCCGCCCTCGCAGCTGCAGCGTCCTGCGCTGCCGGGCGGGCTGCCCAACCCCTTCCGTCGCTGAGGTCCTTGGCATGAGCGAGGCGAGGCCGCCCGTGCGAAGGCCCTACGAGAGCGTGCGCGTCGAGGCGCGCGACGACGGCCATGTCGTGCTGCTCGACGCGAAGCCGCTCAGGTCGCCGGCCGGCACGGTGCTGCGCGCGCCGAGCGCGGCGCTCGCGGCCGAGATCGCGCGCGAGTGGAGCGAGCAGCCGCCGCGGATCGACATCGCGCGCGCGCCGCTGACGCGGCTGCTGGGCACGGCGCTCGACCGCGTGCCCGCCAATCGCGCTGGCGTCGAGGAGGAGCTCGCCGCGCATGCGCAGACCGAGCTCGTCTGCCATCGCGCCGACCATCCGCCGGAACTCGCGGCGCTGCAGGCGCGGACCTGGCAGCCGCTGCTCGAGTGGTTCGCGCGCAGCCACGACGCGCCGCTCCGCGTCACCACGGGCGTGATCGCCATCGAGCAGCCCGGGTCGAGCCTCGCCGCGATCCGGCGCGCGCTCGCGGCGCTCGACGATCTCCGCCTCACCGGCCTCTCGGTGGCCGTCGGTGCGGCGGGCTCGCTGGTGATCGGCGCAGCGCTCGTGGTCGGCAGGATCGGCCCGGCGGAGGCCTTCGACGCCGCCGAGCTCGACGCGAGCTTCCAGATCGCGCGCTGGGGCGAGGACGAGGAGGCGGCGCGCCGGCGCGCGCAACTGCGCGCCGACCTGGCCCTGGCGGACCGCTGGTCGAGGCTCCTGCCCGCGGGGTCGCCGATCCAGTAGCGCCGCGCCATCCGGCTCTGCTAATCCTGCGTGGAAAGGGGTTTCCGGCTCATGCAGGACATTCTCGAACGCCTCGCGCGCAAGCGCGACGCGGCCCGCGCCGGCGGCGGCGCGCGCCGGATCGAGGCGCAGCACGCCAAGGGCAAGCTGACGGCGCGCGAGCGGCTGGAGATCCTCCTCGACGAGGGCTCGTTCGAGGAATGGGACATGTTCGTCGAGCATCGCTCGGCGGAGTTCGGCATGGCGGACCAGAAGGTGCCCGGCGACGGCGTGGTCGCCGGCTGGGGCACGGTCAACGGGCGCCTCGTCTTCGTCTTCAGCCAGGACTTCACGGTCTTCGGCGGCTCGCTGTCCGAGGCGCATGCCGAGAAGATCTGCAAGGTCATGGACCATGCGATGAAGGCGGGCGCGCCGATCATCGGCCTGAACGATTCCGGTGGCGCGCGCATCCAGGAGGGAGTCGCCTCGCTCGGCGGCTACGCCGAGGTCTTCCAGCGCAACGTGATCGCCTCGGGCGTGATCCCGCAGATCTCGCTGATCATGGGGCCCTGCGCGGGCGGCGCGGTCTACTCGCCCGCCATCACCGACTTCAACATCATGGTCAAGGGGACGAGCTACATGTTCGTCACCGGGCCCGACGTCATCAAGACCGTCACCCACGAGGACGTCACCAAGGAGGACCTCGGCGGCGCGATGACGCACAACGAGCGCAGCGGCGTGGCGCACTTCGCCGTCGAGAGCGACGCCGAGTGCATCGCGCTCATCCGCGAACTGCTCGGCTTCCTCCCGGCCAACAACCTCGACGACGCGCCGCGCGTGGCCACCGGAGACCCGGTCGATCG
>JBEGVV010000073.1:0-4353 GCA_041178225.1 Pseudomonadota bacterium | reverse complement strand
ACGGGCTGGCGGCTGGCGCGGCCGGTGCCGAGCCCGTCGGCCCGAGCGCCGCGACGTTGCGGTCGATGGCGTTGGCGAGCGCCTTGAGGAGGGCTTCCTCCTCCTGCTGGCGCGACGCGGCGATCGCCCTGGCGGTCTCGTCGAGGCTGAGCGGCCCGAGCTTCTCGCCCAGCACCAGCTTGACCGCGAGCGAGGAGCTCTTGTGCTGCTCGACGATCCGCTTGAGGTTGGCATCGACCGCGCGCAGTGCCTTCAGCCGCTCCTGCACCGTGACGAGGTCGTCCGCGCGCAGCGCCTCGGCGCGCCGCCAGGCCTCGACGGCCTCGACCATGAGCCGGTTCGCGGCGGCCTCGTCGCCAACGCCCTGCGCGAGGCCGGCGCCCGCCGCGAGCAGCTGGAGCGCGATGGCGAGCGTCGCGAGCATCGTCCGCCATGCCGTACGGGTATGCATGGCGGGACAATGGTTGCGGTGCAACCGGAAGGCAAGCGCACGCGCCGGGGAGGTTCCGCCTGGCAGGGCCCGGCAGGGGCCGCCCCATCTTCGACGCGGATCGGATCGCGTCGCGCGATCCCGCCCGAAATGGTGCATCGGCGGCGCGAAACGCGTGCCTCGCCATCGTATCGTCCGGCGCGCGCGTGTTTTCCGGCGCGGGAAGGGCATGGCGATGAAGGTCTTCGAAGCGAGGGTATTCAACCGCGAGGTGCGCGAGGCGCTGCGCCTCGGCCGGCCCAACGAGACCGCCTTCGACGACACCTGGGCCGAGACGCGCTTCGTCGAGATCAAGGCGATGAGCGCCGACTTCGCGCGCCAGATCGCCGAGCGGCGCTATCCGGCCGACCAGGGCTTCGAGGTCGAGGGGATCGACGAGGCCTGAGGCTGGCCGCCCGCCGTGCGCGCGAGCAGCTCGCGCAGCGCGGCGAGGAACTCGGAAGGCGCCTCCTGCGGCACCGCGTGGCCGATGCGCGGCAGCAGGCGCCGCTCGTAGGGGCCGGTGAATTTCCGCGCCTGCGCGTCGGTGGCGGGCGCGGGCGTGACGCCGTCGGCGGCGCCATGCAGGTTGATCGTCGGCGTCGCGATCGCGGGCTGGCGCGCCAGCGCGGCCTCGGTCGCCGCGACCGCCGGGTCGCCCGGCACGAGCCCGTAGCGATGGCGATAGGAGTGGATGACGACCTCGACGAAGTCGCGGTTGTCGAAGGACGCGGCGCTGCGCAGGAACGTCGCCTCGTCGAAGGCCCATTCCGGCGACCAGAGCCTCCACAGCAGCCGGCAGAGGCCGCGGCGGTCGCGCGCGAGCCCGGCGCGGCCGCGCTCGGCGTGGAAATAATACTGGTACCAGAAGCGATGCTCCTGCTCGGCCGGCGCCGGCTCGCCAGAGGCGGCGATGTCCTGGATGTTGTAGCCGGTGCAGCTGGCAAGGCAGCGCACGCGATGCGGGTGCAGCGCCGCGACGACGCAGGCCGCGCGCCCGCCCCAGTCATAGCCGCCCAGCGCCGCGCGCGCGATGCCCAGCGCGTCCATGAAGGCGAGCAGGTCGTCGCCCAGCGCCGCCTGCTCGCCCGAGCGCGGCGTCGCGTCGGACAGGAAGCGCGTGGCGCCGTAGCCGCGCAGGAACGGCACCAGCACGCGATGCCCATCCGCCGCCAGCGCCGGCGCCACCTCGTCATAGGCGCGCACGTCGTAGGGAAACCCGTGCAGCAGGATCACCGCGGCCCCGTCCTGCGGCCCGTGCTGCTCGAAGGCGATCTCGAGGGTGGAGGTGCGGATGCTGGGCATGGGCGGGTTTCCCCGGGGCTGGAGGCTGCGAGGTCCTGTGGCTCCCGCGCCACGCGGAAGCCGATGTCGTGGCCGAGGCGGTTGGTCGCCACGATCCCGACCCGCGAGGCGGAGCGCGCGCTCGGCGAACACGAGGCCGGACTGCGCGCCCGACCGCAAGGGCTAAAGCAGCAGGAGCAGGCGGAGCGGCATCGGGAGCTGCATGGCGCAGGTCGAGGCGGCGCGCGCCGTCAGCCCTCGAGCACGGACAGCGCGCCTTCGCAGGAGCGCGACTTCATCTTGCTGCCCTTGGGGAAGCTGAACAGGGCACCCTCGAGGCCGATCCTCTGGCGCGGCAGGCGCTGCAGCGCGCCGCCCGTCCATTCATACTCCCACTGATGGACATCGCGCGATTGCGGGCTGGTCGCGCGCGCCGAGATCCTCATGGCGAAGCGGTTGTCGCGGTATTCGCCCGACCACTCCTCGACGACGGTGAAGCCAGGCAGCCGAAAGGGATATTCACGGCGCGCGGCGAGCCTGCCATTCGCCATCCGCGCCTCGTGCTTCACCGAGAAGGGTGGAAGCTGCGTCAGGTCCGGGTGCTCGATGGTCTTGCCGCAGGTGAACTCCACCATCCAGCGGCCATCCTGCACCGGCTGGCGCGGCGCCGATGCCGTGGCCGGCGCGGCGGGCGCGGCGCGCGGCGCCGTCGCGGCGACCGCGGGGGCCGCCTTGGCGCGCTCGGCCTCCAGCTGCTCCTTCACGCGGCGCTCGACCTCGGCGCGCATCGCGGCCTCCTGCTGCCTGCGCTCGGCCTCGGCGCGCGCGGCGGCGGCCTGCGTCGCCGCATCCTCCTGCTGGCGCTGCTCGGCAAGCGCGGCGGAGAGCACGCGGCTGCGGGTGGCGATCTCGCTCAGCCGCTTGCCGAAGTTCCAGGTGCTGGGGCCCGGGTTGGGCGATCCGCCATAGTGCAGCCCCAGCATCCGCCCCGAGCCCTCGGACAGGATCGGCGAGCCCGAGGAGCCCGGCAGCGTGTCGCAGCGATGGCGGATGTCCGCGCCATCGACCGACACGGGCGCATGGGCCCGGCAGCCGCCGCGGGTCATGTGCTTGGGCATGCCCATCGGGTGGTGGATGATCAGCAGGGACTCCCCGGGCTCCGGGTCCCGCGCCTCGAGCGCGATGCGCCCGAACCGCGCGGAGGGGTTGCCCGATACCTCGGCGACCACGAAGTCGAGCTGTTCGTTGCGCTCGACGGGCACGGGCTTGACCTCGAAGCGCCGGGCCTGCGCGGCGTTGTCCTCGGAGTAGAAGTCCATCAGCAGGCTCGCCTGCTTCACCGCCCCCGCGCCCTGCGGGAAGCAATGCGCGTTGGTGATGATGTGCCGCGCGGAGATGATCGACGCGGTGCAGTTGGCCACGCCCGTGCCGAGCGGGCCGCTCACCAGCAGGTCCAGGCGGCCGACCGGCGTCGCGATCCTGCGGAAGCGGTCCTGGTCGCGATAGCTGTCGAGGCGCTCGAAATTGGCGTTGCGGCCGAGCACGTTCTGCAGCTGCACGCTCGACATGCCCGCCGTGCTCTGCGGCAGGGTCAGCGTCGCCTTGCCGTACTGGCTCGCCGGGAAGAGGGAAAGGCCCTGCGCGCGCGCATCGCCCGCGGCGGCGAGCAGCGCGAGGAGGAGGAGCGCCCGGCGCATCGGCGCGTCACTCCTTCGGCAGCAGGGTCATCTGGACGAGATGGCCGCTATCCTTGTCGAAGACGAGCATCGCGTTGTAGCCGTCGACGTTCCTGAACAGGCGGTACTCGCGCAGGAAGCCAAGCACGTCGGGCACGTTGGGGAAGGCCGAGCCGATGAAGCCCGAGATGACCGACATCGCGATCGGCCGCAGCAGCTGCACGAACTGCTCCTGCTTGCCGTCCTTGGAGCCGGCGACCTGCACGCTGCCGCCCTTGTTCTGCACCGCGGCCACCCACATGCTCACGCGCGGCGGCATGCTGGCGATGGGGACGCCGGGCGGGAACTGCACCCGCACCTGCCCCCTGGAGGCGAGCGAGTCCGAGAGCTGCTGGTCGAAGACCGGCGCGTCGAAGAACTGCAGCGACTTCACCGGCTGGGCCATGGCGAGGCCCGACCACAGCAGCGCGGCGAGCAGGGCGAGCAGGCGCATCGTCATTTCCTCGTGAACACGATCTCGTCGATGGCGCCGGTGCCGGGCACGTAGACGACCTGCATGTCGTAGCCCTCGGCGCGCGCATAGGTGCGGCTGTCGCGGATGTGCTGGCGCACGTCCGCCTTGTCGGGGAAGAGGCCGGACAGCGCGGCGCCGAGGATGGGCAGCAGCACGCTCACGAATTGCTGCTGCTGCGCGGCGTTCGGGTCGCGGCCGACCATCTGCACGTTGCCGCCCCTGCCCTGCACCGCCGCCATCCAGGCATTGAGGCGCTGGGGCACGGCGTTGACGGTCATCGGCGCGACGGGCTTCACCGTCACCTTGTCCGGCGTGACGGACAGGGTGCGCGCGACGTCGTTGTCGAAGACGTCGCTGTCGATGAAGGCGATCGGCCGCGACGGGTCCACCGGGCGGCTGTCGGCCACCTT
>JBEGVV010000072.1:0-15249 GCA_041178225.1 Pseudomonadota bacterium | reverse complement strand
GCATGCCGGCGCGATGCTCGCCGCAATCGACCTCGACCAGCGCGCGCAGTCCCCCGGGATGCGCGGCGATCGCCGCCGCGGCGTCGGCGTCGTCGGTGACGAGCAGCAGGTCGACGCCGCGGGCGCGCAGGGCCGCCGCGCGGTCGAGCTTCGCGGGCACGATCCCCACCGCGTAGAGGATGTCGCGGAAGCCGCGGGCGGCGAAGTACTCGGCCTCGGCGAGGGTCGAGACCGTGATGCCGCCGGCCTGGCCGGCGGTCGCGATGCGCGCGACCTCGGCGCTCTTCGCGGTCTTCATGTGCGGGCGCAGCGCCACGCCGGTGCGCGCGACGGCGCGGGCCATGGCGTCGACGTTGCGACGCAGGCGGCCGACGTCGAGGACGAGGCAGGGCGTGGGAAGGTCGGCGAGGGTCGTCATGGCGTGGCGCTCCAGCTGGCCTCGGGGTCGATTGGCAGGACGGGGCGCGGCAGCCTCGCCCACGGGAACCTCTCGAGGATCGGGGAGGTGAGGCCCGGGCAGTCGACCTCGACGATCTGCTCGTGGCCGAAGAACTCGTCGAAGCCGCCGCGGAAATGGCCGCGCGACTTCACGACCACGACGCGGGCCTTCCCGATGTCGAGGCCGAGCGCCTCGAAGAAGACGGGGTCGGCGCATTGCGTGCGCTGCGTGATGACCACGACGACGATGCCGCCGATCTCCAGCGCCGCGGTGGGCCCGAGGTCGATGCGCGTGCGCGCGAAGATCCCGCGCCGGCCCGTGACCTTGCCGTCGTGCAGCGCGCGCACGGTCGCCGTCGCCGCGAAGGGCTTCGAGAACTCGCTCGCCTCGTCGCGGTTGAACCGCGCCTCGAAGCGCGCGCCGACGCCGAGGCGATGCGCCTCGGCCGCGAGCGCGGGATCGTTCACCACGCCGACCAGCGCGCCAGACACGCCGGCGCGGTGGAAGGCCTCGAGGATCCACATCGTGTTGCCGCGCGCGCCGCCGCCCGGGTTGTCCGCGACGTCGGCGAAGCAGCGCGCCGGCAGCGACGGGTCGCGGCTCGCCGCCAGCGCGATCGCGGTCGCGTCCTCGAGCGACGTGAGGCGGGCGCGGAACCTGGCGCGGTTGGCCCAGCCGAGCTCGGCCACCTCGCGCGCCAGGCGCGCGCCCAGTTCCCCGGAGTCGCGGTCGGCGGTCACGATCACGCTGAGGCCGTTCTTCGACGTGTCGCCATAGGCGAAGCCGCCCATGACCGAGACGTTCAGGACGCGCCCGGCATAGGGCGCCTGCGCCATGCGGGCCTGGCCGAGGTCGATCATCTCGCCATAGGGGCGCAGCGGCGCGTCGGGCGCGGTCAGCATCGTCACCGTCGGCGGGATGATCGGCAGGCGCAGGTGCGCCTTCGCCGTGCGCCGCCCCGCGAGCAGGTCGCGCATGTGGCGCGCGCATTCCTCGCCGCGCGCGCGCATGTCGAGATGCGGGTTCGTGCGGTAGCCGACGAACACGTCGACGCTCTCGACCATGCGCGACGAGACGTTGGCGTGGAGGTCGAAGCTGGCGACCACGGGCACGTCCGGCCCGACGATCGAGCGCACGAGGGCGAGGGCGATGCCGTCGGGATCCTCGTCGTGCTCGGCGAGGCCCGCGCCATGCATCATCGCGTAGACGCCGTCGATGCTGCCGGCGCCGGAGAGGCCGGCGCGCCACTTGGCGAGCATTTCCTCGAAGACCTCGCGGCGCACGGGCCCGCCGGGCTCCGCGCAGCACAGCAGGGTCGGCACGGGCTCCCACGGGCCGCTCGCGTCCATCGCCTGCACGAAGCCGGGCATCTCCCCCAGCGCCGCGGGCGCCGCGCTGCGCGCATCGGCGAGGATCGCGTCGCCCTCGAGCCAGGTGCGCTGCTCGAAATCCGCCCGCGTCGCCGGCGGGGACCACTTGTTGCACTCGATCGAGAACCCGAGCAGGGCGATGCGCGGCGCTGTCATGGCGTGCTCCTTGGCGTGCGGCGCGGGAGGCTAGCACGCGATCGGGTTTGCAAGTCACCTGCCCCGCGCCGCAAACTGCGGCTGGCCAGGCAAGGGGGGATTTCATGCGCGGTTGCTTCGTCCAGGGACGCGAGGTCCCGGAGGATCTCGTCGGCGAACTCGCCGATTCCGCGCGGCTCCTCGACGACCCGGCGGCGCTGCGCCGCAGGCTCGCGGAGGACGGCTATCTCTTCCTGCGCGGCGTGCTCGACCGCGACGCGGTGATGGACGCGCGCCGCGAGGTCCTCGCGCGCCTCGCCGCGGTCGACGAGATCGTGCCCGGCGGGGACGCCTTCACCGGCCGTTCTGCGCGCAAGGCGCGCGAGCCAGACCTCGGCCGCTTCTGGCGCTCGGTGAGCGAGGGGCCGGCGCTGCGCGCGGCCACGCATGGCCGGGACATCTCGCGCGTCATGGAGATCGTCGCGGGCGAGGCGCCGCGCGCGCAGGACTTCCTCTTCCTGCGCGTGGGCGTGCCGGGCCGCGCCACGGGCCTGCATTTCGACTACCCGTTCTTCACGCGGCTGCACGACCAGGTCTGGACGGTCTGGACCTCGATGGGCGACACGCCGGTCTCGCGCGGGCCGCTGATGGTGGTGGAGAACTCGCACCGGTTCTCCGACCTCGTCGAATCCGTGGTCGGCTTCGACGTCGTGCGCGACACCAGCCGCAAGGCCGCCTTCGCGGACAACGCGATCGACTTCGCGCGCGCGCGCGGCACGCGCCTGCTCACCGCGGACTTCCGCGCCGGCGACGTCATCCTCTTCGGGATGTACCTGCTCCATGGCAGCCTCGACCACAGCGATCCCGGCGGCACGGTGCGCGTCTCGACCGACCTGCGCTGGCAGCCGGCGCGGATGCCGGCCGACCCGCGCTACTTCGGCGCGGAGCCCACGGGGACGACGGGCGCCGGCTATGGCGAGTTGAACGGCGCCAAGCCGCTCGACGTCGACTGGCACGTCCGCTAGGCGCGGAGCCTCGCGACGAATTCGCGCAGCGAGACGCGCTGTCGGCCCTGCGCGTCGAAGTTGGATTCGGCGAGCCAGGCCTCGTAGGCGCAGCGCAGCGACGGCCACTCATGGTCGAGCATCGAGAACCAGGCGGTGTCGCGGCTGCGCCCGCGATAGACCGTGGCCTGGCGGAACAGGCCCTCGTAGGTGAAGCCGAAGCGCTCCGCGGCACGCCGCGACGGCGCGTTGAGCGAATCGCATTTCCACTCGTAGCGCCGGTAGCCGAGCTCCTCGAAGACGCGGCGCATCATCAGGTACATGGCCTCGGTGGCGATCGCGCTGCGCTGCATCGCGAGCGAGAAGTTGACGTGTCCGACCTCGATCACCCCGACGGCCGGCTCGATGCGCATGTAGGCGGCGACGCCCAGCGCGCGCCCGCTCGCGCGGTCGACGATCGCGTGGAACATCGGGTCGGCGCCGAGGCAGGTCCCGGCCATCCAGGCATCGAATTCGGCCCGGTCGGCGAAGGGGCCGGCGCCCAGGTAGGTGAAGCTGCCGCCGTCGCGGTCCTCGGCGAACGCGGCGAAGAGGTCGTCGCCATGGCGCGCGGGGTCGATCGGCTCGACGCGGCAGCGCCGGCCCTCCATGGCGCTGCGCGGCGGGCGCGGCACCGGCTTCCAGCCAGGCAGGGGCGGGCCGACGGGCTGTCCCAGGTGGTTCAGGCGCGCATCCATGGCGTCGGCCTCACTTGACCATCAGCGAGGGCAGCCAGGTCACCATCCACGGGTTGAACGCGACGAGGACCACCACGACCAGCCACGCGACCGTAAAGGGCGCAAGCATGCCGAAGGTCTTGTTGTATTCGACCCCGGCGATCTTGCAGGCGACCATCGCCAGTATGCCGACCGGGGGGGTCACCGAGCCGACGACCAGCATCATGATGACGATGATCCCGACATGCGCGGGATCCATCGCGAGGTGCTTGATCATCGGCGTCAGCACGGGGACCGTGATGATCAGCGCGGGGACCGGCTCGAGGAAGGTGCCGAGCAGGAAGAAGAACGCGATCAGGATGAGCAGCGCGATGACCGGCGTCTCGGTGACCGAGAGCATCAGCTGCAGTGCCATCTGGGCGGCGCCCGCGCGGGCCAGGATCCAGCTGAAGAGCGCGGCGCCGCCGATCGTGACCAGCGCCGCGGCCGTCGTCGAGGCGGCGTTCGAGAAGTTGTGGAACAGGGTCGCGCGCGTGTGGCGGCGCAGGACGAAGCCGAAGACCAGCGCGTAGAGCGCGGCGACGGCGCCGGCCTCGGTGGGCGTGAAGACGCCGCCGAGGATGCCGCCGACGATGATGATCGGCATGACGAGCGCGGGAATGGCGCGGGTCGAGGAGGTGACCACCTCTGTCATGGGCGCCCGCGGCACGGGCTTCGCACCCGCGAGTGGCGCGAGGAACCATGTGATGATGAACATCGAGACCCCGGCGAGCAAGCCAGGGATGACGCCACCCAGGAACAGCGACCCGATCGAGACGCCGGTCACCGAGCCGTAGATCACGGCGATGACCGAGGGCGGGATGATCGGGGCCATCATCGCGGCGCAGGACGTCACGGCGACGCAGAAATCGGCGCGGTATCCCTCCTTCTTCATCGCCGGGATCATCATGGAGCCGATCGCGGCGAGGTCGGCGAGGGCCGAGCCCGATATCGCGGCCATGAACATGTTCGTGAGGATGTTCGCCTGGGCGAGCCCGCCGCGCAGGTGGCCGATCAGGGCGCGCGACATGTTGACGAGCCGCTCGGTGATCCCGCCCACGCTCATCAGCTCGCCCGCGAGTATGAAGAGCGGCACGGCGAGCAGCGCGAAGCCGTCGATCGACTGGTAGAAGCTCTGCGAGAGCTGCAGGATCGGGATCTGTCCTTCCCAGAGGAGGGCGAGCGCCGCGGCGAGTCCCATGGCGTGGGCGATCGGGACCCCCATGCACATGAAGAGCGCGAACAGGGCGAGCATGATGCCGACGACCATTGCGTGTCTCCGCGGCGCTTTTCAGAGCAGGGCTTCGGCTTCGGCCGTCGACGGCTCGCGTTGCTGGAGCCAGGCCGCGAGCATGAACCAGGTCTCGAGGAGCGCGCCGATCGGGATCGCGAGGTAGACCCAGCGCATCGGCACGCCGAGCGAGGCGGAGCGCTGGAACCAGGTCCGGTCGGTGAAGTCGATCCCGGCGTAGATCAGGATCACGAGGAAGGCGAGGGTGCAGGTATTGGCGAGAAAGGCCAGCACGCGCTTCCCGGCTGGAGGCAGGAACGCGCCGATGACCTCGACCGAGATGTGGCCGCGCTCGTAGGCGACCAGCGCGGCGCCGAGCATGACCCCCCAGACAAGGCTGTACCGGACCACCTCTTCCGACCAGAACAGCGAGTCGTTGAGGACGTACCGGTAGAAGACCTGTAGCAGGATGAGCGACAGGTAGAACGCCAGCAGCAGGACCGAGAAGGCCCTGAGCGCGTTGCGCGCGAGATGCGTGATGCCGAGAAACGCCTTGAGCATGCTTGCCTGTCCCGCCCGATCCCCAGAAGGACCCCGCCCGCCGCGCATGCGGCGGGCGGGGATGTCAGGTCAGCCCGCCGCGGCGACCGCGTCGACGAACGCCTTGCCCTTGGCGCCGGTCTTGGAGACGAAATTGGCGATCACCGGCGCCATCTTCTCGCGGAAGGACGGGACGTCGGGATCGGGGATCGCCTTGACCTTGCCGGCGAGTTCCGCCCAGGCGGCGGTCTGCTCCTTGAGGTTCTGCGCCCACATCTCCTCGGCGACCGCGCGTCGCGCGGCCTCGCGGATCACCTTCTGATGGTCGGCCGACAGCGCTGCCATCTTGCGCGCGCTGGCGAACATCGACACCTCGGTGAAGATGTGATGGGTGCGCGTCGCGTGCTTGCTGACCTCGAAGACCTTCTGGGTCGTGATGAAGTCGGCCGGGACCTCGATCGCGTCGACCACGCCGGTCTGCAGCGCGGTGTAGATCTCGGCCGCGGGGATCGGCGTCGGGTTGGCGCCGAGCGCGCGGGCCATCTCGATCCAGGTCGGGATCTCGGGCACGCGCAGCTTGATGCCGCGGCAATCGGCGGCGTTCTTGATCTCCTTGTTGCCGCAGAACACGCGGAAGCCCGATGCGCCGAGCGACAGCACCTCGATGCCCAGCGTCGCCTTGGTCTCGGCGGCGACGAGCTCTCCCGTCTTGCCGTAGAGCACCCGCTTGACGTGGTCGAAATCGGAGAAGATGAAGGGCATCGACACGAAGCCGAATTGCGGCTGCCAGTTGCCGAGCGTGCCGAGATCGGACCAGCACATGTCGAGGGTGCCCAGCGTCAGCGCCTCGGCGGCGGTGCGGAGGTTGAAGAGCTGGGAGGCCGGCTTGATGTCGACCGTGACCTGTCCCTTGGTCCCTTCGGCGATGTACTTGGCGAAGTCCTCGGCGGTGCGATGGATCAGCGCCGCGGTCGCCACGTGATGAGAGAACACCAGCTTGACCGACTGGGCCTTGGCCGAGCCGTTCAGCATGGGCGCGGCGACGACGCCGCTGGCTGTTGCGGTAAGCGCGCGGCCGAAGCGGCGGCGGGTGAGCATGGTCATGACGGTTTTCCTCCCTTGGGATGCCGTGCGCGAATTCTATAGTAGACTCCTGCATTGCCAAACGGGGGAAGCGCGCCGATGAGCATCATCGACCAGGTCGAGGTCCACGAGTTCACCTTCACGGCCCGGAACCTGCACCTCAAGGGCGCCGGCGCGCATGCCAGCATCACCTACCGGAAGGGCGCCTCGATCCTGCTGACCAAGTACGCCGTGGTCATCTCGTGCAAGGACGGTGCGCGGGGCGAGTACGTGCCGCTCTGGGGCGGGACCCGCCCGGCGCTGGCGCAGACCCTGACGCTGGCCCCCCTGCTGCTTGGCCGGAACGCCGACCACCGCGAGCAGATCTACGACGACCTCAAGCGCGAGTTGCGCCAGTACGACCACTACGGGCACGGGCCGATCGACATCGCGCTCTGGGACCTCGCGGGCAAGAAGTTCGGCGCCTCGGTCAGCCAGCTCCTCGGCGGCTATCGCGGCCGGCTCAAGGCCTACGCGTCGACCTACCATGCCGACCGCAGCGGCGGGCTCGACAGCAAGGAGAAGTTCGCCGCCTTCGCCGAGCAGTGCTTCGACCTCGGCTATCGCGGCTTCAAGATCCACGGGTGGAACGAGGGCGACGCCAAGGAGGAGGCCGAGAACGTGCGCTATGTCGGCCGCCAGGTGGCCGACAAGATGACGCTGATGCTCGACCCGGCCTGCGAGCTGCGGACCTTCGCCGACGCGCTCTATGTCGGTCGCGCCTGCGACGACTTCGGCTATTTCTGGTACGAGGACCCGTACCGCGATTCCGGCGTCTCGGCCTTCGGCCACCGCAAGCTGCGCGAGATGCTCAAGACGCCGATCCTGCAGACCGAGCACGTGCGCGGCGTCGAGCCGAAGGCCGATTTCGTGATCGCGGGCGGCACGGACTTCCTGCGCGCCGACCCCGAATACGACATGGGCATCACGGGCTGCATGAAGATCGCGCACCTCGCCGAGGCGCTGGGCCTCGACTGCGAGGTCCATGCGAGCGGCCCGGCGCATCGCCACTGCATGAACGCCATGCGCAACACGAACTTCTACGAGGTCGCGCTGGTCGGGCCCGATTGCCCGAACGCGATGCCGCCGGTCTATGCCTGCGGCTATTCCGACGCGCTCGAGGCGGTCGGCAAGGACGGCTGCTTCCCCGTGCCGACCGGGCCGGGGCTGGGCGTCACCTACGACTGGGGCTACATCGCCGCCAACCGCACGGCGCTCCACAGCTTCCGCCTGTGAGCGCGCCGCGACCCGACACGAGCGAGGACGACATGACACGCATCGACGAGGCAGGCCTCGACCTGCTGTTCCGGACCGCGCGCACCCAGAATGGATGGCTGCCGAAGCCGGTGGGCGAGGCGCAGCTGCGCGAGGTCTACGACCTCATGAAGATGGGGCCGACCTCGGCCAACTGCTCGCCGCTGCGCATCGTGTTCGTGCGCAGCGATGAGGGCCGGCGCCGCCTCGCCCCGGCGCTCTCGCCAGGCAATGTCGACAAGGTGATGGCGGCGCCCGTGACGGCGATCCTCGGCCACGACCTCGCCTTCTACGAGCACCTGCCGCGGCTCTTCCCGCACAACCCCACGGCGCGCTCCTGGTTCGAGGGCAAGCCGCACGCCGAGGCGACGGCGTTCCGCAACTCCACCCTCCAGGGCGCCTATTTCATGCTGGCGGCGCGCGCGGTGGGCCTCGATTGCGGGCCGATGTCGGGCTTCGACGCGGCGAAGGTCGACGCCGAGTTCTTCCCCGGCGGCCGCGTGCGCACGAACTTCCTCTGCTCGATCGGCCACGGCGATCCCGCGAAGCTGTTCGACCGCAGCCCGCGCTTCGCCTTCGACGAGGCCTGCAGCCTCGCCTGAGCCGTCAGGGGAAGGCGAGCACGACGTCGATCACCTCCGCGATCAGGCGCCGCGCGTCGGAGGCAACCGCGACGCGCGCATTCGGTCGGCGCGCCTCCTGGATCGCGCCGGGGGCGCCGGCGCGCTTGTTGCGCAGGTCGCACACCGTCATGCCGCGCGTCAGCCTGCCGGCGAGCTCGACCTCGACCGCCGCCTCGACGAAGGTCAGCAGGTCCGGCCGCACGAAGGGGAAGACGGCGCAGACGTCGTGCATCGGGGCGATGTCCAGCCCGAAGACCCGCTTCTGGCCATCGAGGTAGAACTGCATCAGGTCGGCGATGACCGCGGCCGTGCGCCGTCCGCCGCCGCTCGCGCGCAGGCGGTCGATCTCCGGCTGCGTGAAGCCGGTCTGCCTGGTGACGTTGTAGCCGACCATCCAGGTCGGCGCGCCGCAGGCGAAGACCGCGGCGGCGGCCTCGGGATCGGCGTAGACGTTGAACTCGGCGGCGGGCGTGATGTTCCCGATCGTCGTCGAGCCACCCATGATCGTGATCGCCTTGAGCCAGGACGCAAGGCGCGGCTCGCGGCGCAGCGCCAGCGCGACATTGGTCTGCGGCCCGACGACGGCGAGGACGAGCTCGCCCTTGTGGCGCTCGGCCTGCTCGATGATGAAGTCGACGGCATGGGTCGCGATCGGGCCCCTGTCCGGGACCGGAAGCTCGGCGCCGTCGAGGCCGGTGCGGCCATGGATGTCGCCGGCATGGGTCGCCGCGCCGACCAGCGGCGCATCGCATCCCCTCGCCACGGGAATGTCGAGCCCGGCCAGTGTGCAGATGGCGAGCGCGTTGCGGGTGGTGTTCTCGAGCGACGCGTTGCCATGGACCGTGGTGATGCCGACGAGCTCGCAGCGCCGCGCCGCGAACAGGATGGCGATGGCGTCGTCGTGCCCGGGGTCGCAGTCGATCAGCATCTTGGCCAAGGGAAGCTCCTCGCGCCCGCCGGGCGCCGCGGTCAGGGATAGGACAGCAGCGTAGCGACGAAGGCGTCGATCGTCGCGGGGACGTCGACCTCGACCGCCATCATCACGTTGGGGAGGCGCGGCGCGCGCGGCGGCGGCAGGTCGAGGCCCGGCTGGATGCCGCGGCGATCGACGAGGGTCATGCCACGGGCGAGGCCGGGCGCGGTCTCGACGGCCAGCGCGGCCGGCTCGTGGCGGACCAGGCCGGCGCGCACGAAGGGCAGGATGGCGCAGCCGTCATGCATCGGCGCCCCGTCGATGCCGTAGATGCGGACATAGCTGCGGCGATAGAAATCCGCGAGGTCCCCCATGGCCCGCGCGACGCGCCCGCCGGCGCGCAGCCGCGCGATGTCTGGGGAGCGCATCAGCACGGTCCGGGTCAGCTCGTAGCCGATCCAGGTGATCGGCACGCCGCTCGAGAACACGACATGGGCGGATTCGGGATCCGAGTAGACGTTGATGCAGGCGGTCGGGGCCACGTTGCCCGGCCCTGCCGTGCCGCCCATCACGGTGATCGCGCGCAGCCAGTCCTTGAGCCGCGGCTCGAGGCGCAGCGCGACGGCGGCATTGGTGTGGGCGCCGATGATCGCCAGCACGAGCTCGCCCTTGTGGCGCCGCGCCAGCTCGATGATCAGCTCGACCGCGTGGACCGGCTCGGCCGCGCGATCTGGCTCGGGCATCTCCGCGCCGTCCATGCCGCCGCGGCCATGCGCGGCGGCGGCGAAGGGCGGGGTGCCGCCGAGGAAGGGCCCGGCGAAGCCCTGCGCCACGGGCGCGGCGATGCCGCCGAGCGTGCAGATCGCGAGCGCGTTGCGCGTGGTGTCCTCGACCGGCGCGTTGCCGAACACGGTCGTGATGCCGACGAGGTCGAGGTGCCGCGCGGCGGTGAGGATCGCCACGGCGTCGTCGTGGCCGGGATCGCAGTCGATCAGGATCTTTGTCACGGGGACTTCATCCAGCGCTCATCTTCCGGCGATCCGTTTGACGCTATCGGATGGCCGGGCCTAGTTTCTTGGCATACGGACACGGGCATTCAACCAGATCCGCAGGAGGAATCGATGACGAAGATCGCGCGCAGGGGGCTCGGAAGGCTTGGGCTGGCGGCGGGTGCGGCGGCGACGCTGGGCGGCATGCCCGCGCGCGCGCAGGCGCCGACGACCCTGAAGGTCATCTGGATGGGCTGGCCGGACAACCAGGTCAACCCGCTGATGGAGTGGTTCGAGAAGCGGAACCCCTCGATCAAGCTGGCGGTGGAGAAGATCCCCTTCAACCAGATCTTCCAGACCATCGAGGTCCGTCTGCAGGCGCGCAACGCCGATCCCGACATCTTCATCTGCGACTCGCCGCTGACGGCGTCCTACGGCGCGCGCGGCCACCTGATGGACCTGACGCCGCATCTCGACGCCTCCCGCTTCGCGAAGTCGGCGCTGGCGGCCGCGACGCATGACGGCAAGATCGCCTCGGCGCCGTTCGGCAGCTCGATGCAGGTGATGTTCTACAACAAGGCGCTGTTCCGCGAGGCGGGCGTCGCGCCGCCGCCGGCCGACGTCGCGCAGCGCTGGACCTGGGAGAAGACGCTCGAGGCCGCGCGCAAGCTCACCGACTCCGCCAAGGGGCAGTGGGGCTACGCGTTCGAGCAGTCCGAGCGCCCGTACCAGCTGCTGCCGCTCGGCCAGTCGCTGGGTGGCGTCGCGCTCAGCCCCGACGGCTTCAAGGCGACCGGCTTCATCGACGGGCCGGCCTTCGTGGAGGCCTATACCTGGATGCAGCGCCTCTACACCGACTGGAAGGTCAGCCCGCAGGGCCAGTTCGACCCCAACATCCCGGTCGAGATGTTCGGCAACGGCAAGATCGCGATGCTGGTCTCCGGCACGTTCAGCGTCGCGACGCTGCAGCAGCGCTTCCCCAACCTCGACTTCGGCATCGCGCCGATGCCGTACTTCGAGAAGGGCAAGCCGGTGACGCCGACGGGCGCGTGGCACTTCGCCATCAACCCGCGCACGCGCAACCAGGCGCAGACGCTGACCTTCCTGCGCGACTTCATGACCGAGGAACTGCACGCGCTGTGGTTCAAGCTGCGTCCCTACCCGCCGGTCCTGCGGTCGATCTGGGAGGCCGACAAGGCGACCTTCGACACCGACATGTGGCGGATCGTCCGGCACGAGCTCGACAACACGGCCCAGCCGCGCCCCTCGACGCCGGGCTTCCGCGAGTACGAGGACCTCGTGCGCGTGGCGCTGCGCGACATCCAGACCGGCGCGGACGTGAAGACCGCCCTGTCCGGGGCTGCGCAGCGCATCGACCGCGAGATGCAGAAGTACCGCTGACGCGGCGGCGTCCCGGCGCCCGCCCGGCCTCGTGCCGGGCTGGCGCCGTGGCGCGTCGCAGCCCCGCCCATGGCACCGTTCCGCGTCTCGCCCGGGATCCCCGCCCTCTTCCTGGCGCCGGCGCTGGCCGGGCTCCTCGTCTTCCGCCTGGGCCCGATCCTGATCGCGCTCGTCGGCGGCTTCACCGGCACGACGCTTCGCGGCGAGACCACCTTCGTCGGGATGCGCAACTACGCGGACCTCGCGGCCGACCCGAGCTTCTGGTCCTCCGTGAAGGTCACGCTGCTCTTCAACCTCCTCGTCAACCCGTTCCAGATCTGCTGCGCCATGGGGCTCGCGCTGCTGGTGCTGCGGCCGACGCGCGGCGTGGCGCTGTTCCGCGCCGCCTATCTCCTGCCCATGACGGTCTCGATCGCCCTGACCAGCGTCATATGGACGATCCTGCTGGAGCCGAGCGTCGGCCCCGTCAACGGGGTCCTCAGGGCGCTCGGCCTGCCACCCCAGCCCTTCTTCAGGTCCGAGGACCAGTCGCTGGCGACGCTCATCCTCGTGTGCACGTGGAAGGGCGCGGGGTACTGGATGATCTTCCTGCTCGCGGGGCTGCTCGCCATTCCGCGCGAGCTCCACGAGGCCGCGGCGATCGACGGCGCCGGGGCGTGGCAGCGCTTCCTGCGCATCACCCTGCCGCTGATGCGCCGCCCGCTCGCCTTCGTCCTCGTCGCGGACACGGCGATCAACTTCCTGCTCTTCGCGCCGGTCTACGTCATCACCCATGGCGGACCGGCCGGGTCGACGGCGCTCCTGATGTTCGAGGCCTACCAGGCCGCCTTCGCGCTGCTCAACCATGGCCGATCGCTCGCGATCTCCACGGTCATACTCGCGATCATCGGGGTCATCGCGGTGCTGGAGCTGCGGCTGTTCCGCGCCGCGCACGAGAGGGCCGGATGATCGCGGGCCCGCACGGACGCCTTGCGCTCGGCGCGCTGCGCTACGCGGCCATGGTCGCGGTCGCCGCGGCGCTGCTGCTGCCGATCTGGTGGATCCTCGTCTCCGCGATCCGGCCGGGGGGCGAGATCTTCCGCTACGCTTCGGACGTGGGATGGAGGACCCTGGTGCCCGAGCGCCTGACGCTCGAGCACTTCCGCACCATGCTCGCCGGCGACATGCCGCGCGCCGTCCTCAACTCGGCCATCGTGTCGCTGTCCACGGTCGTCGTCGGCACCATGGTCAACGCGGCGGCGGGATTCGCCTTCGCGGTGTTCGACTTCCCGCTGAAGCGCACGCTCTTCGCCTTCGTCCTGCTGACCTTCATGATGCCGTTCGAGTCCATCGTCATCCCGCTCTACACGCTGATCAGGACCCTCGACTGGACCAACACCTACGCGGCCCTGATCGTGCCGGACCTCGCCAACGGGCTGGTGGTCTTCCTGTTCCGGCAGTTCTTCCTCGGCATCCCGCGCGAGATCTACGAGGCGGCGCGCGTCGACGGCGCGAGCTGGTGGACGATCTTCATCCGGCTGACCATGCCGCTCTCCGGCCCGACCATCGCGACGGCGGCGCTGATGCAGTTCATCCACCAGTGGGATGCGTTCTTCTGGCCCCTGGTCGCCGCGAGCACGCCGGAGCTGGTGGTCGTCCAGGTGGCGATCGCCCGCAACATCACGCTGGAGCAGGCGAACTGGGGCGGCCTGTTCGCCTCGGCGTCCACGGCGATCCTGCTGGCGATGATCCCGTTCCTGCTGCTGCAGCGCTACTTCATCCGCACGGTGACGGCGTCGTCGGACAAGTGACGATCGCGCTCAGGCGACCGCGGGGATCGACTGCGTGGCTTCCTCGAGCTGCGCGAAGCTCGGCTGGATCTCGGACGGCACGCTCTTGCGCCCGATCTCGATCGCGATCTGCGGCGGCTGGCCGTGGAGATGCGCGACCATCGTGTCGCGGATGATCTCGTAGAACTTGTGGTCGTCGTCGAAGACCTGCTTCATGCGGCTCGCGAAGGGGCCGATGAAGCCGTAGGCGAGGAACACGCCAAGGAACGTGCCGACCAGCGCGCCGCCGATCATCTTGCCGAGGATCTCCGGCGGCTCGTTGATCGAGGCCATGGTCTTGATGACGCCGAGCACCGCCGCGACGATGCCGAGCGCGGGCGTGCCGTCGGCGACGGTCTGCATCGCGCTCTGGGCGCGGCCGAGCTCGGCGTGGTGCTTCTCCAGTTCCTTGGAGACGATCTCCTCGAACTGGTGCGGGTCGTCCATGCCCATGGTGATCATGCGCATCGAATCGCAGATCAGGTCGACCGCGAAATGGTCGTTGGCGATCTTCGGGTAGGTCTGGAAGATCTTGCTTTCCGACGGCTTCTCGATGTGCTGCTCGATCGCGATGACGCCCTTGGTCTTGGCCAGGCGGAGCAGGCTGAACATCAGGCAGAGGACGTCGATGTAGTCCTGCTTCTTGAAGTTGGGGCCGCCGAAGACCTTGCCGATGCTCTTTGCGGCCTTGCCGATCGTCGCGCCGCCATTGGCGATCAGGAAGGCGCCCACGGCCGCGCCGCCGATCATCATCAGCTCGAAGGGCAGGGCCTTGAGGATCAGCCCCATCTTGCCGCCGGCGAGCATGTAGCCGCCGAAGACCATGACGAAGATGAGGACGATGCCGATGATGGCGAACATGGACGGACGGCTCCCGGATGCGCGGGCAGACTAGTCCGCGGAAGGTTAGCGAAAGGTTGCCGCGCCTTCCCCGCGTTCACGCGGGAAGGTTCGCCCTCCATATCGCGAGGTTGAGGGCGGTGGCGTAGGCGATCCACGCGCAATAGGGCAGGAGCAGCAGCCCCGCGCGGCGGTCCAGGCGCCAGAACCGCAGTGTCGTCGCGGCCACGGAGGCGTCGAGGACGAGGATCGTCGCGAAGGCCCAGCCGGGGTCGCGCGCGCCGAAGAAGACGCAGGACCAGGCGAGGTTGAGGGCGAGTTGCACCCAGAACAGGATGCGCGCGCCACCTGCCGCGCCACGTGCGCCCCGCGCGCCGAAGGCGAGCCAGGCGGCGACCGCCATCGCCACGTAGAGCGTCGTCCAGACCGGGGCGAAGACCCAGTTGGGCGGCGTGAAGCCGGGCTTCGCGAGGCCCGCGTACCATCCCCCGATCGCGGGCATCGTGACGCGGCCGCCGAGCCAGCCCGTGGCGAGCGTCGCCGCGAGGAGCAGCGCGAGGAGCGCGAGGCCGGGCGCGCCCCGCCCCGCGGTCATCGTCCCTCGCGCCGCCACGCGGCGACGAGCGCGCCGAGGCCCAGCAGGAAGAGCGCGAGCGCCGGAACGAGCGGGGTCTGCGTCACGCCGGCGACGACATGGTCGCCATTCGCCTGCAGCCCGATCCAGGAACGGCCGCCGCTGGCCGCGCTGCCGGTCTCGCGACCCGGCCGGGTGCGGCGCAGGTCGGGAATGCCGTCCGAGAGCCAGAGGACCTGCCCGCCAGAGGC
>JBEGVV010000071.1:0-4047 GCA_041178225.1 Pseudomonadota bacterium | reverse complement strand
GCCGCGAGCGCGTCGAGCGCCGCGCGCGCGCGGGGGTCCCAGGGATCCTTGACGTCGAGGAAGCGGATCTCGGCGCCGAAGAGCCGGTCGAGCAGCAGGTTCCCGGCCTCCACCGCGGGCGCGGCGCCGCGCAGCAGGAGCGCGCAATGCATGCCGAGCTTCGCCGCAGTACCCGCGAGGGCGCGGCAGAAATTCGACTGCTGCCCCGCCGTCGTGACCACCGCGTCGCAGCCGCGCGCACGCGCGTCGGCCAGCAACAGCTCGAGCTTGCGGATCTTGTTGCCGCCGAGCGCGGGGCCGGAGAGGTCCTCGCGCTTCACGTGGAGCGACGCGACGCCGATCGCCGCGGCGAGCCGCGGCGCGGCCTCGAGCGGCGTCGGGAAGACGCCGAGGTCGATCGACGGCACGCCCGGAAGGATGGAGGAAAGCTTCCCGATCATGTCCTGATTGCGGTTTCCCGGTAGCCTAGCTACAAAAAGCCCGAGGGGGATAGCGATCATCTTGCCCGTGCCGAGTTCCGCCGCCGAGGACACGCTCTCCGCGCTTGCGCGCGCGGACCTGCGCCCGGCGGAGCGGCGCGTGGCGGACATCGTAGCCGAGAGGCGGCGCGATGTATCCGCGATGTCGATCGCGGAGCTCGCCGCGGCGGCGGGCGTGAGCGAGCCCACCGTCCTGCGCTTCTGCCGCGCCGTCGGCAGCGCCGGCTTCCCCGAGTTCAAGCTCCGCCTCGCCGAGGGCCTCGCCTCGGGCACCCCCTACCTGCACCGCGACGTGGCGATCGACGACCCCTTCGACGTCGTCGTCGACAAGATCTTCGACTCGACCCAGCGGGCCCTTGCCGACCTGCGTCGCACGCTCGACCGCAAGGCGCTCGCGCGCGCCGTCGCGACCCTCGCGCGGGCGCGGCGCATCGAGTGCATCGGCGCCGGCACCGGCAGCGCCATGGCCTACGACGCGCAGATGAAGCTCATGCGCCTCGGCGCGCCGGCGGCCTGGCACCCGGACAGCCATGCGCAGACGATCGCCTGCGCCGGGCTCGGCAGGGGCGACGTCGCGCTCTTCTTCGCCATCCAGGGCAACGCGCGCGAGTTGCTGCGCGCGGCCCGCGCGGCGCGGCAGGCCGGCGCGCGCGTGGTGGGCATCGCGCGCGCCGGCGCGCTGCTTGCCGGGGCCTGCGACGTCTTCGTCGCGGTGGAGACGGCAGAGAACACCGAGATCTACGTCCCGTCCCAGTCGCGCATCGCGGTGCTTGCCGTGGTCGACATGCTCGCGACGGCGCTGATGGCGCGGCTCGGGCCACCGGTGCTGGAGCGGCTGCGGCGCGCGAAGCTCAGCGTGCAGGAGGCGCGCGCCGGCGACGCGCGGGCCGGAGCAGGAGCCCGCGCGCGCGGCCGCGGGCGCGGGGGACGGCCATGAGCGGCTGGCGCGCCGGACCGGCGCAATGGGCGATGGTCGCCCCCGTGCAGGCGCTGCTCGTCGGCGTGATCTTCCTGCCCAGCCTCTACGTGTTCTGGCTCAGCCTGAACAAGTCGAGCTTCGGCGTCGACCCGACCTTCGTCGGGCTCGCGAACTACGCGGAGATCCTCTCCGACCCCTATTTCTGGCGGGCCTTCCGCAACACGGTCGTCGTCGTCCTCGTCGTCGTCCATCTCGAGCTGCTGCTGGCGCTGGGGGCCGCGCTGCTCTTCGCGGGCGGCGTGCCGGCCCGGCGCACGATGATCGCCATCATGCTCGCCCCCTACGCGATCAGCGAGGTCGCGGCCGTGGTCATGTGGCGCTTCATGATGGACCCCCAGGTCGGCATGGTCAGCCGCGCGCTCGCGGCGCTCGGGCTGCCGACGCTGGAATGGGCCGTGGAGCCGGCGCATGGCCTGCTCCTGGCCGGGTTGCTCAGCGTCTGGCTGCACCTGCCCTTCACGTTCCTGATACTCTATTCCGCGCGCCTCGCCCTGCCGGGCGACCTGTACGAGGCCGCGCGCATCGACGGCGCCAGCGCCTGGCAGCAATGCCTGCGCATCACCCTGCCTCTGCTCGTGCCGGCGATGCTGGTGGCGATGCTCTTCCGCTACGTCTTCGCCTTCCGGCTCTTCTCGGAGATCTGGCTGATCACGCAGGGCGGGCCCGCGCGGCAGACGGAGGTGATGGCCGTCTACCTGTACCTTGAGGCATTCCGCTACAACGAGTTCGGCCTCGCCGCCGCGACGGGATGGCTCATGGTGGTCGCCTCGCTGCTGCTCGCCATCCCCTACCTGCGGCAGATGTACAAGCGCATGTTCGCGCCGGAGGGCCAGGCATGACGCGCCCGCTGCACGTGCGCCTGCTGCGCCACCTCGCGCTCGCCATGCTCGTCGCGTGGTCCGCCTTCCCGATCGCGCTCGTCGTCGCCTCGTCGTTCAAGCCCGCGCGCGACATCTTCGTGCACCCGCCGCGCTGGCTCTTCTGGCCGACGCTGGAGAACTACGCGGGGCTCGCCACCCGCTGGCCGGACTTCTTCCACCACCTCGCCAACAGCGCCATCGTGGCAGCCGGCGCGACGCTGCTCGCGGTCGGGGCCAGCGCGCTTGCAGCCTATGCCTACTCGCGCTGGCGCTCGCGCGCGCTCACGGCCTCCGCCTTCTCGATGATCTTCATCCGCCTGATCCCGCCGATCGTGATCACGCTGCCGCTCTTCCCGGCGGTCAACGAGCTGGCGCTCAACGACACGCACCTGGTGCTGGTCCTGCTCTACGCGACCTTCTTCGTCTCGCTGGGGACGCTGGTGCTGCGGGCCTTCGTCGACCAGATCCCGCGCGAGCTCGACGAGGCCGCGATGGTCGACGGCGCCAGCCCCTTCGGCGTCTTCCGCCGCGTGATCCTGCCGCTCTGCGCGCAGGGCATGGTCGCGGTCGGCGTCTTCGTCCTCGTCTATGCGTGGAACGAGTTCCTCTTCGCCTTCATCTTCACGACCACCAGGGCGAAGACCGCGCCGCTGACCCTGTCGGAGATGACCGGCGCCATCGACGGCGTCGAGTGGGGCGTGCTCTTCGCCGCCACGACGCTCCAGCTCGCGCCGATCGTCGCGATCGTCGTCGCGGCGCAGAGATACCTGATCGCCGGCCTCACCGCCGGCGCCACCAAGGGCTGAAGGGCCGGGAGGAGAGACGCGATGTCGGACATGCTGCGAGACCTGAGGCTGGCCGATCCGGCGCTGAGCCGCTTCGACCCGATGCGCCGCATCATCTGCCTCGACGACTTCGACCGCGGCTTCTGCGGCTGGACGCAGCTCGTGGGCAACTACGAGCACACGCTCGACTCGATGAACCCGAGCTACCAGCAGCACACGCAGCCGCAGCTCTCCACGGTCACGCACTGGGACAACGGCACGCATGGCGGCTGGGACGGGACCTACGCGCTGAAGATCCAGACGCGGCCGCGCAAGGGCGCGCGCAACGTCGCGATCAAGCGGCTGACCTTCCGCAAGCCCTGCCCGATCCGGCTGGAGTTCTACTTCACGTTCAAGCCGGAGGCGACGGAACTGCGCCTGTCGGAGACGGACGTGCGCTCGGTCGGCTTCCTCTACGACCTGCAGGACCCCGCGGAGGGCGGCCACCGCGTGATGCCGCATATCCGCTTCCTCAACGCGCTCGACGGCGAGCACCTGCAGAAATGGCAGTTCAAGCGCGTGACGACCGAGGTGAAGCCGCTCGGCACCGAGGGCAAGACGGTCACCCACGACCACCTCGCGCCCGATGGCTGGGAGGACCTGCCCGGCGGCCACCAGAAGCTCTGCTACAACGAGATCCCGACCAAGGTGAACTGGCATTACGCGCGCTTCGACTTCGACCTCGCGGCGATGCGCATGCTGGAGTTCCAGTGCAACGACCGCGTCCACGACCTCTCGGGCGTCGGGCCGATCGTGATGCCGGCGATGCGCAACCTCTGGTGCATGCTCAACATCGCCTTCTTCGCCGAGACGGACGCCGACAAGCGGGCGCTGTCCTACATCGACTCCGTCTGCCTCTCCGGGGAGTTCTGACCATGCTTCCGCACAGCGCCACCGCGGTCGTC
>JBEGVV010000070.1:0-47647 GCA_041178225.1 Pseudomonadota bacterium | reverse complement strand
CGGCAACCCCTGGTTCCTGCCGATCGTCGGCGCCTGGTACCGCCACCTCGACCGCAAGGACCGCCGCGCCGCGGAGCGCGGCGAGGGCTAGGGCCTCAGGCGAGCGCCGCGCGCAGCGCGCGCTTGGTCGACCGGGCCAGCTGCCCTAAGTTTCGATGCCTGCCAAAGACCATATCAGGGAGACCACCTCGATGACGAAGATGACCAGGTTCGGGCGCCGCGCGGCGCTCGCGGGTTCCGCGGCCGCAATCGGCGCGCTCGCCGCCACGGGTGGCCGCGCGCAGGCCCGCCCGATCAACTTCACGGCATGGTCCGCCGCCGTGGACCAGGTGAAGAGCCACATCTCGGCCTTCGAGAAGGCGACCGGCAACAAGGTCAACTACGAGAACTTCCCCTGGGCGCAGTACCGCACCTCGGTCGTGACGCGCCTCGTCGGCAACGCGCCGATGGACGTGCTCTGGGTCAGCGACGCCTGGCTGCCCGAGTTCGCCGAGGCCGGCTGGCTGGCGCCGATCGACGACATCCCCGAGCTCATGAAGTACAACGCCGACGCGGCCGCCTACTGCACCAACTCCATGGTCTACAAGGCCAAGCAGTACGGACTGTCCTACTACGGCGACCACATGAGCTTCGTCTACAACACGGAGCTCTTGCAGAAGGCCGGCATCGCGGCGCCGCCCACGACCTGGGAAGAGGTCGTCCAGCAGTCGCTGAGGATCAAGCAGGGCGGCCATGCCGAATTCCCGCTGCTGCTCGCCCTCGCGATCGACACCTGGCTCGTCGAGTTCATGAGCGCGATGGTGTTCTCCAACGGCGGCCGCTTCACCGACGAGCGCGGCGACGCCGTGATGGCCGACGCGGCCCGCGGCGCGGTCTCCACCGCCCAGTGGCTGCGCGACGCGATCCACACCCACAAGATCGTCTCGCCCGGCGCGGTGGAGACGACGGAGATCAACGCGCTGCGCGCCATCGGCGCCGGCCAGGCGGCCTTCGCGATCGTGCCGACCTACCGCCTGCGCGCGCTCAACGACCCGAGCCAGGCCTCGGCCGCCGGCAAGATCCGCCCGGCGCTGATGCCGCGCGGCCCGCGCGCGACGGCCAGCACGACCTGCGGCTGGATCCGGTTCTTCGGCATGACCCCCGGCGCCAAGGCCGATCGCGCGCGGCGCGCGCCGGCCGTGCAGTTCATGGAGTTCTTCGGCGGCAAGGACAACACCGGCAGCTACACGCTGCAGAAGCTGCTGCTGACCGACCTCGGCCTGCCCTTCTGCACGCTGCCGCTGCAGAACGACGCCGACGTGAAGAGCTTCTGGGAGAAATGGGCCGGTGGCAGCGCGGTGATCTCGCAGCAGGCCGCGAGCGCGCAGAAGAAGGACGTCGTCGCGCCGTGGTTCGGCGAGTGGAACGAGACCAGCAACCAGGCCTGGCAGTCGGTGTTCCTGGCCCGCGCGACGCCCGAGGCGGCGACGACGGCCATGGCCCGCAAGTGGGCCGAGCTGAAGAAGGGCTGAGGAGCCGCGGCGCGCCGCCCTCGCCGGTGGCGCGCCGCCTTCCGACATGCAGATGTTCCGCGGCCTCTCCTACGACGAGCGCAACGCCTGGCTGCTGGTGGCGCCCGTCTTCGCGGTGCTGATGGCGGTCGCGCTCTACCCGATCGCCTATTCCTTCTACACGTCGCTCTACGACATCGTGCTCACCCGCCCCTGGCGACGACCATTCGTCGGCACCGGCAACTACGAGCGCATCCTCGCCGACCCGCAGTTCTGGGTCGCCGTGCAGCGCACGACCGTCTACACGCTGGTCACCGTCGCGGCGACGACCATCCTCGCGCTTGGCGTGGCGCTGCTGCTGAACGAGGCCTTCCCCGGCCGGCGCCTGCTGAGCGCCCTCATCCTCCTGCCCTGGGCGACGCCATCGATCGTCAACGGGCTGATGTGGAAGTGGATCTACGATCCGTCCTACGGGCTGCTCAACGCGCTGCTGCTGAAGCTCGGCATGATCGAGCGCTACACGGTGTGGCTCGGCGACCCGTCGAAGACGCTGTTCATGATCGCCAACGCCGCGGTGTGGAAGCAGATGCCGCTCGCCGCGATCCTGATGCTCGTCACGATGAAGGCGATCCCCGCGGACCTCTACCGCGCGGCGCGCGTCGACGGCGCGAACGCCTTCCAGCGCTTCGCCCACGTGACGCTGCCCGCGCTCAAGCCGGGCTTCATGCTCGTGCTGGTCTACGAGACGATGATCTCGATCCGGCACTTCGACCTGTTCCTGATCATGACGCAGGGCGGGCCAGGCGATGCGTCCTACACCCTGTCCTGGCAGATCTACGTCGAGACGTTCCGCAGCCTGAAGTTCGGCCTCGGCGCGGCGCTGTCCTACATCCTCGCGATGGCGACGTTCCTGCTGTCCTGGATGTTCATCCGCATGCTCGGCCGGGGGATGGAGAAATGATCGCGCCACGCATGCGCCGCCGCCTAGGACGCGGCCTGCTCCTCGGCTTCTTCTCGGTGCTGCTCGTCGCCTACGTCGCGGGACCGGTCGCGTGGCTGGTCTCGTCCTCGCTCCAGACCGACGCGCAGATCACCGCGATCCCGCCGAACTGGCTGCCGCCCGAGCCGACGCTCGCGAACTTCGAGGCGATCTTCGGCGCGAAGTCCGAGGTCGTGACCTACGAGACGCGGCGCCAGGGCGATCCCGCGACGACGCGCTTCCTGCCGAGCGGCGCGGAGAACCTGCTGCCCTCGCTCGCCAATTCCTTCTCGGTCGGGCTCTGGGTGGCGATCCTCAACCTCGTGCTCTCGGTCACGGCGGCCTACGCGATCGCGGTGATCCCCTTCCGTGGCCGGCGCGGCGCGCTCTACGCGATCCTCGTGACGCGCGTGATCCCGGACATCGCGCTGATCGTGCCGCTCTTCCTGCTCGTGCGCGCGCTGGGACTCGTCAACACGCAGACCGCGCTGGTCACGACCTACCTCGCCGTCACCATCCCCTTCACCATCTTCATCCTCATCAGCTACTTCGAATCTATCCCCGCCGACCTCTACCGCGCGGCGCGCGTCGATGGCTGCTCGCACGTGGCCGCGCTCAGGCATGTCTACCTGCCCCTGGCGCTGCCGGCGGTGATCGCCTCGCTGATGTTCGCCTTCCTCACCAGCTGGAACGAGTTCATCTTCGCCCTGATCCTGACGCAGAACGTCGCCGCGCAGACCCTGCCGATCGTCATCTCGGGCTTCGTGATGGACTTCACCACCAGCTTTTCCTTCGTCAACGCAGCGGGGGTCATCGCGATCGTCCCGCCGGTGGTGCTCGCGATGCTTTTCGAACGATACATCGTCTCCGGCCTGACCGCCGGCGCCGTGAAGGGCTGACGCCATGGCAAGGATCCGCCTCGCCGGCATCGCGAAGCGCTTCGGCGCCGTGGCCGCGCTCGAGAAGCTCGACCTCGAGATCGCCGACCGCGAGTTCATGGTTCTGCTCGGCCCCTCGGGGTGCGGCAAGACCACGACGCTGAACATCGTCGCCGGCCTCGAGGAGCCGAGCGAGGGCCAGGTGTTCTTCGACGCCGACGACGTCACGGACGTGCCGCCGCACCGGCGCGAGGTCGCGATGGTGTTCCAGAGCTACGCGCTCTACCCGCAGAAGAGCGTTTACGAGAACATCGCCTTCGGGCTGCGGCTGCGTGGCATGCCGGCCGACGAGATCGCGCGGCGCGTGCGCGGCGCGGCCGAGCAGCTCGAGATCACGCATCTCCTCGAGCGCCGGCCGAGCCAGCTCTCCGGCGGGCAGCGCCAGCGTGTCGCGCTCGGCCGCGCGATCGTGCGCCAGCCGCGCGTCTTCCTGATGGACGAGCCGCTCTCGAACCTCGACGCGGCGCTGCGCGTGTCGATGCGCACGCTGATCAAGAAGCTCCATCGCCAGGTGGAGACGACGGTCGTCTACGTCACCCACGACCAGGCCGAGGCGATGACGCTGGCCGACCGCATCACCGTCATGCGCGGCGGCGTGGTCCAGCAGGTCGACACGCCCGCCGGCATCTACGACCGGCCGCGCAACCGCTTCGTCGCGGGCTTCCTCGGCGCGCCGCAGATGAACTTCCTCGCCGGCGAGATCGGCCCCGGTGGTGGCGACTTCCGCCGCGGCGGCCTGTCGCTGGCGATCGCCGGCGCGCTGCAGCCGGGCCGCAAGGCGATCCTCGGCATCCGGCCAGAGGATTGCGCGCCCGCCGAGGGCGGCCCCGCCGACATCGAGGGACGCGTCACGCTGGTCTCGCCCCTCGGCTCGGAACAGCATGTCAACCTGGCCGTTGGCGACGCGGAGCTCGTCTTCCGCCTCGACAAGGGGCTGCGCGTGGCGCCGGGCGACGCCCTCGCCCTGCGCATCCCGCGCGAGCGGCTGCACCTCTTCGACGCCGCGAGCGAGGAGCGCCTCGAGGGCGCGCACGCGTGAGCGGGCATCGCATCCTCGGCACGTCGCCGACGCGGCTCGAGGACGAGCGGCTCCTGCGCGGGCTGGGTCGCTTCGTCGACGACATCGAGGTGCCGCGCGCGCTGCACCTCGTCTTCCTGCGCAGCCCGCACGCCCATGCCGACATCGTCGCGCTGTCGACGGAGGCGGCGCGCGCGATGCCCGGGGTCGTCGCGACCTGGACGGGCCCGGACTTCGCCGCGCGCGCCACGACGCTGCGCATGGCGCCGCCGATCGAGGGCCTGCATCCCGTCGACGTCCCGCCCTTCCCCGTCGATCGCGTGCGCTTCGCGGGCGACCCCGTCGTCGCCATCGTCGCGGAGACGCGCGAGGCCGCGCTCGACGCGGCGGAGGCCATCGAGGTCGAGTACCGGCCACTGGCCGCCTGCGCCTCGATCGAGGCCGCGCGCGCGCCCGGCGCCATGCGCGTCGATCCCGCGCTGGCCTCCAATCGCGTCGCGCGCCAGGAATTCGCGGCCGGCGACGTCGACGCGGCCTTCGCCGCCGCGCATCGCGTCGTCGAGGCGCGCTTCTCCCAGCACCGGCAGACGCACATGCCGCTGGAGCCGCGAGGCTGCATCGCGACCTGGGATCGCGGACGGCGCCACCTCACCATCCAGGCAGGCGCGCAGGCCCCGCATCCCCTGCGATCTGCGCTGGCTTCCCGGCTGAGGCTCTCCGAGTCCCAGGTGACCGTGGTCTCCGAGGATGTGGGTGGCGGCTTCGGCCAGAAGATCGCGCTGCTGCGCGAGGAACTCGCCTGCGCGGCGCTCGCCATCGAACTGGGCCGGCCCGTGCGCTGGCGCGAGGAACGCGGGGAGAACCTCGTCGCCGCGCTGCATGCGCGCGAGGAGGCGGCGGTCCTGCGCGCGGCCGTCGCAGCGGACGGAAGGCTGCTCGCGATCGAGGCCACGCTGGAGGCCGATTTCGGCGCCTACTGCTTCTTCCCCGCGAACTACATGATCGCGGTCGTCGCGATGATCCTCCCGGGTCCCTATCGCGTGAAGGCCTATCGCTACGCGCTCGATGCCTGGCTCACCAACAAGTGCCCCGCCGGGCCGATGCGCGCCCCTATGGCGAGCGCGTCCTGGTTCATGGACGGGCTCATGGACCGGATCGCCGCCGAGCTCGGCCTCGACCCGCTCGAGGTGCGCCGCGTCAACACGATCGGCGCGTCGGAGCAGCCCTGGACCACCGCGACCGGCGAGACGCTGGTCGACGTGACGCCGGCCGAGACGCTGGAGGCCGCCGCGGCGGCGATCGGCCACGCGGCCTTCCGCGCGAGGCAACGCGACGCGCGCGCGCGCGGCGAACTCCTTGGCCTCGGCTATTGCGCGGTGATCGAGTCGACCACCTATGGCTCGGCCTTCTACCGCAAGGCCGGCATCCCCGGCTCCGGCCACGAGGCCGCGACGATCCGCATCGAGCCCTCGGGCGCCGTGCTCGCCTCCTGCGGGCTTGGCGGCACGGGACAGGGCTACGAGACGACGCTCGCGCAATGCGTGGCCGAGGGCCTCGGCTGCAGGCTCGCGGATGTCGCGATCCGGATCGGGAACAGCGACGTCGCGCCCTACGGCATGGGCAGCCGCGGCAGCCGCGGCGCGGCGGCCGGCGGCGGCGCGCTCCTGCGCGCGGCGCGCGGGCTGCGCGCGAAGGTGCTGGCGATCGCGGCGGCGCGGCTCGGCCTCAACGGGCCCGACGCGCTCGACCTCGTCGAGGGCCGGGTGCGCCGCGACATGGGCGGCGCCTTCGTCGACGCGGGCCTCTCGCTCGCCGACATCGCGCGCACGGCGCATCTCGACCCGCTGGCGCTGCCCGCCGGCATGGAGCCGGGGCTGCACCTGACGCTCGCCTACGATCCGCCGGCGATGACCTACGCGAACGCCACCCATGCCTGCATCGTCGCCATCGACGGCGAGACGGGCGCCCTTCGCATCGAGCGCTACGTCGTCGCGCATGACTGCGGCACGGCGATCAACCCCGCCATCGTCGACGGGCAGGTCCATGGCGCCGTCGCGATGGGCCTCAGCGGCGCGATGGGCGAGCACTGCGCCTACGACGCGGAGGGCCAGGCGCGCGCTGGCTCGCTGATGGACTACGCGCTCGCGCGCGCCGCCGACCTGCCGTCGATCGAGACGATCGCGTGCGACAGGCCGAACCGCTTCACCGAGGCCGGCATCAAGGGCATGTCCGAGGGCGGCGTCATGGGCGCGATCGGCGCGCTCGCCAACGCCGTGAACGACGCGCTCGCGCCGACAGGCCGGCGCATCGACGCGCAACCCCTCACGGCCGCCGCGATCCGGGCGGCGCTCGCCGCCCCCTGACCCGCGGAACAGGCCGAGGGCGGTTGCGCGGCGCGGCGGTTTGCCGGAATCTGGCGCTCCAGGGATCGCTCGGACGAGGACGACATCATGGCTGACATCGGCGGCGCGACGGGACCAGCGGGGAAGCTGGTCATACGCAACATCGGGCTCCTGCTGTCCGGCGACATCATGAGGCCGATCCTCGACGCCGACACGGTCGTCGCGGACAAGGGTCGCATCGTCGCCGTCGGCCGGGGCAAGGACCTCGACCTCTCCGGCGCGAAGACCACGATCGACGCGAAGGGCTGCGCCCTGTCCCCCGGCCTGATCGACAGCCACGTGCACCCCGTGATCGGCGACTGGACGCCGCGCCAGGGCCAGGTCGGCTGGATCGATTCCTTCCTCAATGGCGGCGTCACGACGATGATCTCCGCCGGCGAGGTGCACCTGCCCGGCCGCCCGAAGGACATCGTCGGCCTGAAGGCGATGGCGATCACCGCGCAGCGCAGCTTCGACGCCTTCCGCCCGGGCGGCGTCAAGGTGCATGCGGGCGCGCCGGTCATCGAGAAGGGCATGGTCGAGGAGGACTTCGCCGAACTCGCCAGGGCCGGCGTGAAGCTGCTCGGCGAGATCGGGCTGGGCTCGGTCAAGGCGGGCGACGAGGCGAAGCAGATGGTCGCCTGGGCGCGCAAGTACGGCATGAACTCGACGATCCACACCGGCGGCCCCTCGGTTCCCGGCTCGGGCTACATCGACGAGAACGTCGTGCTCGAGGCCGATGCCGACGTCATCGGCCACATCAATGGCGGCCACACGGCGCTCTCGCTCAAGCAGATCACGTGCCTGTGCGAGCGCTGCGAGCGCGCGATCGAGATCGTCCACAACGGCAACGAGCTCGCCGGCCTGCACGCGCTGCGCGTGGCGCGCGAGCTGCGCCAGCTCGAGCGCGTCATCGTCGGCACCGACTCGCCGGCGGGATCCGGCGTCCAGCCGCTCGGCATCCTGCGCATGATCGCGCTGCTCTCCGCGCTCGGCGACACGCCGGCCGAGCAGGCGTTCTGCTTCGCCACCGGCAACACGGCCCGCCTGCGCGACCTCGATTGCGGGCTGATCGAGCCCGGGCGCGCCGCCGACTTCCTGCTCATGGACCGCGCCCAGCACTCCAGCGGCAAGGACCTGCTCGATTCCGTGCGCAAGGGCGACCTGCCCGGCATCGGGATGGTCGTGATCGACGGCGTGGTGCGCATCGGCCGCTCGCGCAACACCCCGCCCGCCGAGCGCGTGCCGGAGATCGTCCATTGAGCCGACGCATCCGCGTCGCCGGCGTGCAGCATGACATGCGCGCCGTCGGCTCCTTCGACGCCTTCGCGGCGCAATGCGCGCACCATGTCGCCGCGGCGGCGGAGTGGAACGCCGACGCATGCCTGTTCCCCGAGTTCCTGACGACGCAGCTGCTGTCGATCCCGCGCGCCGATGGCCGCGCGGCGGGAATCGCGGACCTCGACGCCCACACGGCCGCCTATCGCGCGCTGTTCTCCGGCCTCGCGGCGCGCCACGCGATGACGATCGTCGCGGGCACGCATGTCCACGCGCACGAGGGCGGGCTGCGGAACACGGCGCATGTCTTCCTGCCCGACGGGCGCGTCGAGCTGCAGGACAAGCTGCACCTCACGCCGACCGAGGTCTCGCCCTGGGCGCTCGCGCCCGGCGGCGAGCTGCGCGTGCTCGACCTGCCCTTCGGGCGCGCGGCGGTGCTGGTCTGCTACGATGTCGAGTTCCCCGAACTCGCGCGCCAGGCGCGTGCGCGCGGCGCCGACATCCTCTTCGTGCCGTCCTGCACCGACGACCGGCAGGGCTTCCATCGCGTGCGCCATTGCTGCCACGCGCGCGCGATCGAGGACCAGGTCTATGTCGTCGCCACGCACACGGTCGGCAACCTTCCGGTGGAATGGATGCGGGGCAACGTGGGCAACGCCGCGATCCTCACGCCCTGCGACGTGCAGTTCCCGCCCGGCGGCGTGCAGGCCCAGGGCGAGATGAACGTCGAGCAGCTCGTCGTGGCCGAGCTCGACCTCGACCTGCTCGCGCGCGCGCGCCAGGGCGGCAGCGTGCGCACATGGCAGGACCGGCGCGCAGACCTCTACCCGCTGGCGGGCTGAAGCCTCAGCGCCTGCCGCCGGCGAGGCGCAGGGATTCCGGGCGCCTCCGCAGCGCGGCCATCGCGGCGACGCCGAAGAGCGGGCCGATCGCGAGCATCGCGAAGGCCCCGCCCCATCCGACCGTGGCGACCGCCCAGGGCAGGCCCTGGACCGTCGCGAGCGTCAGCAGGAAGCCGCAGCTCGTCTGCACGGTCAGCATCGTGCCGATGCGGTCTGGCGGCGACAGCTCGGCGATGGCGGCGGAGAACTGCGCGGAGTCCGCGCAGATCGCGAGGCCCCAGAGCAGGCAGATCGCGGAGATCACGGCCGGAGGGGCATCCGCGAAGACGCCGGCGGCGACCGCGCAGGCGCCGCTCGCCGCCATCGACCATATCGTGAGGCGCGTGCGGCCGACGCGGTCGGCGAGCAGGCCGCCGGCGACGCAGCCGACAAGGCCGCCGAGGCCGATCGCGGCGAAGGCGACGAGCCGCGCGGCATGCGCGCCTGCATCCGCGGCGCGGAAGGCCTCGTCGAGGAAGACGCCCAGCCACGCCCACATCGCGTAGATCTCCCACATGTGGCCGAGATAGCCCGCCAGGGCGAGGCGCATCGCCGGGTCGCGGAATATCGCGAGCATCGCGCCGGGATCGAAGCGCGCCGCGGGCCGCCAGAGCGGGCCGGGCCGCGCCAGGTGGATGAGGCCCGCCGAGAGGAGCGCGCTGAGCGAGGTGGCGACGATGGTCGGCCGCCACTCCACGCCGCCCAGCGCATGGGCGAGATGAGGCGCCGCGGAACCCAGGCATAGCGCGCCGACGAGGATGCCGATCAGCAGCCCGAGATCGGCCTGCGCCCAGGCCGCGACCATGCGCATGCCCACGGGGTAGACGCAGGCGAGGCTCGCCCCGGTCGCGAGCCGCAGCGCCACCGCGGCGGGCGAGTCCATCGGCACGAGGAGGAGCGCGGCGTTGGAGATGGCGCCGAGCAGGGCCGCCGCCGAGAAGAGGCGGCGCGGCTCGATGCGGTCCGCGAGGCCGAGGATGGCGCTCGCGAGCGTCCCGGCGACGAACCCGGCCTGCACCGCGCTGCTGAGCAGCGCCGCGTGGCCGGGCGAGAGCGAGAACTCGACCACGACCTGCGGCAGCACCGCGGCGGCCGAGAACCAGAGCGCCAGCGCCGCGACCTGGCAGGTCGCGACGACGAGGATCGAGAGCGTCCTGGCGCCCAAGGCGCGGTCAGACGCTGAGATACTGCGCGCGCACGGCCTCGTCCGCCTGCAGCGCCGCCATCGTCCCCTCGTAGCGCACGACGCCCTTCTCGATGATCGCGGCGCGATCGCTCACCAGCGTCGCGAAATGCAGGTTCTGCTCGCAGAGCAGCACGGTCAGTCCCTCCTGCTTCAGCGAGAGGATGGCGCGCGCCATCTGCTCGACGATCACGGGCGCGAGGCCCTCGCTCGGCTCGTCGAGCAGGACGAGCGAGGGGTTGCCCATCAGCGTGCGCGCGATGGTCAGCATCTGCTGCTCGCCGCCCGACATCCGCCCGCCGGGCCGGTCGCGCATCGAGGCGAGGTTCGGGAAGAGCTCGAAGAGGCGCTCGGGCGTCCAGGCCGGGATCCCCGGCCGCGCGGCGCGCCGCCCGACCTCCAGGTTCTCCATGACCGTGAGCTCGGTGAAGATCCTGCGGTCCTCCGGCACGTAGCCGAGGCCGCGCCGCGCGATCTCGTGCGGCCCGAGGCCCGAGAGCGCCTCGCCGGCCAGGCGCACGGCGCCGCCGCTCGGCGGCACGAGGCCCATGATCGCCTTGAGCGTCGTCGACTTGCCCGCGCCATTGCGCCCCATCAGCGCGAGGACGCTGCCGGGCTCGATGCGCAGGTCGACGCCCTGCAGCACGTGGGCCTGGCCGTAATGGGCGTGCAGCCCCTCGACGTCGAGCAGCGCCATCAATGCCCCCCCGAGGTCGCGCCACCACCGAGATAGACCGCCCGCACCTTCGGGTCCGCGCGCACCTCGGCGGGCCTGCCCCCGGCGATCAGCACCCCGCGGTCGAGGACGACGAGCCTGTCGGCATGCGCGAAGACGACGTCCATGTCGTGCTCGGTGAAGAGCACGGCGAGGCGGCGCTCGCGCGCGATCGAGGCGGTGAGCGCCATCAGCGCGATGCGTTCCCTGGGCGCCATGCCGGCGGTCGGCTCGTCCATCAGCAGCAGCCGCGGCTCGTTGGCGAGCGCCACGGCGAGCTCGAGCCGCTTCACGTCGCCATAGGCGAGCTCGCCGCAGCTGCGGGCGGCCTGCTCGGCGAGGCCGACCTGGCCGAGCAGCGCCAGCGCGCGGTCGGGCGCGAAGCCGCGCGCCGAGCCCAGCGGGTCGAAGGCGCGGCCTGCATGCGAGAGCAGCGCCATCTGCACGTTCTCGGCGACGGTCATCGACGCGAAGGTCGCCGTGACCTGGAAGGTCCGGCCGACGCCGAGGCGCCAGACCACGCGCGGCGCGATGCCCGTGATGTCGCGCCCGCCGAGGAGCACGCGGCCCCGGTCGGGTCGCAGCTGGCCGCCGGCCATGTTGAAGGTCGTGCTCTTGCCGGCGCCATTCGGGCCGATCATCGCGAGCATCTCGCCCGGCGCGACGGCGAAGCTCACGTCGCGCACGGCCTGCACGCCGCCGAACGACTTCGAGATCCCCTCGACCGCGAGCACGGCGCTCATCGCATGCGCTCCCTGCGGTCGCGGACATAGCCCGCGATGCCCTGCGGGAAGGCGAGGACGAGCGCGACGATGACCAGTCCCATCGCGGCGCGCCAGTGCTCGACGACGCGCACGAGCTGCTCCTGCAACCCGTGGAAGGCAAGCGCGCCGACGATCGGGCCGCTCAGCGTCTCGATGCCGCCGAGCAGCACCATCAGCAGCGCGTCGACCGACTTCGGTATCGCGAGGTAGGTCGGGAAGACCGAGCCCTTGGCGTAGGCGAACAGCGCCCCGGCGATGCCCGCGAAGGCCGAGGCGAGGGCGAACGCCGCCCAGCGGATGCGCGCGACGTCGAGCCCGATCGCCTCGGCGCGCAGCGGGTTGTCGCGCGCGGCGCGCAGCGCGTAGCCAAAGGGCGAGTGGATCGCGTGCCGCAGCGCCAGCGCGCCCCCGGCGCAGATCGCGAGCACGAAGAGGTAGTAGACGGTTCTGTCCCGCGCCCAGGCGGAAGGCCAGACGCCGAGGATGCCATTGTCGCCGCCGGTCACCTCGACCCACTGGAAGGCGGCGGACCACGCGATCTGCGCGAAGGCGAGCGTGAGCATCGCGAGGTAGACGCCCTCCAGCCGCACCACGAAGAAGCCGACGACGACGCCGGCGAGGCCCGCCGCGACCGGCGCGACCACGAGGCCGAGCTCCATGGGCGCGCCGAAATGCTTCATCAGCAGCGCGCCGGCATAGGCCCCGACGCCGAAATACGCCGCATGGCCGAAGGAGGCGAGGCCGCCCGGCCCCATCATGAAGTGGAGGCTCGCGGCGAAGAGCACGAGGATCGCCATCTCCGTCGCCATGATCAGCGCGTACTCGCCCGCCAGCGGCGGCAGGATGGCGGCCGCGGCGAGCGCGACGAACCCGACGAGGCGCAGCTCGCGCGGCGCCGGGCCGATCGGCTGCGCGCGCGCGGGCCCCGCCGCGCGGGGATGCGTCGGCGGGCGTCCAAGCAGGCCATAGGGCCGGACCACGAGGACGACGGCCATCACCAGGAAGGTCAGCACGAGCGTGATCTTCGGGAAGACCATGATGCCGAAGGCGTGCATCTGCGAGATCAGCAGCGCGGCGAGGAAGGCGCCGGGCACCGAGCCCATGCCGCCGACCACGGTCACGACGAAGACCTCGGCGATGATGTCGAGGTCCATGTGCAGCGTCGTCGGCGCGCGCGCCACCTGCAGCGCCCCGCCGAGGCCCGCGAGGAAGGCGCCGAGGAAGAAGACGGAGGTGAAGAGCCAGCGCTGGTCGACGCCGAGCGCGGCGACCATCTCTCGATCCTGCGTCGCCGCGCGCACCAGCGTGCCCCAGCGCGTGCGCGTGAAGAGCAGCCAGAGCAGAAGCAGGACGACCGGCCCGATCGCGATCAGCAGGAGCTCGTATTGCGGGAAGCGCTGGCCGAGGATCTCGACGGCGCCGCGCAGCCCCGGCGCGCGCGGGCCGAGCCTGTCCTCGGGCCCCCAGATCCACAGCGCGACGTCCTCCACCACCAGCACGACGCCGAAGGTGGCGAGCAGCTGGAAGAGCTCCGGCGCGTGGTAGATGCGTCGCAGCAGCAGCATCTCGATCGCCACGCCGACGAGGCCGACGACGACCGAGGCGACGAGGATCCCGCTCCAGTAGAGCCATGGGTCGCGCGGCAGCTGGCTCACGATGGTGAGCGCGATGTACGCGCCGAGCATGTAGAGCGAGCCATGCGCGAAGTTCACCACCCGCGTCACGCCGAAGATGATCGTCAGGCCCGACGCGACGAGGAAGAGCGAGGACGCCGAGGCGAGCCCGTTCAGGAACTGGATGGCGAGGAATTCCATGGCGGCGGGGTCGCCCGTCGCGCCCGCCACGGCGACGCGATGCGTCGTCGCGGCGGGCGCGCGCGGACCGAACGCGTCAGCCCTGCGGGCGCAGCGTCCGCACGACGTCGTCCGACGGCAGGTACTTCGCGCCGTCGGCGTAGCGCCAGCCGACCATCGTGCCCTTGCCGCCCTTGAGGGCGGTCTTGCCGACATAGGCGCCCAGCGTCGACTGGTGGTCGACGGCGCGGTAGACGACCGGCCCCTCGCCGAACGCGGACTCGAAGGGAAGGCCCTTCATCGCGTCGACCATCTTCTCCGTCTCGGTGCCGCCGGACTTGCGCAGCATCGCGACGATCGAGACGACCGTGTCGTAGCCGACGACCGAGCCGAGGCGCGGGTAGTCGTTGAAGCGCTTCTGGTAGGCCTCGCGGAAGCGCCTGTGGTTGGCGGTCTGGATCTGGTCCCAGGGATACCCGGTGACCACCCAGCCCTCCGGGCACTCGTCCTTGAGCGGGTCCATGTACTCGGGCTCGCCGGTCAGCATCGAGGCGACGAAGCGCTTCTCGAACAGGCCGCGCGTGTTGCCCTGGCGCACGAAGTTGGTGAGGTCGCCGCCGAAGGTGACGTTGAAGATCGCGTCGGGCCGCGACTGCTCGATCGCCTGCACCGTGGCGCCGGCATCGATGCGGCCGAGCGCGGGGAACTGCTCGGCGACGAACTCGACGCCGGGCTTCGCGCGCACGAGGAGTTCCTTGAACCACTTCGCCGCCGACTGGCCGTACTCGTAGTTCGGCGACACGATCGCCCAGCGCTTCGCGTCGACCTTCGCCGCCTCCTCGGCGAGCATCGCGGCCTGCATGTAGGTCGAGGGGCGCAGGCGGAAGGTGTAGCGGTTGCCGCGGCCCCAGACGAGCGCGTCGCTCAGCGGCTCGGAGGCCACGTAGAGGCGCTTGTTCTGGTTCGCGAAGTCGGCGATCGCGAGGCCGACATTCGACAGGAAGCCGCCCGACAGCAGGTCGACCTTCTCCGCCGCGAGGAGTTCGCCCGCGAAGCGCACGGCGTCCTCCGGCTTGCCCGCGTCGTCGCGGAACACCGTCTCGAGGCGACGGCCATTCACGCCGCCCGCGGCGTTGGCCTCCTCGATGGCGAGGTTCCAGCCGTTGCGGTACGGCGCGAGGAAGGCTGGCTGCGCCGTGTAGCTGTTGATCTCGCCGATGCGGATGGCTGCGCCCTGGCCGCGCGCGATCGACGGCGCCGCCACGGCCGCGAGCGCGGCCGCCTTCATGATGGTCCTGCGCTTCATGGTCATCGTCCTCTCCCTGCCTGTTGGCTTCGTCGTTACGCGGGCCGCTTCAGCGCAGCCCGTCCTTGCCCTCGACCTGGTCCTTGGTCAGTCCGCCGATGCGCGGGCTCGGACGCCCGGAATCGGTGACCACCACGGCCACGAGGATCTCGCCGGCGCGCGGGGAGTCGCCGAGGCGGACCTCCATCGCGTCGAAATGGCTGCGCACATAGGCGGCGTCCTTGTGCCCGAGCGGCACGTCGATCGGCGCGCCGGGCCCGCCCATCTTCTTCGCCGAGGGCACGAGCGCCGCGCCCTTCTCGACGGCCGCGCGCAGTGGCTTGCCGAGGCGCGGGTGGAGGATCGCGGCGGCGTGCTCGAGCTCGCCGCCCTCGCCCACGATCGCGGCCTTGCCGTAGCTCTCCGCCTGGCCGGGCGCGATGCCGAGCGCGGCGACGGCGCGACGGCCGAGCATGTCGCCCAGCTCCTCGCCGATCGCCATCAGTTCCTCGAGGTCGCCCTCGTACCTGCCGGCGAAGGGATTGGCGATCACCGCCACGGCGGCGGCGCGGCGCGTTGGCGGCGACACGTCACGGCCCATCTCCACGTGCGTCTCGTCGACGATCGTCGCGAGCTTGCGGATCCTCGCCCTCATCGCAGTCCATCCTCTCCCTTGACCTCGCTGGCGCGCAGGCCGCCGACGCGGTCATGCACGCGGCCGCCGGTCGTCATGACGAGGATGAGCACCATCTCGTCGGCGCGCGGCGCGTCGCTGACGCCCACCTCCATCGCGTTGAAGTGGCCGCGCACGTAGCTCGCGTTGATGTGCGTGACCGGCACGTCGAGCCGCGCGCCGACCGGCCCGACCTTCTTGGTCGACGGCACGATCGCCTTGGCCTTGCCGAGCAGGTCGCGCATCGCGTAGCCGCCGGGCACGTGCCACAGCGCGCCATGCTCGAGTTCGCCCGCGGAGCCGACGATCGCGCCCTTGCCGAAGCCCTCGATCCTGGAGAGGTCGCCACCCGCCAGCGCCTGCGCCAGCCGGGTCGACATCTCGAGCCCGAGCGGGCGCAGCTGCTCCATCAGCTGCGCGATCTCCGGCACGTAGCGCCCCGCGAAGGGGTTGCGGACCACCGCCGCGATCGCGCCCATCTTGAGCGGCGCCGCCGCCACCGGGCCGCCCTCGTGGAAGATCTCCTCCACGAAGGTCGCGAACTTCCGGATCTCGATGCCGTTGATGACCATGCCCTTCCCTTTCAGGCTGCGATGCGCGCGTCGAGGCCGACCCGCGCCATGGCGCCGCGCAATACCAGCACCGCGGCGAGGATGCGTCCAGCCCGGGCGAGGCTCTCGGCCACCGCATGGCCGCGCAGCAGCGCCGCGCGGATCTCGGCCGGGGACAGCGTCCCCAGCCCGGTCGTCACGAGGCGGTCGCCGAGGTCGCTGTCCGGGTCGAGGTCGTCCGCCCGCGCCCGCCGGATCTCCCGGTGCCCCGGCAGGTCGACCGCGTTGGCGACGACCGTCGCGGCGGCGTCGGCCTCGGCGGCCGTGGCGGCCAGCACGGTGACGGCGTCCGCGATGCCGAGCGAGAAGCTCCGCCCGCCGCCGCCCTTCGTGGCGCGCCCGGAGGTCGCGATCCCGCGCGCGGGCATCGAGGCGTCGAGCACGAAGCCACCATCGAGCGCGGGCGACGCGACGTCGCTGACCAGGCCGCAGGACAGCCGCGCGCCGGGCGCGAGGTGGAAGGCGATGTCGCCACCGTCGTTGACATAGGCCCGCTCGAGCGCGCGGCCCGCGACCATCGCGGCGAGGACATGGTCCGCGACGGCGCCCGCGACGGCCGCCATCGGCGTGATGAAGCCCTCGCCCGCGAGCGGCAGGCAGGCGCGGCGCATGCGCTCGGCGACCTCTCCCGCGAAGGGCGCGTCGTCGACCCGCGCGCGCAGCCGCGGCAGCTCGGCGCAAAGCCCTGGCAGCACGCCCGCGAAGCAGGCGCGCGCCTGCCCGAGCGCCGCCGCGACCTCCGCCGGCGCGCCCCAGGCCTGGACCACGAGGTCGATGGGCCCGTGCTGCAGGTGCAGCCGATCGCCGTCCGGCAGCATGCGCGCGCGCGCGCTCACCGGAGCGGCCAGGGATGCGGCGCGGGCCAGGGGCGGCCCTCGAGGCGGTCGACGTCGCGCAGCGAGGCGAGGCTCCGCACCTGGTCCATGTGCCCGCCCATGGCGCGATAGGCCTCTGCGGGCATTGTGAACTCGAGCGGCGCCACGAGCGCCGGGGTCGGCACGTAGCCGAAGGAGCCGGCGGGCATCGTGGTCACGTCGACCATGTAGGTGATGCCGCCGCCGGGCCAGACATGGACGGGCGCGCCGCCCGATGTCACGCGCGTGACCTCCTGGCGCACGGAGCGCGTCAGCCGCACCGGGTTCTCGGTCACGCCCGCGCGCAGGCTGCCGCCGGCGCCGGCCATGAAGACGACGCTGCAGAGCGCGGGCTCGCAGTTCTCGCCGATGCGGTCGACCACGTCCGCGATGGCGCGCGGCATCTCCGCGGGGCGCGGCACCAGCGCGTCGTCGAGCACGAACCACGCGGCGTGCTCGCCGGTCGTCGAGACCATCAGCAGCCGCATCCCCGGCCATGCCGTCTTCTGGTCGATGGACTCGATGATCGAGAGCGGCTCGGTGATGTCCGTGCCGCCCCAGCCGGTCCCGGGATTCGCGACCTGGAAGTAGCGGCCCGGCGTCGACTTGCGGCCGCGCACGCGGATCCCCGCATGGCGCATGCCGAGGAAGCGGCCCGCCTGGTGCTCGGTCAGCACGCCGGTGATGTGGTCGTCGACGACGATGACCTCGTCGGCGTGGTCGTGCCACTGGCGCGCGAAGATGCCGATCGTCGCGGAGCCGCACCCCACGCGCATGCGCTCCTCGTGCTTGCCGTCGATGACCGGCGCCTTGCCCGCCTGGACGACGACGGTCGCGCCGCCGTCGATCGTCATCTCCACGGGCTTGAGCGCGCAGAGGTCGAGCATCGCGTCGCAGGTGACGACGCCTTCCTTCTTGCTGCCGCCGGTGAGGTGGTGGACGCCGCCGACCGAAAGCATCTGCGAGCCGTACTCGGCCGTGGTGACATGGCCGACCTGCTCGCCCTTCACGCGCACCGCGGCCTGCTCGGGTCCGAGGTAGCGGTCGGTGTCGATCTTCAGCTTGAGGCCGCAATAGCTGAAGATGCCCTCGGTCACGACCGTGATCATGTCGACGCCGTCGACCCTGGACGACACGATGAAGGGCGCCGGCTTGTAGTCGGGATAGGTCGTCCCCGCGCCGATGCCGGTGACGAAGCTGTCGCCGTCGCGCAGCAGCGCGCCGTTCCACTCGCCGCCCGCGAAGGGCACGAGCCTGCCATCCTTCTCGAGCGCGCGCTCGAGCACGACCGCGGGCTCGAGGCGGCGCAGCGCGCCGTCGACGTTGCCGTAGCGGTCGCAGGCCCCGGTCTTGCCCGGCCGGATGCGGCAAAGGACGGGGCAGGCGTCGCAGGTGACGATGCCGTCGCTCATGCCGCTGCCCCCTGCGCGAGGATGGCGGCGCGCACGCGGTCGGGCGTCGCCGGGACGCTGCGGATGCGCACGCCCGTCGCGTGGTGGATCGCGCCGAGGATCGCGGGCGCGGTCGGGATCAGCGCAGGCTCGCCGATGCCCTTCGCGCCGAAGGGACCGAGCGGCTCGGCGTCCTCGACGAGGATCGTCTCGATCGGCGGCACGTCGCCGATCGTGGGGATCAGGTAGTCGTGCAGGTTCTCCGTGCGCCCCGGCAGGTACTCCTCCATCAGCGCGAGGCCAAGGCCCTGCGCGATGCCGCCATGGACCTGTCCCTCGACCTGCACGGGGTTGATCGCGCGGCCGACATCGTGCGCGGCGACGATGCGCAGCACCTTCACGGTGCCGAGCTCGACGTCGACCTCGACGTCGGCGAGCTGCGCCGCGAAGCCGTAGGTCGCGTAGGGCACGCCCTGCCCGTCCGCGTCGAGCGCGGTGGTCGGCGGGTCGAAGCGGCCGCGGCCCATCGCCACGCAGCCCTTCGCGACCTCCGGCAGCAGCGACAGGTCGGCGTTGCCGAGCCGCGCGAGCTGCGCGCGCAGGTCCTCGGCCGCGAGCCGCACCGCGTTGCCCGACACGAAGGTCTGGCGCGAGGCCGAGGTCTTGCCCGCGTCGCGCGTGAGGTCGGTGTCTCCCGTGACCAGGCGGATGCGCGAGGCGGGGACGCCGAGCGCCTCGGCCGCGATCTGCGCCATGATCGTGTTGGAGCCCTGGCCGATGTCGAGCGCGCCGGTGAACAGCGTGATCGTGCCGTCGCGCGCGATGCCGACCTCCATCTCCGACGGGTTCGACATCGAGGTGTTGCCGATCCCGTACCACATGCAGGCCACGCCCACGCCGCGGCGCAGCACGCCGCCCTCGCGGTTCGCGGCCTCGGCCGCGGCGCGCAGCTCGCGCCAGCGCGGGCGCAGCGCCTCGAGGCAGGCCTGCAGCCCGGCGCTCGCCTCCAGCCGCTGCCCCGTCGCGGTCACCGAGCCGCGACGCAGCGCGTTGCGGTGCCGGAACTCGAGCGGGTCGATGCCGAGCCGGCCGGCGAGCTCGTCCATCATCGCCTCGTGGGCGATCGCGGCCTGCGGCACGCCGAAGCCGCGGAAGGCGCCCGAGGGCGGCTCGTTCGTGTGCACCGCGCGGGACGTCGCGCGGACGTTCGGCACCTCGTAGGGACCGGTCGCGTGCACCGGCACGCGGTTGGCCACCGTCGGCCCCCAGGACGCGTAGGCGCCGGTATTGAAGTCGCCATGGAAGACCGCGGCCACCAGCCGGCCGTCGCGGTCGGCGCCGAAGCGCGCCTCGATCTCCGCGGGATGCCGCTTCGTCGACGAGGCCATGGATTCGGGCCGCGTATAGATGCAGCGCACCGGCCTGCCGAGATGCCACGCGGCGATCGCGACGAGCGGCTGCACCGACATGTCCAGCTTGCCGCCGAAGCCGCCGCCCACCGCCGAGGGGATGACACGCACCTTCGCCGGGTCGAGCCCCATGACATGCGCGATCTCGTCGCGATCCATGTAGGGCGTCTGCGTGGTCACGAAGACCTCGACGCGGTCGCCCACGCGCCGCGCCCAGCCGGCCTCCGGCTCGATGTAGGCGTGCTCGACGAAGCTCGTCGAGAAGCGGCCCGAGGCGATGGCCGCCGCGCCCGCGAGCGCCGCCTCCGCGTCGCCGCGCTGCACGCGGCCGCGCACCAGCACGTTGTCCGCGAGGTGGCCGTGCAGGCGGCGCGCGCCCGGCGCCAGGCCAGCCGCCACGCCCGCGATCGCTGGCAGCGGCGTCCACGCGACGGGCACGTCCTCGTCGCGGATGGCCGCGATCGTCGCCGCGTCGCCGACGAGCGCAAGCACGGCCTCGCCGCGATAGCGCACCTCTCCGTCGGCGAGGACCGGCTGGTCCTTGCCCACGGGGTAGATGCCGAAGGCGTTGGGCCCCGGAACGTCCTTCGCCGCGAAGACGCGCACCAGGCCGGGGAAGCGCGCGTGCAGCGGCGCGAGGTCCCCGACCTCGAAGCGCGCGGCGGCGTGCGGCGAGCGCAGCGCGCGCAGCACCAGCGCGTCCTCCGGCCAGTCGTCGGCGCCGTAGTCCTCGGCGCCGGTGAGCTTCGCGACGCCGTCCACCTTGGCGATGCGCGCGCCGACGCCGCCATCGGCGTCCATGCGCGCCGCGGGCCCGGTGCCGGCGACGTCGAGCACCGCCTCCACGATCTTGCGGTAGCCCGTGCAGCGGCAGAGCACGCCGCCCAGCGCGTCCAGCACGGCCGCCTCGTCCGGTCGCGCGTCGCGCGCCAGCAGGTCGTCGGCGGCCATCAGCATGCCCGGCGTGCAGATGCCGCATTGCGCGGCGCCATGGGCGTGGAAGGCTTCCTGCAGCCGCGACAGGCGGCCGTCGCGCGCCAACCCCTCGACGGTCACCACGCCGCGACCTTCCACCTGCGCGACCGGCACGAGGCAGGCGCAGACCTGCGCGCCGTCGAGGCGGACGGTGCAGGCGCCGCAATCGCCGGCGTTGCAGCCGATCTTCGTGCCGGTGAGGCCGAGTTCCTCGCGCAGCGCATCGGCGAGGCGCGTCGCGGGTGGCACCGCGACCTCGACCGCATGCCCGTTGACGGTGAAGCGGATCGGGCCGTGGGCGTCGCTCACGTCAGGACCCCCTCGATCATGCGGCGCAGCAGTGTCGCGACGACGTCGCGACGATAGGCGGCCGTGCCGCGCACGTCGTCGATCGGCGACAGCGGCGCGAGGTCGTCGCCCCCGATCGCGGGCAGGGCGTCGCCCGGCCGCAGGCCGACGAGGCGCGCCTCGAGCGCGGGCAGCCGCCGCGCGACCGGCGAGCAGGCGCCCACCGCGACGCGCGCCGCGGCGACGCGCCCGCCCTCCACCTCGAACACCGCGCCCGCCATCGCGATCGAGATCACGAGGTAGCGGCGCGCGCCAAGCTTCGCGAAGGCCCCCCTCGCGGGGCGCGCGGGGCGCCTGACGCGCAGCGCGGCCACGAGTTCGTCAGGCCGCCGCGCCGTGCGACGGTTGCCGAGCACGAATGCGGACACCGGCAGGAGGCGCGTGCCGGCGAGGCTGGCGAGTTCGACCTCCGCGTCGAGCGCGAGCAGGTTCGGGACGCCATCGGCGGCCGGGGAGGCGTTGCAGAGATTGCCGCAGATCGTGCCGGCGTTCTGGACCTGCACGCCGCCGACCTCGCGCGACGCGGCCTTCAGCCCGTCGAAGAGCGGCGGCAGCCTCGCCGCGAGCAGCCCGGTCCAGGTGCAGCGCGCGGGGATGCGCCACCCCGCCTCGTCCTCCTCGATGCGGGCCAGCGCGTCGATCGCGGTGATGTCGAGGATGTCGTCGTCGAGGGGCTTGCCGACGCGCGCGGGATAGTAGTCGGTGCCGCCGGCGAGCACGACGCGCGGGCCGGCCGCGAGCGCGCGCAGCGCCTGCTCCATCTCGCGGGGCCTGAGATAGCTCGCCACGGCACCCTCCCGGGGGATCGTTCGTCTACTAACAGTCTGCCGAGGCGGGCGCGGCGGAGTCAATCGCGCCAGCGCACCAGCCCCTTCGCCCCGACCCGCAGGTTGGACAGCCGCCGGTCCTCCCGGCGCATGCGCCAGGCCATCAGGGCGGAGAGCTCGGCGAAGGCCCGATCCGCGCCGGCCCCCTCGCGCAGCAGGTCGCGATGGCCATGCGGGTCCGCGACAAGGTCGAAGAGCAGCGGCGCGCCACGCGCGAAATGCACGTAGAGCGCGTCGCGCGTCAGCCGCGCCGACAATGCGGCCGCGTCCGGGTCGTCGCCGAGCGCGGCGCCGCCCGCGCCGGCGAGGACCGTGCGGTAGTCGACCTCCCAGTGCACGGCCTCTCGCCACGCCTTCGGCTCCTCGCCGCGCAGCCAGGGCGCGAGCGAGGCGCCGTCGCAGGCGAAGGGCACCTCGAGGCCGAGCGCATGGAGCACCGTCGGCATCACGTCGACGGATTCGGTGAACGCGTCGACGACGCGCCCCGCCGCGCCGCCCGGCATGCGCACCAGCAGCGGGATGTGGAAGGCCCCGGGATGGAAGCCGACCTTCCCGTAGAGGCCATGGTCGCCGAGATACTCGCCATGGTCGGCGGTGAAGACGACCAGCGTGCGCGCCGCCTCGCCGCTCTCGTCCAGCCAGTCGAGCAGCCTGCCGACATGGTGGTCGCATTCGGTCATCAGCGCGCAGTAGGTCAAGCGCAGCGCCGCCGCGTCCTCGGCGGACAGGTCGCGCGCGAGCCCCGCGCGCCCGGGCACGAGGTGCGAGACCGGGAACTGCGCGCGCAGCGCATCCAGCAGCGGGTGCAGGCCCGCCGGCGCCACGGGCGCGGGCGCCTGCATGCGCGCCGGGTCGTGCAGGGCGAGGTACTCGGCCGGCGCGGTCCAGGGCGGATGCGGGCGCAGGAAGGAGACATGCGCGAACCAGGGCCGGCCAGCGCGCGTGCCGAGCCAGTCGAGCGCGGCGTCGGCGACGAAGGCGGTCTCGGAATGCTCGGCGCGGAAGCGCGCCGGGCCGCCCAGCCGCCCGTCCGCGGGATCGTAGGCCTGCGCCGGCGTGTCGAGGCCGCGATAGCCAAGGCGCCGAAGGCGCGCGAGCCAGGGCTTGAAGTCCTCGTGCAGCGTCTGGCCGACGTCGTAGCCGGGCAGCACGCCCTCGTAGGTGAACAGGCGCGGGTCGCGCGGCGCAAGGCCCTCCGGGTCCGGGCTCGTGTCGGTGTAGCCGAAGAGCCGCGGCGCGAGCCCGGCCTTGCGCGCCTCCAGCGCCATGTTCGCGTGGTGGCGCGCGAGCGGCGTGCCGTTGGTCACGCTGCGATGGTTGTGGAGGTAGAGCCCCGTGTGGAGGCTCGCGCGCGCGGGCCCGCATGGAACGGTGACGGTGTGGTGGCGCCGGAACAGCACGCCCGTCGCCGCGAGCCGATCGAGGCCAGGCGTGCGCGCGAGCGGATGGCCAAGCGTGCCGAGCATCGGCCCCCGCCACTGGTCGCCCGTGATCAGCAGAACGTTCATCGTCCCCTCCCCCGTCGCCCGCGTCATCGCGGCAGCCAGCGCACGCGCCCCAGCGCGTCCTCGAACTCGCGCACGAATTCCTGCCAGCGATCGCCGCGCGCGACCAGCGCCACGCGCAGGTTCGTCCAGGTCACCGGCGGCGACGCGGTCTCGAACTGCGCCATCGCCTCGATCGCGACGTTGCCCGCCTCGTCCTGCAGGCGGCAGGCGAGCGTGGTGCGCCCGGCGATCGCGCGCGGCGCCGCCTCCACGCGCGCCTCCCCGAAGCCCGGGCTGGCGCAGAGGCTGGCGGCGAGGGAGTGGACGTCGCCCAGCGCCTCCGAGTTCGGCTCGCCCGTCACCGTGACGAAGGCAGGGGCGAGGCGATGGTCGCCGCAGCCGCGGCCGCCGAGCACGAGCACGACGCCCTCGCGCCATCCTTCCTGCGGGCGATGGCAGGCGGCGACGCGCGGCGGCAGTTCCACCATGAAGCCGAGCGGGCCGTTGACGTAGCGCCCGCCCTGGACCGGCGCGAGGCGCTCGACCTGCGCAAAGGCGCAGGTCGCGGCCATCGCGAGCGCGGCGGCGAGCGCCGACGCCGCGAGGGCGCTCAGCCGCCGGGCGCGGCGGCGGGCCTCAGCTCGAGGCGCCTGAGGCAACGATCGATCCATGCCCGCGTCTGCTTCTCCGCCAGCGCGTTCTGGCGCAGCCGCTCGCTGAGCATGCCCCAGTCGACGCGGTCCAGCGGCTGGTCCTGGTTGAAGCACGAGAAGACCACCGTCTCCTTGCCCGTCTGCGGGTCGACCCAGCGCTGCAGGCATTGCGCGCAGATCTCCTTCATCATGCACTGCATGGGCGAGTTGATCGAGCCGATCGCGCAATGCGCGGGCTTGAGCAGCGCGCGCAGCGCCGCGTGGCGCGCGGCCGCCACGGCCGCCATCATGCGGTCGGACCCGATGGCCACGATGCGGTCGGCGTCCGCCAGCCTGACGGCCTGGTCGCCGAGGCGCCCCTCGCCATAGGCGCGCATCGCCTCGACGATGTTGCCGACGAAGCTGCGGTCCTGCGGGCGCGTCGCCGGGAAGCCCGGCGCCTCGTCGCAGCACCAGATGACGACGTCGGCCGCCGCCTCGATCTCCTCGACCTTGTAGCGGTCGCGCAGCCGCTTGTAGCCGGCGAAGTACACGACGCGCGAGCCGGCGGCGCGCAGCGCGCGGCCGATCGAGAAAAGCACCGCGTTGCCGAGCCCGCCGCCGACCAGCGCGACGGTCTCGCCGCCCGGGGTCTCGGTCGGCGCGCCGGTCGGGCCCATGAGCACGACGGGCTCGCCGGGCCGCAGCGTCGCGCAGAGGTCGGACGACCCGCCCATCTCGAGCGCGATCACCGAGACGAGGCCGCGCGCCGGATCGGTCCAGGCGCCGGTCATGGCGAGGCCCTCCATCGCCAGCACGGTGCCGTCCGTCCTCGGCGCGTGGCTCTCGAAGTTCTGAAGCCGGTAGAACTGGCCGGGGCGGAAGCCGCGGGCCGCGCGCGGCGCCTCGACCACCACCTCGACGATGTCCGGCGTCAGGCGCCGCACGGCGTGGACGCGCGCGCGCAGCTCGCGGTCGAGCCGCGCGAAGAGATCCTCGGGCGAGACATCCGTGGGCGGGCGGGCGGCCAGCGCGCGGCTGACGACGGGATAGCCCTGCTTCGCGCTGCCCATCGCCTTCACGACGTTGCCGAAGAACGAGGGATGCAGGTCGCCGAAGAAGCTGACGAAGCGGCCATCCGCCGTGCGATGCATCAGCACCTGCGGCGCGGCGGGCTTGGACATCGCGCGCTCCGGCTCGACGCGCGCGCCGGTCTCGTCGATCGCCTCGAAGTAGCGGCCGTCGAGGCGCACGCGCCCGTCCTCGCGCGCCAGGACGGTGTTGGGCTGCGTGCCCGCGGCGACGAGGATCGCGCGCGCCGGCAGCTCGACGACCTCGTCGCCGGCCTCTCCCTTGCGCGACAGGCGCAGCGCGGCGGCATGGCCGAAGCGGTCGGCGACCACCTCCACCGGGGAGAGCCCCTCGGCGAAGCGCACGCCCTCCTCCATCGCCTTCGCGACCTCCTCGTGGTTGAGCGTGTAGCTCGGCGCGTCGGCGAGCCTGCGCCGATAGGCGATCGTGGCGCCGCCCCAGGACTCGAGCAGCGGGCGCAGCCGTGGCGCGCGCCCCTCGGCGGCGGCGCGCGCGCGCTCCGCGGCGATGGCGGCGCCATGCGCGAGGAACTCGGCGGCGACCTCGCGGTCCTCCTCGCTCCAGCCCGCGCGCACGGCCTCCTCGCCGCGCTCGGCGACGAGCGTGGCATGGCGCGCGGCGAACTTCTCGACCTGCCGCGCGTAGTAGGCGAGCGACTCGGTTGCCGTGTCGACCGCGGTCAGGCCGCCGCCGACCACGACGATCGGCATGCGCAGCTGCAGGTTGGCGATCGATTCCCTCTTCGCCGCGCCGGTGAGCTGCAGCGCCATCAGGAAGTCGGAGGCCTGGCGCACGCCGCGCGCGAGGCCGTTCTTCATCTCGATCACGGTCGGCCTGCCCGCGCCCATGCACAGCGCGACATGGTCGAAGCCCAGCTCCCAGGCGTCGTCGAGCGCGAGCGTGCCGCCGAAGCGCACGCCGCCATGCATCGCGAAGGATGCGCGGCGCTCGAGCAGCAGGCGGATCAGCTTCAGGAAGTTCTTGTCCCAGCGCACGGTGATCCCGTACTCGGCGACGCCGCCGAAGCCGGCCAGCACGCGCGCGTCGAGGTCCTCGGCGAGCGAGGCGACGTCGCGCACCGGCGCGAAGGGCACGCGCGCGCCATCGGCGCCGACGCCGCACAGCGCGGGATCGAGCGGCTCGATCTTCAGCCCGTCGACGCCGACGACCGCGTGCCCGTCGTTGAGCAGGTGGTGCGCCAGCGTGTACCCGGCGGGCCCGAGCCCGACCACCAGCACCTTGCGGCCCGAGGGCGGGCGCGGCAGCGGGCGGCGGAAGTCGAGCGGGTTCCAGCGCGTGAGCAGCGAATAGACCTCGAAGCCCCAGGGCAGCGCGAGCACGTCCTTGAGCACGCGCGTCTCGGCCTGCGGGATGTCGACCGGCTCCTGCTTCTGGTAGATGCAGGCCTTCATGCAGTCGTTGCAGATGCGATGCCCGGTGCCCGCGCACATCGGGTTGTCGACCGCCACGACGGCGAGCGCAGCCACCGCGCTGCCCCGCGCGCGCAGCGTGTGCATCTCGCTGATCTTCTCCTCGAGCGGGCAGCCCGCGAGCGTCGCGCCATGCGCGCTCTTCTGGAACGCGCCGGTCTTGCGGTCGCGCAGGCCCTTCGAGCAGGAATCCTTCCCCTGCTCGTGGCACCAGATGCAGTAGTTGACCTGGTCGAGCGCCTGGACCGCGTCCATGCCGTGGTCGGTGAGCGAGAAGGCGTCGCGCTCGCGCCAGTCATGCTCGGGCAGGCGCATCATCGCCACGCCGTCGCGCTCGATGCGCTCGAGCGGGACCAGCGCCGCGGGATCCACCTTGCGCGGCGTGCGGAAGAGGACGCCGGAGGCATGGCGCGCGCGGCCCGCGGGCGCGAGCGTCGCCCATGCCGCGTAGCGCTCCGCCGCTGCCAGCGCGTCCGCATGCGCCTCGGGCGCGGCGGCCCATGCGACGACATGGCGCGCGAAGGAGGCCTCGGTCAGCGGCTCGCCCATGGCCGCCTCGAGCGTCGCGGCGAGCGCCGTGCCGTCGAAGGCGGCGGCGGCGTCGGGCTTGTGCGCCTTGAGCGCGCGACGCTGCACGAAGTTGCGCTTGGCTTCCCAGAGCGGGTCGAGCGTGCGCGTCCGGGCGGCGAGGCCCGCGAGCTCGGCCCCGATGCCGAACAGCGTGCCGAGGAAGCGCTCGAGCGGGGCGCCGAGGTCGATCATCAGCGCCGAGGCGTCGAGCGGCGCGAGCGCGCCGGGCGCGGCCCGCGCGGCGAGCAGCCTGTTGGACAGCGCCGGGTCCTCGGCCGTGAGCGCCTCCACGAAGGCGCGATCGAGGCGCACGAGCCCGTCGCGCGCGTGGAGGTCGGCGAAGTCCAGCCCGAAGGCGAGGCGCAGCCCGGTCATGCTCAGCTCAGCTTGCGAAGGAGGTCGACGAAGAGCGCGCGCTCGGCCGGGGCGAGCGGCTCGAGCGTGGCGCGGGTGATGTCGCGCGCGCGGGCGACGGCGTCGCGCGCGACGCGCGCGCCGGACGCGGTGAGAGAGAGGACCATGACGCGCCGGTCCTCCGGGTCCGGGCGGCGCTCGACCAGGCCGCGCGCGACAAGGCGTCGCACCACGCCCTGGATCGTCGCGGGATCCATCGCCGTCAGGCGGCCGAGCTGGTTCTGGGTCGTGTCGCCGAGCTCGCGCAGCCGCGCGAGCGCCGCGAACTGGGTCGGCGTGAGCTCGAGCGGGCCCATCATCTCGACGAACAGGCCGCTATGGCGCTGGTGGGCGCGGCGCAGCAGGTGGCCGGCCTGGTCCTCGAGGCGGTAGCTGGCCTGCTGGGGCTGCGCCTGCGGTTGCGCGCGCGGCGCGCTCGATGCTGGCGGCACGAGGCCTCCTGCGGGAAATCGTTCGTATGCGAACAAGTAGCGACCGCGCGGCGCGCGGGTCAAGCCCGCAGGCGCGCCGGCGCTTGCCTCGCCTGCGCCGCCGGCCTATCTCCGCGACCGGCATGGCGACGACGATGGCTGCAGCCGAGGACGGATTGCGACCGGTGAGGATCTGGCTCTGGATCTGCGCCGCGATGATCTTCGCCATGGTCGTGATCGGCGGCGTGACGCGGCTGACCGAGTCGGGCCTCTCGATCACCGAGTGGCGGCCGGTGACCGGCACGGTCCCGCCGATCGGGCGCGAGCAGTGGGAAGCCGAGTTCGCCAAGTACCAGCGCATACCGGAGTTCCGGGAGAAGAACGCGTCGATGACCCTCGACGAGTTCAAGACGATCTTCTGGTGGGAATACGTCCACCGCCTCTGGGGCCGGCTGATCGGCCTCGCCTTCGCCCTGCCGCTGGCCTGGTTCGCCTTCACCGGGCGTGTGCGCGGCGGCCTGCTCGCGAGGCTCTGCGGCCTCCTCGCGCTGGGCGGGCTGCAGGGTGCCGTGGGCTGGTGGATGGTGGCCTCCGGCCTCGTCGAGCGGACCGACGTGAGCCCCTACAGGCTCGCCACGCATCTCGGCCTCGCGCTGGTGATCTTCGCGCTGGTCCAGCGCCTCGCGATGCGCCTCGCGGACCGGCGCGAGCCCGGCCTGCGCGGCGCGCCGGCGATCCTCGGCCGCGCGACGCTCGCGGCGATCGCGCTGACCATCCTCGCCGGCGCCTTCGTCGCCGGGACCGACGCGGGCTTCACCTACAACAGCTTCCCGCTGATGGACGGGCGCTTCGTGCCGGCGGGCTACGCCGACCTCGCGCCGTGGTGGACCAACCTGTTCGAGAACGTCGCGGCGGTGCAGTTCAACCATCGCTGGATCGCCGTCGCCACCATGGCGCTGGCCATCGCCTATGTCGGCAGCATCCATGCCGGCGGCCTCGACGCGCGCGCGCGCCGCATGGCGTCGTGGCTCGGCGCCGCGATCATCGGGCAGGTCGCGCTCGGCATCGCCACCCTGCTCCTTGCCGTGCCCGTCGCGCTCGGCGCGGCCCACCAGGCGGGCGCGGTCGTGGTGCTCAGCCTGGCGCTGGCGACGCATCACGCGGCGATGCGCAGCGCGCGCACAGCCCGCTGACCTCCACCATCCGCTGGCGCGGCACGAAGCCCGCGGCGGCGGCGGCGGCGTCGAGCGCCTGCCCGACCCGCGCGTCGTCGATCTCCGCCGCGACGCCGCAGTCGCTGCAGATCATGAACTGCACGCGGTGCGGGCGGCCCGGGTCCGGGCAGCCGACATAGGCGTTGAGCGACTCGACGCGGTGCACGAGCCCCTGCTGGCGCAGGAAGTCGAGCGTCCGGTAGACCGTGGGCGGCGCGACCTTGCGGCCGTTCTCCGCCTGCATCGCATCGAGGATGTCGTAGGCGCCGACGGGGCGATGCCCGCGCCAGACGATCGCCAGCACGCGCCGGCGCAGCGTGGTCATCTTCTCGCCGCGCGCGCTGCAGATGGCCTCGGCGACCTCGAGCGCGCCGGCCGCGCAGGCGGAATGGTCGTGGTGCGGGTCCGGGAAGCCGCCGCCGCCCTCGGCGGGGTGCGGGCCTGCCGCGCGGGAGCCCATCGTCGGGGTCAGAAGCCCGGCGGCTTCGCGCCGTCCGGGAGCTGGAGCGCCAGGTTGCAGCCGCAAAGCGGGCAGGACATGTCGCGCAGCTTCTCGACGGCCGCGTCGCGGGTCTCGCCGCGCCCCTCGATCTCCTCGATCAGCTGGCGCACCAGCCGCTCGTGCGCGCTGCGCGCCTCGCAGGCCTCGAGCAGCGCCCGCGCCCGCGGCGTGTCCTCCTCCTCGACGATCCGCAGCGCGCGCGCGCCTGGCGCGGCCGCGCCGAGGGCGAGGCTGGCGGCGAAGGCCGGGACGAGGCTGCGGCGGTTCAGGGCCATCGATGGATCGATCCGTGGCGGGGCCCCGCATCCTAGCAACCGGCCATGGCCCGCCGCCACAGCCACGCGCGCTTGCCGCGCCAGTGCTTCCGCCTAGCTCATGGCGCCCAGCAACGTCGCGCCGGAGCCTGCCATGCCCGAACCCATCCTCGTCATCGGCGGAACCACGGGCATCGGGGCCGCGCTCGCGCGCCGGCTGCGCGCGCGCGGCGAGGACGTCCATGTCATGGCGCGAGATGCCTCGCGCCTCGCCGCCATCGCCGCCGAGCTGGGCTGCGCGACCACCCAGGTCGACGCGCGCGACGCCGACGCCCTGCAGCGCGCCGTCGCCGCAGCGGGCGCGGGCGGGCTGCGCGGCCTTGCCTACTGCGCCGGCTCCATCGTCCTGAAGCCCCTCGCGCAGGTCGGGGCCGCCGAGATGGCGGAGGCGTTCGCGCTCAACACCATCGGCCCGGCGATGGCGGTGCGCGCCGCGGCCGGCGCGCTGCGCCAGGGATCGGGCATCGTCCTCTTCTCCACCGTCGCCGCGCGCCAGGGCTTCGCCAACCACGTCGCCATCGCCGCGGCGAAGGGCGGCGTCGAGGCGCTCTGCCTGTCGCTCGCGGCCGAGCTCGCGCCGCGGCTGCGCGTCAACTGCATCGCGCCCAGCCTCACGCGCACCCCGCTCGCCGCGCGGCTCACCGGAAACGAGGCGATGGCCAAGGCGATCGCCGCGCTGCACCCGATCCAGCGCCTTGGCGAGGCGGACGACGCGGCGGCGCTCGCGGCCCTGCTGCTGTCCGACGAGGCGGGCTGGATCACGGGCCAGGTCATCGGCGTCGACGGCGGGCGCTCCACGCTGCGCACGAAGGGCTGAGCGGCGCGCGCGATGGCGACGCTGCGCCTCGTCCTGGGCGACCAGCTCTCGCCCGGCATCGCCAGCCTCGCGGACGTCGATCCCGCGCGCGACGTCGTGCTGATGTGCGAGGTCGCCGAGGAGGCGACCTACGTCCCGCACCACAGGAAGAAGATCGCCTTCGTCCTCTCCGCGATGCGCCACTTCGCCGACGAGATGCGCGCGCGCGGCCTGCGCGTCGACTACGTGCGGCTCGACGACCCGGGCAACAGCGGCTCCTTCGGCGGCGAGGTCGCGCGCGCGGTGGCGCGCCACGCGGCGACGCGCGTGGTGGTCGCCGAGCCCGGCGAGTGGCGGCTGCGCGCGGCGATGGAGGGCTGGGCGGCCGGGCTCGGCGTGCCCGTCGAGATCCGCGCGGACACGCGCTTCTTCTGCACCGCGGAGCGCTTCGCGCGCTGGGCGAAGGGGCGCCGCGAGCTGCGCATGGAGTTCTTCTACCGCGAGATGCGCCGCGAGCACGGCGTGCTGCTCGATGCCGCCGGCGCGCCCGAGGGCGGCGCGTGGAACTTCGACCGCGACAACCGCAAGCCCCTGCCCCGCGACGCGCGCCCGCCGCGGCGCCTGTCCTTCGAGCCGGACGCGACCACGCGCGAGGTGCTCGACCTCGTCGAGGCGCGCTTCCCCTCGCATTTCGGCGACCTGCGCCCCTTCGACCTCGCGGTGACGCGCGCCGACGCGGAGCGCGCGCTCGCTGCCTTCATGCGCGACTGCCTGCCGCTTTTCGGCGACCACCAGGACGCGATGAAGGAGGGCGAGCCCTTCCTCTGGCACGCGGCGATCTCGCCGCAGCTCAATGCCGGGTTGCTCGACCCGCGCGACGTCGTGCGCGCCGCGGAGGCGGAGCACGCGGCCGGCCATGCGCCGATCAACGCGGTCGAGGGCTTCGTCCGCCAGGTCCTCGGCTGGCGCGAGTTCGTGCGCGGCATCTACTGGCTGCGCATGCCGGGCTACGCGGAGAGCAACGCGCTCGGCGCCACGCGCGCCCTGCCGGCCTTCTACTGGACCGGCGAGACGGACATGAACTGCATGCGCCAGGCGATCGGCGACACGCGCCGCCACGCCTACGCGCACCACATCCAGCGGCTGATGGTCACCGGCAACTTCGCCCTGCTCGCGGGCATCGCGCCGCGCGAGATCGAGGCCTGGTACCTCGCCGTCTACGCCGACGCCTACGAATGGGTCGAGTTGCCCAACGTCCACGGAATGGCGATCTTCGCCGATGGCGGGTATCTTGCCTCGAAGCCCTACGCGGCGAGCGGCAAGTACATCGACCGCATGTCCGACTACTGCGAGGGCTGCGCCTACGACGTGTCCGACAGCGAGGGCGAGCGGGCCTGCCCGCTCAACCACCTCTACTGGAGCTTCCTGATGGAGCACGCGGAACTCCTGTCGCGCAACCCGCGCATGGCGATGCCCTACCGCACGCTGGCGCGCTTCGCCCCGGAGCGGCGCGCGCGGCTGCGCGCGGCCTCCGCGCGCTTCCTGGGCTCGCTGCGATGAGCGTCGCCTGGGTCACGGGCGCGTCCTCGGGCATCGGCGAGGCGCTGGCGCTGCGCCTGGCGCGCGATGGCCGGCGCGTCGTCGCCTCGGCGCGCGGCGAGGAGGCGCTGGCCGCGCTCGCGGCCACCTCCGGGGGTCGCGTCGCGCCGCAGCCGCTCGACGTGTGCGACGCCGCAGCCTGCGCGCGCGCAGTCGCCTCGATCGAGGAGCGCGAGGGCGAGATCGGGCTCGCGGTGCTGAACGCAGGCACGCATGTCCCGATGTCCGCCTCCGATTTCTCGGTGGCCACGTTGCGGCGGCTGGCGGAGGTCAACCTCTTCGGCGTCGCCAACTGCCTCGAGCCGCTGCTCGCGCGCATGGCCGCGCGGCGCCGGGGGCATGTCGCGATCGTCGCCTCGGTCGCGGGCTATGGCGGCCTGCCGACGGCCGCCGCCTATGGGCCGACGAAGGCCGCGCTGATCAACATGGCGGAATCGCTCAAGCTCGACTGCGACCGCCTCGGCATCAAGCTGCAGCTGGTCGACCCGGGCTTCGTGCGCACGCCGCTCACCGACCGCAACGAGTTCCCGATGCCGTTCCTGATGCCCGTCGACGAGGCGGTCGAGGCGTTCGTCGCGGGCCTCGCGTCGGACCGCTTCGAGATCGTCTTCCCGCGGCGCTTCGCGCTGCTGCTCAAGATGCTGAACCTGCTGCCCTACCCCGCCTATTTCGCGCTCGTGCGCCGGATGACCGGCGCATGACGACCCGCGAGGAGACGCTCGCCGCCTATGGGCGGTTCTACGAGACGATGACGCGCGAGACGCTGCCGGCGATCGCCGCGCTGGTGGCGCCGGACATGCGCTTCCGCGACCCCTTCAACGACGTGCGCGGCGTCGACGAGGTCGTGCGGCTGCTGTCGATGATGTACGCGCACGGGACGCCGCGCTTCGAGGTGCTCGACCGCGCGCTCGGCCAGGACGCCGGCTACATCCTCTGGCGCTTCACCAGCAGGCCCGCGGGTGGCGGCGCGCCCATCGTCATCACCGGCATGAGCGAGGTGCATTTCGCGGCCGACGGCCGGATCGGCGAGCACATCGACCACTGGGACGCCGCCGCGCAGTTCTACGAGCGCATCCCCGTGCTGGGCTGGCTGATCCGCAAGGTGCGGCGCAGGCTCGAGCTGCCGCCCAGGGCGGCGCGGTAGACCGCCAGCGTCGCCTCCGCGCAGGAGGGCCAGCGCAGCGCGGCGGCGCGCGCGAGCCCATCCGCGACCAGGCGCGCGCGCAACCCATCGTCCCCGTCGATCCGTCGCATCGCCGCCGCGATCGCGTCCGGATCCCCGGGATCGACCAGCAGGGCCGCGTCGCCGACGACCTCGGGGATGCTGCCCGCGCGCCCGGCGACCACGGGCGTGCCGCAGGCCATCGCCTCGAGGGGCGGCAGGCCGAACCCCTCGCCGCGCGACGGGAAGACGAGCATCGAGGCGCCGCGATAGAGGCCCGGCAGCGCCGCGTCGGGCACGAAGCCGAGGAAGCGGATGCGCGCGCGCAGCAGCGGGGGGAGCGCGTCGAGCGCGGCGCGGTCCACGGGCCCGAGAGTCGCCTCCCCGCCCGTGACATGGAGCTCCGCCCCGAGGCCGGAGGCCGCATAGGCAGCGAAGAGCCCGGCGAGGTTCTTGCGCGCCTCGCGCCCCCCGACGGCGAGCAGGTACCGCGGCCCGGCGCCGGCCGGACCGGGCGCGAAGTCGTCCTCCACGCCCTCGTGCACCACGACCGCCTTGCGCGCGAGGCTCGGCGAGAGGATCGCGAGCGCGGCGCGCGTCGCCCCCGACACGGCGATCACGCGGCGCGCGCGCAGCAGCGCCGCCCATTGCCCGGCGAGGAAGAAGGCGCGATGCGCGCGCGCGCCGAACCACCCCGGCGTCGAGAGCGGCAGCAGGTCGTGCAGCGTCAGCACGGCCGGGACGCGCGACGCCACCGGGATGCCGAGGTTCCAGGTCGCGTGGAAGAGCCCGGGGCGCAGGCGCGCGAGGATGCGGCGCAGCACGCGCTGCTCCCAGGCGAAGCGCAGGTCCTGGCGCGCATGCGCCGCCGTCCACCCGGTCTCGACGACCTCCACGCCCTTCATCGAGGCGAGCGCGGGATGCGGATCGGCGCCGACGAGCAGGGCGAGCCGAAGCTCGTCGCGTGCGCGCAGTTCGCGCGCGAGGTTGACGACGTAGCGCCCGACGCCGCCCGTGCGCGCCGTGGCGGCGCGGCAATCGAGCGCGACCAGCGGCGCCGACGGGCCGGTCATGGCGCGAGATCCGCGGCGAGGATCCGCGCGAGCGCCTCGGGCGCGCGCGTGGCCGCGGCGTCGGCGAGGCTCGCGCGCATCGCCGCGTGGCGCGGCCCGCCGCGGCAGGCGAGCGCCTCCGCGATCGCCGCCTCCGGCCCGTCCCCGGGCCGGTAGAGGATCCCGCAGGGGCCATGCGCGCGGAACAGCGCGGAGAAGAGCGGCAGGTCGGGCGCGACGACGGGCACGCGCAGCGCGAGCGCGTCCATCAGCACGCCGCTCGCGACATGCCTGTAGCGACGCGGTTCGTGGAAGAGGCATGCGAAGTCGAGGCGCGACGCCGCGCGCAGGAATTCCTCGCGCGGCCAGCGTTGCGCGCGTGGGCGCGTCGCGAGGACCTCGCCGCCGGCCCGGTGCGCCCCGTCGCCCTCCGGCGCGTGGGCGATGGCGTGGAACTCCGCCCGCCCGGCGAAGGCCCGCGCCACGGCGACGAAGCGCGCATATCCCTTTCCGTCGCTGGCGAGGCCGAGGAAGCCGAGGCGCGGCGGCGCGCCCGGTTCGCCGCCCGCCGCCACGGGGGCGGGCGACGGCGGCAGCGGGTGCGGCCACGCGCGCGCGCGCGACGCCAGCCCGGGGAAGCGCGCCGCGAATTCGTCGCGGATGCCGGGCTCGACAAGGACGGGCGCGGCGCCCAGCCGCATCGCGAGGCGCAGCGCGCTCTCCAGGTCGACCGCGCGCGCGATCGGGTTGCGCCGCCTCGGCGCCCAGAGGTCCGCGGCCACCGCGTGAAGGACCGCGAAGGCGCTGCCGCGTCGCACCCGCCCGGTCGCGGCGAGCAGCGCGAGGGACAGGAGCGTGCCGCGATTGGCCGCGAGCAGGACGAGAAGGTCGGCCGGGTCGCGCGCGGCGACGGGCAGCGCGAGCAGCCCGCGATCCACGAGCGCCTCGCGCGCCGCGCGCTCGACGGGCAGGGATCCGCCGAGGATGCGCGCGCGCAGCGACGGCCCGAGCGAGCCGAGGACGCAATCGCGATGGCTGGCGCCGGCATGGAACTCGATGCGGCAGCCGGGCGGCAGCGCGAGGGCGAGCGCGTGGAGCATGCCGGCGTTGAACGGCGCGTGCTCGGCGCCGTCGACGAGGCTGTCGGCGACGACCACGCGCCTCATCGCCGGCACGCGACGTCGCGCAGGATGGCGAAGGCCGGGCGCAGCAGGCGCCCGCGGTCGAGCGCGAGGAAGGCCGCGCCATGGACCGCGACGCCCAGCGGCACGAGCGCCGCGAGCGCCTGCGCATGGGACCAGTCCGCAGGCAGGGCCAGGCGCGCGGCGGTGACCGCGGCGACCATCGCCGCGGCGGCGACCAGGGTCGGCGCGCAGCCACCGGCGATGTCCGGCCACGACAGGCCGAGGGGACGACGCGCCCGGTCGGCGGCGAGGACGAGCCCGACCGCGCCGGCGAGCGCCATGCAGGCGGCGGCGACCGCCGCGCCGAAGGCGAGCCCGGCGGCGAGGCCGGCGAGCGCGCCGCCACCGGCCAGCAGCGTCGCGCGGTTGACGAGCGCCGCGTTCCCGAGGCCCTGGTGCGGCAGGACGAGGCAGTACTGCAGCAGCCTGAACGGCAGGAAGAGGCCGAAGATCGCGGCGAGCGGCGCGGCCTGCGCCCATTGCGCGCCCATGGCGAGCGGCACGGCGTGCGGCGCCACCGCGGCGAGCCCCCAGTAGGCCGGGACGAAGATCGCCGCGAAGACCCGCAGCGAGAGGAGGGCGTAGCGTCGCGCCGCGGCGATGTCGCCGCCCAGACGCGCATAGGCGGGGAAGCCGACCCGGTTCACGATCGGCATCGCCTTGCCCATAGGCACGTTGACGAGCTCGCGCGTCGTGCGCCACGCGCCGAGGTCGGCCGCGCCGAGGAAGCGCGCGAGCAGGAACGTCTCCGCCGCGTCCAGCGCCTGCGTCACCAGCGTGCCGAGCACGACGCGCCCGCCATAGGCGGCGTCCGCGCGGGCGAGGCGACGGAAGTCGAAGGACGGAAGCGCGTCGCCGCGCATCGCCACGAGCAGCAGCAGGAACTGCGTCGCCGAGGCGGCCGCCGCGCCCGCCGCGAGCGCCCACGCGCCCGCGCCCGCGAGCGCGCACCCGACCGTCGCCGCGGTCGATGCCAGGCCCGAGGCAAGCTCGACCAGGGAGACCGCGCGGAAGTCGAGCCGCCGCTCGAAGGAGGCCTGCCAGGCGGCCGAGAGCGCATGGGGCCAGAGCACGCAGGTCGTGAGCGCGACGCAGAGCGCGAGCGCCCGATCGTCCTCCTGCGACCAGGCGATCGCCGCGGAGACCGGCGCCATCGCGAGGGTCGCGAGCGCGACGAGCGCCACGAGCAGGCCCGTCGCGCGCCGCGTGTCCTCGCGCGGGTCGCTGGCGCGGATCACCAGGCAGGACGGCGCCACGACGACGAGCGCGCCGAGGAAGGTGACGGGCGCCATGCACAATGCGAAGAGCCCGTACTCCGCCGGGCCGAGGATGCGCACCACGACGAGCGTCGCCGCGAGCGACAGCGCCTGCGCGCCGAGGCGCCCCAGCGCCGTCCAGCGCAGCGCGGGCAGCACCGCCTCGCGCATCACCGGCCCCGGGCGGCCGCGGCGGCGGCCGCCGTCGCGACGCCCGCGGCGGCGACCCGCCCGCGTGGCGCCAGCGCGGTGCAGGCGTGCACGCGAAGCGCCGTCGCGAGCGCCGCCAGGTACCACCAGCCGTCGTAGAAGGCGAAGGAGATGAAGAAGCTGCCGACGCAGTAGGCGAGCAGCGATGCCTGCATCATCCCGGAGAGGTCGTGCGCCCAGCGCCAGCCCGCTACGCCCGCGGTCGCGCGGCGCGTGCGGCGCAGGTCGAGCGCCGCGGCCAGGATCATGACGAGGTGGCAGGCGAGCGCGAGCCCGCCCGCCTCGGCGAAGGCCTCGAGGTAGGAGTTGTGGACCGCGCGCGGCGTCACGGTGGGATCGACCTGCGCGACGACATGCGGCAGCGCCGTCGCCTGGAAGCCGACCCCGGTCAGCGGGTTGCGCAGCGCGAGCTCGAGGGCGACGCGCCAGATCGCGAGCCGGCCCATCGCAGAGGGATCGCTGCCATAGTCGTCGATCGAGCCGAGCCGCTCGAGCAGAGCCTCCGGCGCGAAGGCGAACGCGCCGAGCGCGAGCAGCGCGATCGGCGCGAGCATGGCCAGGCGATGGCGCGTGCGCAGCCAGGCCAGCGCGGCCATCGCGCCGAGCGCCAGCGCGCCGCCGCGCGAGTAGGTGAAGAGCGCGCCGACCGCGACAAGCGGCGCCGCGACCCAGCAGGCGGCGCGCAGCACGCGGCTCCCGGCGTGCATCGCCAGGTAGGCGACGAGCGGCAGCACCATGGCGAGCGCGACGGCGAGGTGGTTGTTGTCCCCGATGATCGAGCCATCGGCGCCGACGACCCTGTAGCGGCCGCCTGTCAGCAGGGTGAACAACCCGCCCTTGAGGCCGAAATAGCCGATCGACAGCGCGACGATCCAGACGAGGGCGTGGATGCGCAGCTGCGTGCGCAGCATCGCGAGCGTCGCCAGCGCCAGCAGCAAGCCCTTCCAGATCGTGTCCCAGCGCACGGCGCCGATCTCGCGGTCGATCGCCGTGGCATGGGCGACGCCGCAGGCGAGGATCATCCCCGCCATGGACCAGGCCACCGCGGTGGACGGCGGCAGGGCGCGCTCGCGCGACAGGAGGAAGGCGGCAAGCGTCAGCGCCGCCACGGGCGCGGCGAAGCCGAAGGAGAAATAGCCATAGGTCTGGCTCTGCGGGTACATGAGCGAGAGCCACGCCCAGATCATCGCGCCCGCGAAGGGCGACAGCAGCGCGAGCGGCAGCATGCCCGCGTAGATCAGGACGAAGAGATAGGCGCGCATGCCGGGCCCCTGCCCGGCCCCGCGCGGCGTTCAGCCCCCCGGCGCCCCTCGCGCGCGCCGCGCCGCGGCCGGCTCCTCGCGACGGATCGCGATCGGCCCGCGGCCGCGGCCATGCTCGCCGAGCCGCTCGTTCAGGAGCACCCAGGCGACGACATAGAAGGCCGCGAGGCAGAAGAGCAGGAAGGCCAGCGTATCCATCGGCATCGATCCCCGTGTCCGGCGCCCGCCATCGGCATGGCAGGCGCGGGGATCATGCCACCGCGATCAGCGGCCGGACATTGACGCCGGCCTTCTCGAGCGTACTACGCACTTCGGACGCCATCGCCACGGCGGCAGGATTGTCGCCATGCACGCAGATCGTGTCGACGGAGACCGGGACCCGCTTGCCCGTGACCGAGATCACCGCGCCCTCCTCGACCATGCGCAGCACGTTCTTCGCGGCAAGCCGGGCGTCGTGGATGACCGCGCCCTTGACCTTGCGGCTCACCAGCATGCCGCGGTCGTCATAGGCGCGATCGGCGAAGACCTCGCGCGCGATGCGCAGCCCGGCCTTCTCCCCGGCGCGCTCGAGGCTGCCGCCAGGCATCACCATCAGGACGAGGCCGGGATCGATGGCCTTGACCGTGCGCGCGATCGCGTCCGCCAGCGCGTCGTCCTCCTGCGCCGCGTTGCCGAGCGTGCCATGCGGCTTCACGTGCGCGATGCGGTGGCCGACATGGCGCGCCATCTGCGCGATCGCGCCGACCTGGTAGACGATCATCTTCTCGATGTCGGCCGGGTCCTCGCCGACGAAGCGGCGGCGGCCGAAGCCCCAGGGATCGAGGTAGCTCGGGTGCGCGCCGACATTGACGCCCTTGGCCCGCGCGAGCTCGAGCGTCCGGTGCATGACCAGCGGGTCTCCGCCATGGAAGCCGCATGCGACGTTGGCGGAGGTGACGATGTCCAGCATCGCCGCGTCGTCGCCCATCGTGTAGGCGCCCCAGCTCTCGCCCATGTCGCAGTTCAGGTCCACGCGCGCCATGTCGCCTCTCCCGGTTGATGACCGCCCGGAGCCTAGCCAAGTATCCGTGCCGCGCGCCATCGATCGCTTCGCGACACCGGGCGCGCGGGCGCGCTAGGATCCGCGCCGCAAGGGCAGGAGGCTGGCATGGCAGGCATGCGCGAGATCACGGACGGGCTGCGCTTCCCCGAGGGGCCGATCGCGATGCCCGACGGCTCCGTCGTCCTGGTGGAGATCGCCGGCGAGCGGCTGACGCGCGTCATGCCCGACGGACGGAAGCTGCTCGTCGCGCGCATGCCCGGCGGCCCGAACGGCGCCGCCATGGGCCCCGATGGCATGATCTACGTCTGCAACAACGGCGGCTTCGAGTGGATCGACGACCCCGACCACGGGTTGCGCCCGCGCTTCCAGGCCGCCGACTACTCGGGCGGGCGCATCGAGCGCGTCGACCCGGAGACCGGGCGCGTCGAGACGCTCTACACGGCCACGGACATGGGGCCCCTGCGCGGACCCAACGACATCGTCTTCGACGGCGAGGGCGGGTTCTGGTTCACGGACCTCGGCAAGTCCCGCGCGCGCGAGCGCGACCAGGGCGGCGTCTACTACGCGCGCGCCGATGGCAGCATGATCCGCGAGGTCGTCCACCCGATCCTGACGCCGAACGGCATCGGCCTGTCGCCCGACGACCGCACGCTCTACGTCGCCGAGACGGAGGGCGGCCGGCTCTGGGCCTTCGACATCGTCGGCCCCGGCGAGATCCGCCGCGCGCCCTGGCCGAGCCCGCATGGCGGGCGCTTCGTGGCCGGCATGCATCGCTACCAGCGCTTCGACTCCCTCGCGGTCGAGGCCTGCGGCAATGTCTGCGTCGCGACGCTTGCGACGCCGTGCATCACCGTGATCGCGCCGGACGGGCGCGTGGTCGAGCAGGTCGAGACCGACGACCTCCACACCACGAACATCTGCTTCGGCGGGCCGGGGCTGCGCACGGCCTTCGTGACCCTGTCCAATTCCGGCCGCCTGGTCGCGATGGACTGGCCGCGGCCGGGCCTGCCGCTGCACTGGCTGAACCCGCGCGCGTGACCGGGGATTTCCGCATCAAGGCCGCCGGGGACAGCGGCCTCGTCGTCGAGTTCGCGGACCGCATCGACACGGCGGTGAGCGCGCGCGTGCTCGAGCTGGACCGCGCGGTCGTCGCCGCGCGCATCGGCGGCGTGCTCGAGACGCTGCCCACCTATCGCACGCTCTTCGTGCGCTTCGATCCGCTCGCCGCCGACGCGGGCAGCCTCGAGGACAGGCTGCGCGCGCTGGCCGCGGCGGCGACCGGCGAGGCGCGGCCCGGCAGGCTGTGGCGCATCCCCGTCGCCTATGGCGGCGTGCATGGCGAGGACCTCGAGCATGTCGCGCGCGAGAAGGGGATGTCGACCGGCGATGTCGTGCGGCTGCACAGCAGCACCATCTACCACGTCTACATGCTCGGCTTCGTGCCGGGCTACGCATATCTCGGCGGGCTCGACCCGCGCCTGCACATCTCGCGGCGGATGAACCCGCGGCTGCGCACGCCGGCCGGCATGGTCGCGATCGGCGGTCAGCAGGCCGCGGTGCAGTCGATCGCCGCGCCCTCGGGATGGCACATGCTCGGCTGCACGCCCGTGCGGCTCTTCGACATGCGCCGCGAGAAGCCCTTCCTCGTCCAGCCCGGCGAGCGGGTGACGTTCGAGCCGATCGACGCCGCGCGCTTCGAGCGGCTCGACGCGCTGGCCGGGCGCGGCGAGAAGATCCTGGAGCCCGAGGCATGAGCGCGCTGGTCGTCGTCGCCCCGGGCCCGCTGTCGACGCTCCAGGATTCCGGGCGCTGGGGGCACCTGCGCAACGGCGTCACGCCCGCCGGCGCGATGGACATGATCGCGCTCGCGGCCGCGAACCTCCTGGTCGGCAACCCGCCGGGCGAGGCGGCGATCGAGTTCACCCTCGCGGGCGACACGCTGGAGCTCGACGCCGAGGGCGCGCGCATCGCCATCGCGGGCGACGCGGCGATCACGATCGGCGGCGCCGCGGCATCGCCCTGGCGCAGCTTCTCGCTGAAGCGCGGGGATCGCGTGCAGGTCGGCGCGCTGCGGCGTGGCGCGCGCGGCTACCTCGCCGTGGCGGGCGGCTTCGCGACGCCGATGGAACTCGGCAGCCGCTCGACCCATGTGCGCTCGGGCCTCGGCGGCGGGCCGCTGCGCGCCGGGGACCGCCTGCCGCTCGCGCGCGGCGCCGCGGCCGGCGGCGGCGACGTGGCGATCGACCCGGCCGCGCTTCCCTACCTCGACGGCGCGATCCGCGTCGTCCTGGGCCCGCAGGACGACCGGTTCACCGCCGAGGGGATCGCGACGTTCCTGTCGGGCGAGTACGCGCTGACGGCCGAGGCCGACCGCATGGGCTACCGCCTCGACGGGCCGGAGATCGAGCATCGCGACGGGTTCAACACGATCTCCGACACGATCCTGACGGGCTCGATCCAGGTGCCGGGGACGCGCAAGCCGATCGTCCTGATGGCCGACCGCCAGACGACCGGCGGCTACCCGAAGATCGCGACCACGGCCACGGCCTCGCTGCCGACCCTCGCGCAGATGAAGCCCGGCGACAGGCTGCGCTTCGCCGCGGTCGGCGTCGCGGAGGCGCGCGCGCTGCTGGCGCGCCAGGTGGAGGCGATGCGCGCGCTGCCCGCGGCGCTGCGCCCGGTGCTGCGCGACGCCAGCACGCTCACCAGCGAGGCGCTGCTGGCGACCAACCTGATCGACGGAGTGGTTGGGCCGGACGCCTGACGGCGCCGGCGGTCACTGGGCGGCTTCGGCGAAGTCCGTGGAGCCGGCGCGCGCCGCGCCGTCGCGGCTGAAGCTCAGCGTCACCTCGCCGATGGCGATCCCGAACTTCGACACGCGCGCGCGGTTGAGCATCACGCCGCCGGGCTGCAGGAACATCCAGTCGTCGAAGTCGACGTTCCACGTCGACTCCCCGACCTTGAGCGCCAGCACGTAGCGCCAGTTGAGCGCGTTGCCCGCGACGCGGCCCTGCGCCACGCCCACGACGTCGTCCGCGCGGCCCTCGTACGAACCGGGCGCGGTGCGGCGCAGGCGCCAGACGCGACGCTCGCGCTCGCCGTCCGAGTAGACGAAGTCCTCCTCGAGGACGAAGCCGTCGGCGCCCTCGCGCCGGCCCGCGATGTCGACCGTGAACTCGCGCCGGACCCGCCCGAAGCGATCCTCGAACATCCCCCAGGCGCGGGTGCGCCCGTCGAAGTATTCGTAGAGGTCGAGCTTCGGTTCGCGGCCCGCGAACTCCTCGATGCGCATGTCCTGGCACCCACCGGCGACGAGGGCGGCCAGCAGGAGCGCGGCCGCGCGTATGATCTTCATGCTCCTTGTTCGGCGCCGGCGCGCGATCGGATCACTGCGCGCAGCCGGGCCTGCCGCTCGGCGTCGATCGGGAAGCGCCACATCGCCGCGATCGCGGCGAGCTTGAGGGCCACCGGCAGCCAGGCGTAGAGCGCGGCGAGGGCGAACCCGCCCGGCGCGGCGCCGGGCGCGCCGGGCGTGCCCGGGACGAAGCCCGCGAGGTCGAGCAGCGGGAAGGCGATCCCCACGGCGAGCGCCAGCGCCAGCTTCGTCGCCATGCCCCATAGGGCGAAATAGAGCCCGGCCCTGCCCTCCCCGCCTGCGGCGCTGTCCTCGTCGACGACGTCGGCCTGGATCGCCGGAGGCAGCGCGAGGTCCGCGCCGAGGCAGAGGCCGGTGGCCACGCAGATCGCCGCGAAGCTCCAGGCCGCGCCCGGCTCCAGCAGCGGCGCGGGCGCGAAGGCCACGCAGTTGGCGATCATCGCCACGCACCAGGCCCGGTGCTTGCCGACGCGGCGGGCGAGCGCCAGCGCGAGCGGCACCCCGGCGAGGCCGGCGAGGAAATAGGCCAGCAGGAAGGGTCCCTGGAGTTCCGCGAGCCCGAGCCGGTGGGCGACGAAGAGCAGGAACAGCGTCGAGGGCAGCCCGTTGGCGATCCCGTTGAGGAACCAGGCGCCGAGCAGGCGCCGGAACGGGCGGTTGGCGGCCAGCAGCGTCCAGCCCGCGCGCCACCCGGCGGCGGCCGCGCGCAGCGGTGGCGGCTCCGGCACCAGCACGAGCATCAGGATGCCGGCAGGCGGCAGCAGGATGCAGGTCAGCAGCGCCAGCATGCCGAGCGCGGCGGCGGCGCCGTCGCGCGCGCCGGCGAGGCCGAGCGCGGGGAGGAGCGCCGGCAGCGAGGCCGCGAGGATGACGCCGCACAGCGCGAAGCCCTCGCGCCAGGCGGCGACGCGCGCGCGCTCCGCGTAGTCCTCGCTGAGCTCGGCGCCCCACGCCTGGTGCGGCACCTGCATCATCGTCCAGCCGAGGTAGAGCACGAAGCTCCAGGCCAGCAGGTACGCGGCCCCCGCGCCCTCCGGCGGCCGGAAGAGCATCCAGGCCCCGGCCAGCACGAGCGGCAGCGAGGCCGCGAGCCAGGGCTTGCGGCGGCCGAGGCGGCCGCGCGTGCGGTCGCTGAGATGGCCGACGACGGGATCGGTCACGCCGTCCCACAGCCGCGCCAGCAGCAGCATCGCGCCGGTCGTGGCGAGGCCGAGGCCCATCGTCTCCGCCCAGAAGCCCGGCAGGTAGACGAGCATCGGCAGGCCGAGCATCGCGGCGGGCAGCGCCGGGGCGCCGTAGGCGAGGAGGATGCGCGCGGGGAGCGGCGCCGACGGCGAGGATGTCACGCCACTTGTTCGCGCGCCGCGGCGCGGCGGATCAGCGCGGGCGCGCGCCTACCTGCGCACCAGCGCGGCCTGCAGCACGTCGGTCGAGCCGGTGCGGAACCCGGCCTCGCAATAGGCGAGGTAGAACTCCCACATGCGCTTGAAGCGGCGGTCGAAGCCCATCGGCTCGAGTTCGTGCCACGCCGCCTGGAAGCGCCGGTTCCATTCCGCGAGCGTCCGCGCGTAGTGCTGGCCGTGGAACTCCGCGCCGTCGAGGACGAGGCCGGCGCGCTCCCACTGGCGGTGCAGCGCCTCCATCGACGGCAGCATGCCGCCCGGGAAGATGTAGCGCTGGATGTAGTCGACGCCGCGGCGATAGCCCTCGAACCAGCGGTCGGCGATGGTGATGATCTGCAGCGCCGCGCGGCCGCCCGGCTCGAGCACGTCGCGCACCTTGCCGAAATAGACCGGCCAGTGGCGCTCGCCGACGGCCTCGAACATCTCGATCGAGGCCACGCGGTCGAACCTGCCCTCGACGTCCCGGTAGTCGACGAAGCGAGCCTCGACGCGCTCGACCAGCCCCTCGCGCTGGATGCGCCGTCGCGCGAAGTCGAGCTGCTCGCGCGAGACGGTGATCGCCGTCACGCGCGCGCCGAACTCCTTCGCCGCGACCTCGGCGAAGCCGCCCCAGCCGCAGCCGATCTCGAGCACGCGCTGCCCGGGCGCCAGCTCCATCATGCGCGCGAGGCGCCGGTACTTGGCCTCCTGCGCGGCGCGCAGGTCGTCGTCCTCGCGCTCGAAGACCGCGGAGGAATAGGTCATCGATGGATCGAGCCAGCGTTCGTAGAACGCGTTCCCGAGGTCGTAGTGGTGGGCGATGTTGCGGCGCGAGCCGCGGCGCGTGTTGTCGTGGAGGCGGTGCCAGAGCCGGCGCAGCGCGGTGACCGCGCGCGCGCCCATGTGCAGCCCGGTGAACGCGTCGGCGTTCGCCGCCGCGAGCGTCAGCAGCGCGGCGAGGTCGGGCGTGTCCCAGTCGCCGTCGATGTAGGAGGCGCCGAGGCCGACCGACCCGCCAAGGACGAGGCGCGCGGCCATGCGCGGGCGGATGACGACGATCTCGGCGTCGGGGCCCGGCCCCGGCCCCGCGACGCGATAGGCGCGCCCGTCGGGGGTACGGACGACGAGGCTTCCCGTGTCGATGCGCGCGGCGAGGCCGAGAAGGATCCGCAGGCTTCGCGGCAGGCCCTTCGTCGCCCCCGGGACGCGCGGGTCCAGCGTGTTCATGCGCTCACTCCTGCGCCAGGCGGCTGAGGTCTGGAGTGGAATTGAGCGCCCTTCAGCCAGAGTTTCAAGGCCTGCCAGTGAATGCCCCCAAGCACCTTGAGGGAAAGGAAGGGATAGGCGAGGAAGCAGCGCAGCAGCCGCGCGTCGTCGAGCTCCATGCGCCGCCCGCGATGCGTGGCCACGAGGATCGGCCCGTCGGGCCCGCTCTCGTTGATGGCGATGAAGAGCTCCTCCTCCGGCACCCGCACGCGGAAGGCGTAGCGCGCGCTCATGCCGATGAAGGGCGAGACGTGGAAGACCTTGTCGCGCGCGTGGCGCAGCGTGGCGCCCGGCGCCGGCGCGGCGGCGATCGGCACGAGGTAGCCGTGCTGGTCGCCGAAGGTGTTCTTCACCTCGTAGAGGATCGCGCGCAGGTCGCCGCCGGGACCGTGGCACCAGTAGGTGGAGAGCGGGTCGAAGCCGAGGCCCAGCACGCGCGGGAAGCAGTGCAGGAAGATGCGCCCGCCCGCGACGTCGACGCCCGCGTCGGCGCAGGCCTTCTCCACCCATGGGCGCAGCGGCGAGCCATCGCGCGGGCCATGGTCGCGATCGCGCAGCGAGAAGAGCCCGCGGCCGTTGTGCGCGAAGAGGCGCAGCCGCCGGCCGAGCGCGGGCAGCTCGTCGATGTCGACCATGATCGAGAAGACGCGATAGACGAAGCGATGCCCGAAGGGCCTGAGCCTCCGGTGCATCACGTCGCCCGCATAGAGGCAGTTCCCGGGCATCGCCCCCTCAGCGCGGCAGGGCCGCGGCGCGCTCGGGCAGGAACTCCGCGGCGCCGGTGCGCGACGGCGCGACGGCCCACGGCCTGCGCACGCCGAAATTCTCCGCCACCTCGAGGCCCGCGCGCAACCCGTCCTCGTGGAAGCCGTGGCCGCACCACGCACCGCAGTACCAGATGCCGCGCGCGCCCTGGATCGCCGGCAGGGCGAGCTGCGCGGCATGCGCGCCCGCGTCGAAGCAGGGATGGTCGTAGTCGAAGCTCGCCACGACCGCCTCGTCGCGCGGCGCGCGCAGCGGGTTCAGCGTGACGAAGAGCGGCCAGGCCGGGTCGAGGCCCTGCAGCCGGTTCATCCAGTAGGTGACCGACAGCGACATGTCCCGCGCGTCGCCGGACTTGCGCTCGGCGAGGTAGTTCCAGGCGGCCCAGGCGCCGCGGCGCCGCGGCATCAGCGCGACGTCGCGATGGAGGATCGCGACGTTGCGCTGGAAGCGGAACGCGCCGAGCACGCGGCGCTCGGCCTCGCTGGGCTCCGCGAGCAGCGCCAGCGCCTCGTCGGCATGGGTGGCGACCACGACATGGTCGAAGCGCCGCGTGCCGCCGCGCGCGTCGACGACGCGCACGCCGCCGGCCTCCGGCTGCAGCGACGCCGCGGCGCAGGCGACGCGCAGCGCGGGGCGGGAGTCGGCGACGAGGCGGCGCAGGTACTCGCGGCTGCCGCCGGCGACGGTCCGCCAGGCCGGGCGGCCCCACACGCCGAGCAGCCCGTGGTTCTCGAAGAAGCGCACGAAGCTCTGCGCCGGGAAGGCCAGCATCTCGCTCACCGGCACCGACCAGATGGCCGCGCCGATCGGCAGCAGGTGGTCCTCGACGAAACCCCGGCCATAGCCCTCGCGCGCGAGCCATTCGCCGAGCGTCAGCGCGGGATCCTCGCCGTCCAGCACGGCGCGCGCGGAGCGGAAGAAGCGCAGGATGTCGCCGAGCATGCCCCAGTAGCGGGCCCGCAGCAGGTTGGAGGGCTGCGCGGCAAGGCCCGTCCAGGCGCCCGCGTTGTACTCGAGCCGCCCGCCGTCGATCGACACGCCGAAGGACATGTCGCTCGCCAGCGTGGGTACGCCGAGATGGGCGAAGAGCGCGGTGAGGTTCGGGTAGTTGCGCTCGTTGTAGACGATGAAGCCCGTGTCGACCGGGACGGGCCGGCCGCCACAATCCGCCTCGACCGTGTTGGAATGCCCGCCGAGCCGCGCCTCGCGCTCGTAGACCGTGACGCGGTGGCGGCTGGAGAGCAGCCAGGCCGCCGACATGCCGGAGATGCCGGAGCCAATCACCGCGATGTCGAGCGGCGCATGCCCCGCCAGGCGGGGAAGGAGGGAGCCATCGGCGCTCAAGTGGGATTCTCCGTGGCGTTCACGCCGGCTTCCTGAGTTTCGAGAAGGCGGCCAGCGCGCGGTCGCGCGCGACGCCATGGTCGACGATGCGCC
>JBEGVV010000069.1:0-32888 GCA_041178225.1 Pseudomonadota bacterium | reverse complement strand
CCCAGTAGTCGTTCCAGAAGGACGGGATCATGCCGCGCACGTTGCCGAAGCGCGGCGAGTTGCGGTCGAGCTTCTCCAGCACGCCCTGCTTGATCGCCAGCGGCACGAGCCCGTCATGGAGCTGCACGCAGTCGATCTTCTGGTCGGAGAGGCCGATCTTGAGCTTGGTGATGCGCTCCACCGGCGTCGAGGAGCGGTCCTGCACGACCTTCACGCCCGTGCGCTTCTCGAAGCCCGCATCCAGGTTGTCGCGGATCACGTCGCCCCACTGCCCGCCCCAGGTCATGACGACGATGGAGGACGGCTTGCCCTGCGCGCGCGCGCCCGCGCCGAGCGTTGCGGATGCAGCGCCGGCGGCGCCGGTGGCCAGCATGGTGCGACGATTGATCATCGAGATCCCCTGTCCCCTTGGTGAAGTTCGGACGCCGACGATAGGGAGCGGCCGAGCGGAGCGTCAAGGAAGGTGGACGCGCTCAAGAAGAAAGCAGCGAGTGCATGCCCCCTCCGTCGCGCGCCTCGCAGCGCGCGCCACCTCCCCCATCCGCGCTGCCGCGCGGCCGGGGGAGGAGACAGTTCGACTTTCGTCGTCCCCCTCTTCCTTCCACCACTCCCGCCTCGCTCCTCTTCTGTCCGGACGAAGCGGATGGCGCTGACCAACTCCCCTCCCGTCCGCGCGCGGCGCGGATGGGAGGGGTGGCGCCGCGCGGCAGCGCGGCGACGGGGAGGGCATGAGTGATGGAGGCCGGGTGCGGAGCGGGGGCTCTGGCGGTGGAACGCAAATCGCGTCGCGCACCGACTGCTCTCCGTGCCGGGGACACTTGCCCCCTCCGTCGCGCGCCTTGCGGCGCGCGCCACCTCCCCCATCCGCGCTGCCGCGCGGACAGGGGAGGAGTTCCAGCTCACATGGCGGGTGGCTCAGGCCCGCGCCTCGGGCGCGTTGGCGAGGAACCACGCATAGGCCGAGCGCAGCCCCTCCTCGAGGCCGATGCGCGCGCGCCAGCCGAGCGAGGTCAGCCGCGCCACGTCGACGAGCTTTCGCGGCGTGCCGTCGGGGCGCGAGGTGTCGTAGGCGAACTCGCCACTCCAGCCGATCACGCGCGCGAGCGTCTCGGCGAACTCGCGGATCGTCACGTCGACGCCGCAGCCGATGTTCACGATCCCGGCCTCGTCGTAGTTCTGCAGCAGGAACGCGCAGGCATCGGCGCAATCATCGACATGCAGGAACTCGCGCCGCGGCGTGCCGGTGCCCCAGATCTCGACGCTGCGCGCGCCTGCCAGCTTCGCACGATGGATCTTCACCATCAGCGCGCCGACGACGTGGCTGTGCTCGAGGTCGAAATTGTCGTTGGGACCGTAGAGGTTCGTCGGCATGGCCGAGATGAAGCGCGCGCCGTGCTGCCTGCGATAGGCCTGGCAGAGCTTGATCCCCGCGATCTTCGCGACCGCGTACCACTCGTTGGTCGGCTCGAGCGGCCCGGTCAGCAGGGAATCCTCGGCGAGCGGCTGCGGCGCGAGGCGCGGGTAGATGCAGGTCGAGCCCAGGAAGAGCAGCTTCTCGACGCCGGCCTGCCACGCGGCATGCACGACGTTCGCCTCGATCATGAGGTTCTCGTAGATGAAGCGCGCGGGCTGCGTGTCGTTGGCGACGATGCCGCCGACGCGCGCAGCGGCGAGCACGATGGCGTGCGGCCGGTTGCGCTCCATCCAGCGCTCGACCTGGTCCTGGCGCACGAGGTCGACGTCGGCGCGCCCCGCGACCAGCACCTCGCAGCCCGATCCCTGCAGGCGGCGCACGACCGCCGAGCCGACCATCCCGCGATGGCCGGCGACCCAGACGCGCTTGCCGCGCAGGTCGTATGCCGGCATCACTCGCCCCGGCGGCCCATCGCGTCGCGCTCGCGCCGCACGACCTCGAGGTCGCTGCGCAGCATGTCCTTAACCAGGTCGGCGAAGCTGGTCGTGTGCCGCCATCCGAGCTCGCGCTGCGCCTTGGCCGGGTCGCCGAGCAGGAACTCGACCTCGGTGGGACGGAAGTAGCGCGGGTCGATCTCGACCAGCGTCTCGCCGCTGCGCGCATCGACGCCCTTCTCGTCCACGCCAGTGCCGCGCCACGCGATCGTGCGGCCGGTCTCGGCGAAGGCCCGCTCGACGAACTCGCGCACGGTGTGCGTCTCGCCGGTGGCGAGCACGAAGTCGTCGGCCTCGCGGTGCTGGAGGATGCGCCACATGCCCTCGACGTAGTCGCGCGCGTGGCCCCAGTCGCGGCTGGCGTCGAGGTTGCCGAGGTAGAGCTTCTTCTGGAAGCCGAGGTGGATCGCCGCCACCGCGCGCGTGATCTTGCGCGTGACGAAGGTCTCGCCGCGCGTCGGACCCTCGTGGTTGAAGAGGATGCCGTTGGAGGCGAACATCCCGTAGGCCTCGCGGTAGTTCACCGTGATCCAGTACGCGTAGAGCTTCGCCGCGGCGTAGGGGCTGCGCGGGCGGAAGGGCGTGGTCTCGCGCTGCGGGCGCTCCTGCACCAGGCCGTACAGCTCCGAGGTCGAGGCCTGGTAGAAGCGCACGGACTTCTCCATGCGCAGGATGCGGATCGCCTCGAGCAGGCGCAGCGTGCCGATGCCGTCGGCGTTGGCGGTGTATTCCGGGGTCTCGAAGCTGACCTGCACGTGGCTCTGGGCCGCGAGGTTGTAGATCTCCGTCGGCTGCGTCTCCTGCACGATCCGGATCAGGTTCGTGGCGTCGGTCATGTCGCCGTAGTGCATGAAGAAGCGCACGTCGCTCTCGTGCGGGTCGGCGTAGAGATGGTCGACGCGCCCCGTGTTGAAGGAAGAGGAACGACGCTTGATGCCGTGGACCACGTAGCCCTTCGCGAGGAGCAGCTCGGCGAGGTAGGCGCCATCCTGGCCGGTGATGCCGGTGACGAGGGCGACCTTGCGGTCGCCGGTGCTGGAGGTCATTGGTCGCATCCTCGGGGCAGGCGGGGGGCTTCGATCGGCGCGCTGAATAGCATCGGAGGGCACGGGCGACAACGCCCGCTCCCCGCCGCGAAAACGCGTGAAAGCCGGCGTTCCTTCCCTGTAGTCTGCGCGCCTGCCCATGGAACCCGATAGCGACAGGTCCGCCGGCTCGCCCGGCGCGCCATCCGGCATCGCGCTCGCAAGGCTGGCCGGCGCCTTCGCGGCGGGCGCGCTTGCCGGCGGCCTTGCCGTGTTCCTTCTGGCCTCGCCACCGCCGCCTGCCCTGCCCGTGGCGCCGGCGGTGACCCAGCCGGCCCAGCCCCCGCGCGACGACGCGCTGGCCGCCGGCGCGCAGCGCGGCCCCGCGCCCGGCGCGGCCCCTGCGCAGCCCTCCCCGCCCTCGACGCAGCCCCCGCCGCCCGCCTGGCCCGCCGACCCGCTCCAGGCCCTGCGCGAGGCCGCCGAGCGCGGCGACGCCACCGCCCAGTTCGAGCTCGGCGCGCGGCACGCGGCCGGCGATGGCGTGGACCAGGACTGGGCCGCGGCCCTCGCCTGGTTCAGGCGCGCCGCCGAGGCCGGAGGCGCCGCCGCGCAGCACAACCTCGCGGTCCTCCACGAGCGCGGGCGCGGCACCGAGCCCGATCCCGTCGAGGCGGTCCGGTGGTACGAGATGGCGGCGCTGCAGGGATACCGTCCGTCGCAGTTCAACCTCGCCGTGGCGCATGCGCGCGGCGCCGGCACGCCGCGCGACATGGGCAAGGCCGTCGCCTGGTTCGAGCGCGCGGCCGAGCAGGTGCCCCAGGCCAACTACGCGCTGGGCGAGATCTTCGAGGACGGCGCCGGCGGCATCGGCAAGGACCTCGAGCGCGCGCGCAGCCACTACCTCCTCGCCGAGCTGGGCGGCGACGCGCGCGCGACGGCGCGGCTCGCCGAGCTCACGCCCGAGGCCGTGGAGCGCGGCACGCTGCGCGAGATCCAGGAGCAGCTGGCGCGGCTTCGCATCGAACCCGGCGGGACGGACGGGCGCATGGGCCAGCGCACCGCCGCCGCCATCCGGCGCTTCCAGAAGTCGGCGGGCCTGCCGGAGGACGGCAAGCCGGGCCAGGCGCTGCTCGAGCGGCTGCGCGCGACGCCCGCGCCGCGCTGAGGCCGCGCCTAGCTCGCGTAGTCGGGCTCCTCGCGATCGAGGATCCGGCGCCACGCGTCGAGGTGCATGCGCGAGTCCACGCGCTCGCCCCACGGGCCGTTGAATTTGCGGCGCGCCTGGTCGGGCAGCGTCGCCATCTTCCTGCCGGTCTGCCAGGCGAGCATCTGGATGCGCGCGTTGCGCTCGGCGATGAAGCACTCGTCGAAGGCCTCGTGGACCGTGCGGCCCACCGTGGTGACGCCGTGGTGCGCCATCACCATGATCGTCCGGTCGCCCAGCAGGTCCGCGATGCGGTCGCCCTCGTCGTTGTCGTGCACCGGCTGCCAGCCCGACCGGTCGTAGACGATCCGGTCGTTGAGCAGCAGGTTGTTGTGGTGCGCGAGCTCCAGCTCGGCGCCATCCAGCAGCGACAGCGCGGTCAGGTAGGGCGGGTGCACGTGCACCACGCAGGTCGCCGCGGGGTTGCGCAGGTGGATGCGCGCGTGGATGTGGAAGGCGACCTTGCGCAGCTCGCCCCTGCCGCGCACGACGTTGCCGTCGAGGTCGCAGACGATCATCGAGCTCGCGGTCATCTCCTGGAACAGCATGCCGCGCGGGTTGATGAGGAAGAGCGGCCGGTCCGGGCTGCCCGGCAGCATGACCGAGTTGTGGTTGCCGATCTGCTCGTTCCAGTCGAGCCGCGCGGCGACGCGGAACACCGCCGCCATGTCGCAGCGCAGCTCCCATTCCGCGATCTCGTCGTCGGTCCTGCCCAGCTGCCGCACGATCGCCGCCATCCGCTTCCTCCCCTGGTTGCGCGCGGGACTGTCCGGCCGCGCCGCGCCGGATGTCAATTCGCGGTTCGCGTGCCGAAATCGCGGTTCGACAGGGTGGACGGCGCGGGACTAGCCTGAGCGAAAGCCCATGCACGCGCCCCGCCGCATCAAGGTCGCCGCCGACATCGGCGGCACCTTCACCGACATCGCCGCCTTCCTCCCGGACGGGAGGCTGGCCACGCGCAAGCTGCCGTCCACGCCCGGCGACTATGGCCGCGCCGTCGTCGAAGGGATCCTCGCGCTCGCGCGCGACAACGGCCTGTCGCCCGGCGACTTCGGCGACATCCTGCATGGCTGCACGGTGGCGACGAACGCGATCCTCGAGCAGAAGGGCGCGCGCACCGCGCTGCTGACGACGCGCGGCTTCCGCGACGTGCTCGAGCTGCGCCGCATCCGCGTGCCACGCCTCTACGACGCGCGCTACACGAGGCCGCCGCCGCTCGCGCCGCGCGACCTGCGCCTGGAGGTCACCGAGCGCCTCGGCCCGGACGGCGCGGTGCGCGTGCCGCTCGACGAGGGCGACGTCGAGGCCGCGATCGCCACGCTGCGCGCCGCGCGCGTCGAGGCCGTCGCGGTGTGCTTCCTGCACTCCTACGCCAATCCCGCCCACGAGCGGCGCGCGGGCGAGATGCTGCGCGCCGCGCTGCCGGGCGCGTTCGTGTCGCTGTCGGTGGACGTGCTGCCGGAGATGCGCGAGTACGAGCGCACCAGCACCACGGTCATCAACGCCTATGTCGGGCCGCCGGTGGCCGCCTACCTGCGCGGCCTGCGCGACGGGCTGCGCGCGGCGGGCCTTGGCGGCAGGCTGCTGGTCATGCAGTCCGGCGGCGGCGTGCTGGACGCCGGGCAGGCGATGGAGATGCCGGCGCGGATCGTGGAGTGCGGCCCGGCCGCGGGCGTGATCGGCGCGGCGCACGTGGCGCTGCGCTGCGGCTATCGCGACGCCATCAGCTTCGACATGGGCGGCACCACCGCCAAGGCGTCGCTGGTCGAGGACGGGCGCATCTCGCGCACCGACGAGTACGAGGTCGGCGGCGGCATCTCGCTCTCCAGCCGCCTGATGAAGGGCGGCGGCTACGCGCTGCGGCTGCCGGTGATCGACATCTCCGAGGTGGGCGCCGGCGGCGGCAGCATCGTGCGCCTCGACCGCGCCGGCATGGTCAAGGTCGGGCCGGACAGCGCCGGCGCCGTGCCCGGGCCGGCGTGCTACGGCGCGGGCGGCACCGCGCCGACCGTGACGGACGCCAATGTCGTCCTCGGCTACCTCGCACCCGCCACGCTTGCCGGCGGCGCGGTCAGGATCGACGCGGCGCTCGCGCGGCGCGCGCTCGACGAGGCCGTCGCGCAGCGCCTCGGCATCGGCCTCGACGAGGCCGCGTGGTCGGTCTTCGTGGTGGCCGCGGCCAGCATGGTCCGCGCGGTCAAGGCGGTGTCGACCTATCGCGGGCGCAACCCCGGCGACTTCACTCTGGTCGCCTTCGGCGGCAATGGCGGCGTCTTCGCGGCGGAACTCATGCGCCAGCTGCAGATCCGGCGGGCCATCGTGCCGCCCGCGGCGGGCGTGCTGAGCGCGGTGGGGCTGTGCGTCGGCGACGTGCAGTTCGGCCTCTCGCGCGCCTTCGCGCGGCGCATCGACGGGCTCGTGCCGGCCGACCTCGCCGCGGCGCTCGACGAGCTCGAGGCGCGGGTGGTCGAGCGCCTCGCGGCGCGCCGCGGCGAGGCAGGCATCCGCAGGATCGCGGCGATGCGCTACGTGGGGCAGGCCTTCGAGCTGCCCGTCGAGGTCGATCCCGGGACGCCGGACGCCGCCTCGATCGCGGCGCTCGCGCTGCGCTTCGAGGACGAGCACGCGCGCAGCTACGGCCTAAGGCTCGGCTTCGGCGTCGAGGTCGTCGCGCTCGAGGTCACGGCGACGCTCGCCGGCGAGGGCCGGGTCGCGGAGGCCGCCTCGCCGCCGCCCGCCGGTGCCCGGCCGCCGGCCGGCGGCACGCGTCGCGCCTATTTCGGCCCCGCGCACGGGCACGTCGACACGCCGGTCGCCGGCCGCGCCGCCCTGTCCGCGGCGCCGCGCCAGGGACCGCTGGTGGTGGAGGACTACGAGGGCACCACCGTCGTGCCGCCCGACGCCACGGCATGGCTCGACGCGCACGGCAACATCGTCATCGAGCTCGCGGGGCAGCCGGCGTGAGCGCGCGCGTCTCCGCCTTCGAGCTGGAGGTGCTCCGGAGCGCCTTCGAGACGATCGCCGACGAGCTCGCGATCATCGTCATGCGCACCTCGTGCTCGAGCATCGTGCGCGACGCGATCGACTACTCGACCGCGATCTGCGACGCGCGTGGCCGCACGCTGGCGCAGGGCGCGACCACGCCGCTGCACCTCGGCAGCTTCCATGACGCGATGCGCAACCTGCTCGCCACGCAGGGCGCGCGCGTCGCGGAGGGCGACGTCTACATCTTCAACGACCCCTACCTCGCCGCCGGCCAGCACCTTCCCGACATCTACATCGTGCGCCCGATCTTCGTGTCCGGCGGGCTCGAGGGATGGGCGACGACGGTGGCGCACCAGAACGACATCGGCGGCATCGTGCCCGGCAGCAACTCGATCGGGTCCACCGAGATCTTCCAGGAGGGGCTGCGCCTGCCGCTGCTCAAGCTCTTCGACGGCGGGCGCGAGAACACGGCGATCTGGGACATCCTCGCCGCCAACGTGCGCGTGCCGGACAAGGTGCTGGGCGACGTGAAGGCGCAGCTCGCCGCCTGCCTCGTCGGCGAGCGCGAGTTCGCCAGGCTCTTCGCGCGCTGGGAGCCGGAGCGCTTCCGCGCGGCCTGCGACGAGATCCACGACCACGCGGAGCGCCTGGCGCGCGCCGAGATCGCCGACATACCGGACGGCACGTGGCGCTTCGAGAACCACATCGACGGCCTCGGCGACGCGCCGGAGCCGATCCCGTTCCGCGTCGCGCTGACCGTGCGCGGCGACGAGATCGTCGTCGACTGGACGGGCACCTCGCCCGAGGTGCGCGCGGGCATCAACTCGCCCGTGCCCTTCACCAACGCCGCGTCCTGGGCCGCGATCCGCTCGGTGCTCTCGCCCGACATACCCAACGCGCAGGGCTTCACGCGCCCGATCCGCGTGGTCGCGCCGCCGGGCACGATCGTCAACCCGCGCCCGCCCGCGGCCTGCGGCGCGCGCGGCATCACCGGCTTCCGGATGATGGACTGCCTGATGGGCGCGCTGGCGCAGGCCCTGCCCGACCGCGTGCCCGCGGATGGCAGCGGCGGCTCGACGCTGCCGACGATCGGCGGGCGGCACGAGGGGCGGCCCTTCATCTTCGTCGAGACCATCATGGGCGCCTGGGGCGGCGGCATGCAGCGCGACGGCCAGGACGCGGTCGCGCATCTCGGCGCCAACCAGTCCAACGTGCCGGTGGAGGCGATCGAGGCCGAGTACCCGATCAGCGTCGAGCGCTACGGCTTCGTCGCCGACAGCGGCGGGCCGGGACGCCATCGCGGCGGCCTCGCGATCGAGCGCGAGTTCCGCCTGCTCGCCGACGAGGCGACGCTCACCGTGCGCTCCGACAAGCGCCGCTTCCCGCCCCATGGCCTCGCCGGCGGGCGCCCGGGCAGCGGCTCGCTCTCCGTGCTCAATCCCGGGACGCCCGGGGCGCGCGTCCTGCCGGTGCTCGTGACCGAGCCGGTGGCGATGCGGCGCGGCGACGTGTTCCGCCACGTGCTCGCGAGCGGCGGCGGCTGGGGCGACCCGCTCGATCGCGATCCCGCGGCCGTTCTCGAGGACCTGCGGCTCGGCCGCGTCACGATCGAGGGCGCGCGGCGCGACTACGGCGTGGTCGCCGTCGAGGCGCCGGATGGCCCGCGCCTCGACGACGCGGCGACGCTGGCGCTGCGCCGCGCGCTGCGCGGCGCGGCGGGTTGAACTAGGATCGGATCCATCGACCGGAGGGGGACCATGGACGGCATCGACGACAGGGCAGGCGCGACGGGCAGCCTCGGCGACGCGGTGGAGGCGGAACTCAGGCGCGACCTCGCGGCCGCGTTCAGGGTGAGCCAGCGCCTCGGCCTCAACAACGGCATCGGGAACCACTTCAGCCTGATGCTGCCGGGCGACGAGCTCTACCTGCTCAACCCGCGCGGCATGCTGTTCCAGGAGATCACGGCCTCGAGCCTGATCGTCGTCGACTACGACGGCCGGGTGGTGCGCGGCGAGGGCGTGGTGCGCCCCGTCGCCTTCCACATCCACGCGCCGATCCACAAGGCGCGGCCGGACGCGCGCTGCGTCCTGCACCTGCACCCGCCGCACACCACGGCGCTGTCGCTGATAGACAACGGGCGCCTCGCGCTCGCCCACCACAACAACCTGATCGTCAACGACCGCGTCGCCTACGACGACGCGATGACCGGCCCGGCAGGCGGGCTCGAAGAGGGGTTCCGCCTCGCCGAGGCGCTCGGCGACAAGACGGTCATGGTGATGGCGAACCACGGCATCCTGTCCGTGGGGCCGACCGTGGCCGACGCGTTCCACGAGCTGCTCGTCGTCGAGCAGACCTGCCAGTACCAGCTGATGGCGATGTGGACGGGCCAGCAGCTGCGCAGGCAGCCCGACGCGCTGCGCTGGAACTACCGCGGCACGTGGAGCGACAAGCTCGAGGGCCGCTTCCTGCTCGACGCCTGGCGGCGCGTGCTCGACCGCGAGGAACCGGGCTACCGCGCGTGAGCGACGCGGGAGGCCGCGCGGCCGTCGAGGCGACCGAGAACACCTGGATCCCGCTCGCGGATGGCAGGCGCCTCGCGGCGCGGCTCTGGCTTCCGGCGGATGCGCGCGCGCGGCCCGCGCCGGCGGTCGTCGAGTACATGCCCTACCGCAAGCGCGACGCGACGCGGCCGCGCGACGAGCCCATCCATGCGTGGCTCGCGGCGCGCGGCTACGCGGCGCTGCGCGTCGACATGCACGGCTCGGGCGACAGCGACGGGGTGCTGGCGCAGGAATTCCAGGCGCGCGAGCAGGACGACGCCTGCGAGATGGTCGCCTGGATCGCGGCGCAACCCTGGTGCAGCGGCGCCGTCGCGATGCTCGGCAAGTCCTGGGGCGCGTTCGCCGCGATCCAGGCGGCGATGCGGCGGCCGCCCGCGCTCAAGGCGATCGTCGCGGTCTGCGGCGCGCAGGACCGCTACGACGAGAGCCTGCACTTCACCGGCGGCGTTCCCCTCGTCGAGCAGCTCTGGTGGAGCGACGCCATGATGCTGTTCAACATGCGCCCGCCCGACCCGGACATCGCCGGGCCGCGCTGGCGCGAGATGTGGCGCGAGCGGCTCGAGGCCAACGGGCCCTGGATCGTCGAGTGGCTGCGCCACCAGCGGCGCGACGCGTTCTGGCGGCATGGCTCGCACGCCGACGCCCCCGGCGCCATCGCCTGCCCCATCCTCGCGGTCGGCGGCTGGGCGGACTACATCTCGCGCGCCGTGCCGCGCATGCTGGCCTCCGCGCGCGCGCCGCGCTGGGGCATCGTCGGCCCCTGGGGCCACCACTACCCGCAGGACGGCATCCCGGGCCCCGCGATCGGCTTCATGGAGGAATGCGAGCGCTTCCTCGCCCACGCGCTGCGCGGCGACGACGCCGCGATGGCGGGCGTGCCGATGCTTCGCGCCTGGATGCCGGAGGAGCGCGGCCTCGGCCCCGACCACGGCGTCGAGCGCGGGCGCTGGGTCGCGGAGGCCGCATGGCCGTCGCCACGCATCGCGCCGCGTGCCTTCTTCCCCTCCGCCACGGGGCTCGCCGACGCGCCCGGCCCCGAGGCCGTGCTGCGCCACCGCTCGTCCCAGTCGATCGGCGAATGCGCGCCGGAATGGCTCAGCATGGGCCTGCCCGGCGAGGCGCCGCGCGACCAGCGCGCCGACGACGGACGCTCGCTGTGCCTCGACACGGCGCCACTCGGCGAGCGGATCGAGATCCTCGGCGCGGCGGAGCTCGAGCTCGAGCTGGAGGTCGACCGGCCGGTCGCCATGCTGGTCGCGCGGCTCTGCGACGTCGCGCCCGACGGCGCCTCGACGCGCGTCGCGCTCGGCGTGCTGAACCTCTGCCACCGCGAGGGCCATGACCGCGTCGTGCCGATGGAGCCCGGCCGCCGCACGCGCGTGCGGCTGCGGCTGCCGGAGACCGCGCATGCCTTCAGGCCCGGCCATCGCGTGCGCATCGCGCTCTCGACGGCCTACTGGCCCGTGCTCTGGCCGAGCCCCGAGCCGGTCGCGCTCGCCGTCGCGACGCGCGGCAGCAGGCTCGTGCTGCCCGTGCGCCCGGTGGCGGGCGCGCCCCCCGACCCCGCATTCGCGCCGCCCTCCTCCGGGCCGGCCTGCGCCGTCGACGTGCTGCAGCCGGCCACGATCCGCAGGCACCACCGGCACGACGTCGCCACGGGCGAGCGCGAATACGTCGTCGAGGGCGATGGCGGCTTCCTCGGGCCGGGGCGGCGCTGGCGCCTGGGCGAGACCGGGACCGAGATCGGGCACAGGATCGTCCGTCGCTTCTCCATCCGCGACGACGACCCGGCGAGCGCGCGGGCCACGATCGAGGAGGAGATGGAGATCGGCCGTGGCGCATGGCAGGCGCGGCTGTCGACGCGCTCGGAGATGCGCGCCACGCGCGAGAACTACGTGCTGGCCTTCGCGGCGCGCGCCGAGGACGCCTCCGGCGAGGTCTTCGCGCGCGAGTGGCGCGTCGACGTTCCGCGAGACGGAACCTGAGCGATGGCGCGATTGCGCTGCGCGATCCGGGCAACCTATCCTCGGGGAAGGGCGCCGCGCACGGCGGCGCGCAGGGAAACGGGGAGAGGAAAATGATCACACGTCGCGGATTCCACGCGGCCGTAGCCGGTGCCGGCGCCGCCGCCACCGTCGTCGGCGCGCCCGCCATCGCGCAGAAGAAGGGCGGCGAGGCGATCGTCGCCCAGCAGTCGCCGCCGCCCTCGCTCGACGCGCAGACGACGTCGGCGCAGCACGCGCGCAACATCACCACGCATATCTGGGAGACGCTCTACGCGCGCGACGAGTCGGGCAACGTCGTCCCCGACCTCGCCGAGGGCGTCAACATCTCGCCCGACGGGATGACCTACAGCTTCAAGCTCCGCAAGGCGAAGTTCCACAACGGCAAGGACATGACGTCCGCCGACGTGCGCGCCTCGATGGAGCGCTACAAGAAGGTCGGCAACAGCAGCGCCGTGCTGCGCGACGTCGTCGCCTTCGAGGCGCCCTCGCCCGACACCTTCGTCATGAAGCTCTCGAAGCCGGTGCCCAGCCTGCTCGACGGCATCTCCAGCCCCCGCGCGCCCTTCGCGATCATGCCGGAGGAGCAGGGCGGCAAGGAGGCGAACAAGATCGACTACATCGGCACCGGGCCGTTCCAGTTCGCCGAGTACCGGCCGGACTCGCACGTGCTGCTGCGGCGCTTCGACGGCTACGTCGCCAACACCGCCTACAAGGAGCGCGACGGCTTCGCGGGCCGCAAGACCGTCCACCTCGACAGCGTGCGCATCCGCTTCATGCCCGAGGCCGGCGCGCGCGCCGCGGCGCTCGAGGCGGGCGAGATCCACGTCAACGAGCTGATCCCGACGCCCGCGGCGCAGCGCCTGAAGTCCAACCGCAACATCAGGATCCACGAGATGATGCCCTGGGCCTTCCAGGTCATCGTCATGAACCACTCGCAGGGCCCGATGCAGAACCTCAAGTTCCGCCAGGCCATCCAGGCCGTGCTGGACTACGAGGAGATCATCGCCATCGCCAATGACGGCCTCTACCGCCTGACGCATGGCTGGCAGCATCCCGGCGGCACCTACTTCGCCGGCGACATCGGCAAGGAGCTCTACAACCAGAAGAACGTCGCCAAGGCGAAGCAGCTGCTCGCCGAGTCCGGCTACAAGGGCGAGGAGATCGTCTTCCTCGGCGACTCGACGATCGCGAACCACAAGGGCGTCACCGAGGTCGGCACGGAGCAGCTCCGCCGCCTGCTCGGCATCAACGTGCGCGCCCACATCGTCGACTGGCCGACGGCGTCGAGCATGCGCCTCAAGCCGGAGGGCTGGCACCTCTGGGCGCTGGGCATGGGCATCGAGCCCTACGAGGGCCCGTTCAACGTCGCGGGCTTCTTCGCCAAGCCGCAGCTGCAGACGCATGTCGAGGACCCGGTCTTCGAGGAGGCCTTCGCGCGCCTCCAGTCCTCGCCGCAGCTGGCCGACCGCCAGAAGGCGATGGCCGACCTGCAGCGCCGCATGTACGACAACGTGACGGCGATCAAGCTCGGCGACTTCGGCATCATCCAGGGCGCGCGCGCGAACGTGGAGAACTTCAAGCCCTACCGCGCGCCGCGCATGTGGGACGTCTGGCTGGCCTGACCAGGTCGACCGCGCGGGCGCGTCCCGGCCGGCCACGGCCGAACGGGACGCGCCCGCCGCGGCACGCCATGCGCGCGAGCACCCAGACATGATCCGCTTCCTGGCGAACCGGCTGATCGCGGCCCTGCCGGTGCTGTTCATCGTCTCGCTCCTCACCTTCGTGCTCATCTACTTCGTCCCCGGCGACGTTTCCGCCGAGCTCGCGGGCCCCGGCGCGAGCGCCGCCGACATCGCCCGCATCCGCAGCGTCTACGGCCTCGACAGCCCGTTCCACGAAAGGCTGCTCGGCTGGTACGCGGCGCTGGCGCAGGGCGACCTCGGGCAGTCCGTGCTGCTGCGCCGCAGCGTCACCGAGGCGATCCTCGAGCGCCTCCCCGTCACCCTGTCGCTCACCGCGCTCGCCCTCTTCCTCGCCATCGCCGTCGGCGTGGCGACCGGCATCCTCGCGGCGATGCGCGTCAACACCTGGGTCGACCAGGCGACGATGACGGTCGCCCTCGCGGGCCTCTCGCTGCCGGACTTCTGGCTCGGCCTCGTCATGATCTACCTCTTCGCCGTGCAGCTCGGCTGGCTGCCGACCGGCGGCTATGTCCCGCTCAGCGAGGACCCCGTCGGCTGGCTCCGCTCCATGGCGATGCCGGCGCTGGCGCTCGCGCTGACACAGATCGGGCTGCTCGCGCGCATGACCCGCGCCTCCATGCTCGACGTCCTGCGCCAGGACTTCATGCGCACCGCCCGGGCCAAGGGCCTGCCCAACCGCGTCGTGATCTTCAAGCACGCGCTCGCCAACGTCATGATCCCCGTGATCACCGTCGTCGGGCTCAGCGTCGGAATCCTGCTGGGCGGCGCGATCGTGATCGAGCAGGTCTTCTCGATCCCCGGCGTCGGCCGCCTGATCATCGGCGGGATCCTGCGGCGCGACTTCCCCGTCATCCAGGGCGGGCTGCTGCTGACGGCGACGGTGTTCGTGCTGGTCAACCTCGCCGTCGACATCCTCTACGCCGTCGTCGACCCGCGGGTGCGCTATGACCGCTGAGGCGCCCGCCATCGCCGCGCCGACGCCGCTCTGGCGGCGCCTGCTCAACCACCGCTCCTTCATGGTCGGCGCGACGCTGTTCGGGGCCATCGTGCTGATGGCTCTGCTCGCGGACCTGATCGCGCCCCACGACCCGCTGCGCAACAACTTCCGCTACCGGCTCGGCGCGCCCAACGACGTGCACTGGCTCGGCACCGACCGGGCCGGCCGCGACGTGCTGAGCCGCATCGTCCATGGCAGCCAGGTGTCGCTGCGCATCGGCCTGATGGTCGTGCTGGTCACCGGCGTCTGCGGCGCGGTCATCGGCGGCCTCGCCGGCTACTTCAGGCACCTCGACAACGTCGTCATGCGCGTCATGGACGCGATGATGGCCTTCCCGGGCATCCTGCTCGCCATCGCGATCGCCGCGGTGCTCGGCCCCTCGGAGTTCAACGCCGTGCTCGCGCTGTCGATCACCTACACGCCGCGCACGGCGCGCGTCGCGCGCGCCGCCGTGCTGGTGGTGCGCGAGATGCCCTATGTCGAGGCCGCGCGGGCGGTCGGCGCCGGCCATGCGCGCATCCTGCTCACCCATGTCCTGCCGAACGGGCTCACGCCGCTGATCGTGCAGCTGTCCTACATCTTCGCGATCGCGATCCTGGCCGAGGCGGTGCTCAGCTTCATCGGCGTCGGCCCGCCGCCGCCGATGCCGACCTTCGGCAACATCATCGCGGATGGTCGCGACTTCGTGCAGGAAGCGCCCTGGATCTGCCTCTATCCCGGCCTTGCCATCGCGGTCGCCGTGCTCGGGCTCAACCTGATCGGCGACGGGCTGCGCGACGCCCTCGACCCGCGCATGAAGGTCGACCTGCGGTGAGCGCCCCCCTCCTCTCCGTGCGCGACCTTTCCGTCGCCTTCGGCCGCAACACGGTCGTCGAGGGCGTGAGCTTCGACCTCGCGCCGGGGGAGATCCTCGGCGTCGTCGGCGAGTCCGGCTCGGGCAAGAGCGTGACGGCGCTGTCGATCATGCGCCTGATCCCGGCGCCTGGCCGCGTCACCGGCCGCATCGACTTCGCGGGCCAGGACCTGATGGCGCTGCCCGAGGCGCGGATGCGCGAGATCCGCGGCCGCGACATCGCGATGATCTTCCAGGAGCCGATGACCTCGCTGAACCCGGTCTTCACCTGCGGCGACCAGGTCATGGAGGCGCTGGTCCACCATCGCGGGCTCGACCGCGCGGGCGCGCGCGCCGAGGCGCTCAAGCTGCTGAAGCTCGTCGAGATCCCCTCGGCCGAGCGGCGCCTCGACGACTACCCGCACCAGCTCTCCGGCGGCATGCGCCAGCGCGTCATGATCGCCATGGCGCTCGCCTGCCGGCCGAAGCTGCTGCTGGCGGACGAGCCGACGACGGCGCTGGACGCGACGATCCAGGCGCAGATCCTCGACCTGCTGCGCGGCCTGCAGCGCGAGCTCGGCATGGCGGTCGTCCTGATCACCCACGACCTCGGCGTCGTCTCCGAGGTCGCGCATCGCGTCCTGGTGATGTACGCGGGCCGCGTCGTCGAGACATCCCCCGCCGCCGAGGTCTTCGAGCGGCCGCTGCATCCCTACACGGAGGGCCTGCTGGCCTCGATCCCGCGGCTCGAGGGGCCGATCGAGCGCCTCGACGCCATCCCGGGCCAGGTGCCGGCGCCCGACGCCATGCCCGCGGGCTGCCGCTTCGCGCCGCGCTGCCGATACGCCGAGCCCGCCTGCGCCGCGTCGCCGCCGCCGCTCGCGCCGCGCGGCGAAGGGCGCGCCGCGGCCTGCATCAGGGTGCCCGCATGACACCGCTCCTCGAGGCGCGCGGGCTGGTGAAGCACTTCCCCGCCGGGACCCCGGGCGTCTTCGACCGCGCACCGCAGGTCGTGCGCGCCGTCGACGGCGTCGACCTCTCGCTCCAGCCCGGCGAGACGCTCGCGCTCGTCGGCGAGTCCGGCTGCGGGAAGTCGACGACCGGGCGCCTCGTCCTGCGCCTGATCGAGCCCGACGCCGGCACGATCCTGTTCGAGGGGCGCGACCTGCGCCGCGAGACCCCCGCGCGCATGCGCGAGCTGCGCCGGCAGATGCAGATCATCTTCCAGGACCCCTTCGGCTCGCTCGACCCGCGCATGACGGTCGGTCGCATCGTCGCCGAGCCGCTCGTGGTCCACGGCGTCGGCGACCGCGCCGAGCGCGCGCGCCGGGTCGGCCAGCTGCTCGAGCGCGTGGGACTCGCGCCCGCGCATGCCGCGCGGCACCCGCACGAGTTCTCCGGCGGGCAGCGCCAGCGCATCGGCATCGCGCGCGCCCTTGCGCTCGACCCGCGGCTGATCGTCTGCGACGAGCCGGTCTCCGCGCTCGACGTGTCGATCCAGGCGCAGGTGCTGAACCTGATGCTCGACCTGCAGCGCGAGCGCGGGCTCGGCTACGTCTTCATCTCGCACAACCTCGCCGTCGTCCGGTACATGGCCAACCGCATCGCGGTCATGTACCTGGGCCGGATCGTCGAGGAGGCCTCGCGCGACGAGCTCTTCGCCGAGCCCCGCCATCCCTACACGCGCGCATTGCTCTCCGCGGTGCCGGAGCCGGGATCGGCGCGCGCGCGCCAGCGCATCGTGCTCACCGGCGACGTGCCAAGCGCGATCGACCCGCCCTCGGGCTGCCGCTTCCGCACGCGCTGCCCGCACGCGACCGAGACCTGCGCGCGCGTCGAGCCCGTGCTCGCGCCCGCAGGGGGAAGCCGCAAGGTCGCCTGCCACCTCGTCACGCCACCGGAGACGACGCCAGCATGATCACGCTCGACGACATCCGCGCCGCCCGCGCGCGCATCGCCGGAGGCGTCCGCGTGACGCCGATGCTCCAGGCGACCCTCGCGCGCGAGCCGATCGCGCCCGGCGCCGACCTCTGGTTCAAGCTCGAGTGCCTCCAGGTCACCGGCTCGTTCAAGGCGCGCGGCGCCATGTCGAAGCTGCGCGCGCTGCCCGAGGAATCGGTGCGCCGCGGCCTCGTCACCGCCTCGGGCGGCAACCATGGCATCGCCGTCGCCTATGCAGGCATGCTCGCGAAGGTGCCGACGACGGTCTTCGTCCCCGTCGGCGTGTCCCCCGCCAAGGCGAGGAAGATCGAGGCCTATGGCGCGAAGCTGGTCGTCGGCGGCGCCTCCTGGTTCGAGGCCAACAAGGAAGCGCTGGCGCTGGCCGCGACGGGGCCGACCTACATCCATGCCTTCGCCGACGAGCAGGTCATCGCCGGCCAGGGGACGACCGCGCTCGAGCTCGTCGAGCAGATGCCGGAGATCGACATGCTCGTCGTCGCCATCGGCGGGGGCGGGCTGATCGCGGGCATGTCGCTGGCGGCGAAGGCGCTGCGGCCGGGCATCCGCGTCGTGGGCGTCCAGCCGACGGGCGCCGCGAGCATGCACGACTCCCTGCGCGCCGGCCGGATGGTGGAGCTCGACCGCGTCACGACCCGCGTGCCGACGCTCGCCGCGCGGCGCACCGAGGAGGTCAACTTCGAGATCGTGCGTCGCAACGTCGACGACATCGTGCTGATCGAGGACGACGACATGGACGCGGCGAGCCGCTGGCTGTGGCGCGAGATGAACGTCGCCGCGGACCCGAGCGGTGCCGCGACGGTGGCCGCGCTGATGACCGGCCGCATCAGGCCGCCCGCCGGCGCCAGGGTCTGCGCGCTCGTCTGCGGCGCCGGCGCGGAGGGCACCCAGGCATGAAGGTCGACTTCGAGCTCATCGCCGAGGCCGCGCGCGTGCTCCGCCCGGCCATCGTCGAGACGCCGCTGCTCGGCTCGCCCGTCCTCGACGCGCTCGCCGGCGCGCGCATCCTCTGCAAGGCGGACAACCTGCAGCGCACGGGCTCGTTCAAGTATCGCGGCGCGTTCTTCCGCCTCTCGCGGCTGTCCGCCGAGGAGCGCGCGCGCGGCGTCGTCGCCTTCTCCTCCGGCAACTTCGCGCAGGCGCTCGCCGCCGCGGGCGCCGCGGCGGGCGTGAAGGTGACGATCGTCATGCCGGTCGACGCGCCGCGCGCGAAGATCGACGCCACGCGCAACTATGGCGCGGAGGTCGTGCTGTCGGAGCACGGCGGGCGCAACCGCGAGGAGGCGGCGAACGAGCTGGCGATGAAGCTGGCCGAGGAGCGCGGCCTCGCGAAGCTACACCCCTTCGACGACCCGCTGGTGGTCGCGGGGCAGGCAAGCTGCGGGATCGAGGTGGTGCGCCAGGCGGCCGAGCGCGGCGTCGTGCTCGACACGCTCGTCGTGCCGGTCGGCGGCAGCGGCCTGATCGCGGGCGTCGCGCTCGCGGTGCGCCGGCTCTCGCCCGCGACGCGCGTCGTCGGCGCGGAACCCGACGGCTTCGACGACCTGCGCCGCTCGCTCGTCGCGGGCGACAGGCAGCGCGTGCGGCCCGGCGCGACCTCCATCTGCGACGCCCTGCAGGCCGCGACCCCCGGCGCCGTGCCGTTCGGCGCGGCGCAGGACGCCATCGCCGAGGGCGTCAGCGTCACCGACGCCGAGGCCGTCGCCGGCATGCGCGCGGCGTTCACGCACCTGAAGCTCGTCTGCGAGCCGTCCGGCGCGATCGCGCTCGGCGCCGTGCTGGCGGGCAAGCTGGGGCCGTCGCCGGGAACCGTCGGCGTGGTGCTGTCCGGCGGCAACATCGCGGTCGAGGACTACGTGCGCCTGCTCGCCGCCTGAGCGGCGGTGGCCGTCAGCCGCCGCGCGGCTTCTCGCGCTCGACGGCGTCGAGGCCGTCGCGCAGCTTGCGCTCGAGGACCGGCTTGAGGTCGGCCTCGGGCTTCGCCCCGAGCGCGCGCTGCCACTGGAAGCGCGCCTCGTTGCGGCGGCCGACCTTCCAGAACGCATCGCCGAGATGGTCGAGGATCACCGCCTCCTGCGGCAGGATCTCCACCGCGCGCTCCAGCAGCGGCACGGCCTCGGCGTGGCGGCCGAGCTTGTAGAGGGCCCAGGCAAGGGAATCGATGATGTGGCCGCTCTGCGGGCGCAGCTCGACCGCGCGCTCCAGCATCCCGAGCGCGCGGTCGTAGTGCTCGGAGAAGCCCTTGTCGACCCAGGAATAGGCCAGGTAGTTCATCACGTCCGGCTGCTCGGGCTGCAGCTCGAGGGCCTTGCGGAAATCGGCCTCCGCCTTCGGCCACTGGTCGGAGCGCTCGAAGGCGATGCCACGCGAGAAGAAGAGCGTCCAGTGCCGGCGCTCGGGACTGGCGATGCGGGCGATGGCGCGGTCGTAGACCGGCGCGGCCTCGGCGAACCGCTCCTTGCCCCTGAGGATCCCGGCCTTCGTGGCAAGGGCGTCGATGCGCTCCGGTCGCTCCGCGGCCATCTTCTCGAGGAGGTCCATGGCCTCGTCGACGCGATCGAGCTGCCGGAGGCTGTCCGCGATGCGCAGCCGCGCCGGCCAAGCGAGCGGCGAGGACGGCTCGATCCGGCCGAACGCCGCGATCGCGTCGGCATGGCGCTTCTGCTGGTCGAGGACGTCGCCCACGAGCAGGAGCGCGCCCGCTTCGGCCGGCGCCAGCACGGTGGCAAGCCGCGCATAGGGCATGGCGAGGGCGCCATCGCCCTCGCCGCGCAGGACGGTGGCCACGTCGAAGAGCGCGGCCGCGAAGCCGGCGCGCGCGTCCGTGGGCGCGGGCCTGCGCCCGCCCGGCTCGACCTGGGCGCGGAGCATCGCGAAGGCGAGGGAGTCGCGGTCGCGGGCGGCCGCGGCGTCGAGCATCGCGCGCGCCTCGGCGTCGCGCCCGCGTGCCACGAGGAAGGCCGCGAAGGCCTCGGCCACGCGCGGCGTCAGCGCGCCATCGGCGCCCGTCACCCGGCGGAACGCGGCCTCGGCGTCTTCGTGGCGCCCGAGCAGGGCCGAGACGAGCGCGGAGTGGAAGTCCACGATCCCGCGCAGTTCGGCCATGTCGGCGAGGGGCTTCACGGCATCGAGCGCGGAGGCGTTGCCACGCGCGGCCTCCGCCCAGGCGCGCAGCAGCGGGAAGAGCAGCCGGTTCACGCCCTGCAGGGGGATCTCCGCGAGGCGCCTGCCCGCCTCGTCCCATTCGCCGCGGGCCACGGCGTCGACCGCGAGGGTCAGCGCCGCCGCGGCGTTGGCCGGGGAGCGCTCGGCGATGCGGCGCGCGGCCACGAGGGCGCGCGGGAAGTCGCCCTCGGCGACCAGCGCCGCGTGCAGGCGCTGCTCGATGTCGAAGTTGCCGGCCTCGCCGCGCAGGGCGGCCTCGAAGAAGCGCGCCGCGCTTGCCTGGTCGCGCTGGCGCTCGGCGTGGCGCGCGGCGAGGTAGTTGCCGACGGCGCTGCGCGAGGGCTGCACGGCGTCCGTGGAGGCCAGCGACGCCGCGACGGGCGCGAAGGCTGCAAGGAAGGCGAGGAGCGGCGCGATCGCGCGGCCCGGCCAGGGTCGTTTCGTCGGGTGATGCGGCATCGTCGGGCAACATAGCGCGGCGGCTCGCCGCGCGGCAGGGCTACATGTTCGGGTAGTTGGGGCCCCCGCCGCCCTCGGGGACCGTCCAGTCGATGTTCTGGGTCGGGTCCTTGATGTCGCATGTCTTGCAGTGGACGCAGTTCTGCGCGTTGATCTGCAGGCGCGGCCCGGACGCGTCCTCCCTCCCCACGATCTCGTAGACGCCGGCAGGGCAGTAGCGCTGCTCCGGCGCGTCGTAGAGCGCGAGGTTGTGCGCGACCGGGACCGAGGGATCCCGCAGCTTCAGGTGGGCCGGCTGGTTCTCCTCGTGGTTGGTGTTCGAGAGGAACACCGAGGAGAGGCGGTCGAAGGAGACCCTGCCGTCCGGCTTCGGGTAGGCGATCGGGGTGGAGGCGGCGAGGGGGCGGAGGGATTCGTTGTCCGCGTGGTGGCGCAGCGTCCAGGGGGCCTTGCCGCGGAAGACGTAGGTGTCGAGCGCCGCATGCGCGAGGCCGACATAGAGGCCCTTCTGGAAGGCCGGGCGGATGTTGCGCACGGAACGCAGTTCCTCCCAGACCCAGGACGCCTCCAGCGCCGCCGGGTAGGCGTCGAGCGTGCCCACGGGCCCGTCCTGCGCCAGTGCCGCGAAGGCCGCCTCGGCGCAGAGCATGCCCGACTTCATGGCGGTGTGGCTGCCCTTGATCTTCGGGACGTTCACGAAGCCGGCCGAGCAGCCGATGATCGCGCCGCCCGGGAAGACGAGCCGGGGAATGGCCTGGAAGCCACCCTCGTTGATGGCGCGCGCGCCGTAGGCCACGCGCCGCCCGCCCTCGAAGAAGCCGCGGATCGCGGGATGCGTCTTGAAGCGCTGGAACTCCTCGAAGGGCGAAAGGTAGGGGTTGCGGTAGTCGAGGCCGGTCACGAAGCCGACGGCGACCTGGTTCGCGCCGAGATGGTAGAGGAACGACCCGCCATAGGTCTCCCAGTCGAGGGGCCAGCCGATCGTGTGGATGATCGTGCCCTCGCTGTGCCGGGCCGGATCGATCTCCCAGAGCTCCTTGATGCCGAGGCCGAAGGTCTGCGGGCCGACGCCGTCGCGCAGGTCGAAGCGCTCGAACAGCTTCTTGGCGAGCGAGCCGCGCACGCCCTCCGCGAACAGGGTGGCCCGTCCATGCAGCTCGACGCCCGGCTGGTAGCCGGCGGTCCTCTCGCCGTCCTTGCCGATGCCCATGTCGCCGGTGGCGACGCCGCTGACGCGGCCATCCTCGGCGAAGAGCAGCTCGGCGGCGGCGAAGCCCGGGAAGATCTCGACGCCCAGCGCCTCGGCCTGCTGCGCAAGCCAGCGGCACACGTTGCCCAGGCTGACGATGTAGTTGCCGTGGTTGTTCATCTGCGGCGGCGTCGGCAGGCGGATGGCGCGCTTCGCGGTCAGGAACAGGAACCTGTCCTCGCGCGCCGGCGTGTCGAGCGGGGCGCCCTTCTCGCGCCAGTCGGGGATCAGCTCGTCGAGCGCGCGCGGCTCCATCACCGCGCCGGAGAGGATATGGGCGCCGACCTCCGAGCCCTTCTCCAGCACGCAGACCGAGAGGTCGCGGCCATGCTCGATGGCGAGCTGCCTCAGGCGGATCGCGGCGGCCAGCCCGGCGGGCCCGGCACCGACGATCACGACGTCGTAGTCCATCCGATCGCGCGACATTCGATTGACCCGCTTCTCGACCCTGGGGAGCCCGTCATATAGGGCAAGCCATGTCCGCCATGCTACGGTGCTTGCATGTCGAACGACCTCGCGACCCTGGCCTGGCTGGTCGAGATGGGCGCCGACGAGGCGATCGCCGACGCGCCGGTCGACCGCCTCGCCGCCGCGCCAGCCGCGCCTTCCCGCCCCGCCCCCGCCATCCTCGCAGCCATGCCGGCGGACCAGCCCTCCCCCGGGGCGGCCCGGCCGGCCATCGAGCCCGCGCCGGCGACCGCTGCCGCCCAGGGCCTGTCCACCGCGGGCGGCGCCGAGGCCGCCGCGAGCGCCCGGGCCCTGGCCGCCGCGGCCGGCAGTCTGGCCGAGCTGGAGGCCGCGCTGCGCGGCTTCGATGGCTGCAGCCTGAAGATGACCGCCACCAGCACGGTGTTCTGCGACGGCGTCCCGGGCTCGCGGGTCATGCTGGTGGGCGAGGCGCCGGGCGCGGACGAGGATCGCCAGGGCAAGCCCTTCGTCGGGGTCTCGGGCCAGCTGCTCGACCGGATGCTCGGCTGGATCGGCCTCGACCGTGCCACGAACGTCTACATCGCCAACGCCATCTACTGGCGGCCGCCCGGCAACCGGCCGCCGACCACGGCCGAGGTCGCCGCCTGCCTGCCCTTCATCCAGCGCCAGATCGAGCTCGCCTCGCCCGAGATCCTCGTCCTGCTCGGCGCCTCCGCGGCGCAGGCGCTGCTCGGCACCACCGGCGGCATCGGCCGCCTGCGCGGCAGGTGGCACGACTACCGCCTGCCCTCGGGCCGGAGCCTGCAAACAATCGCAACATTTCATCCCGCCTATCTCTTGCGCTCTCCCGGACAGAAGAGGGAGTCGTGGCGTGATTTATTGACGATCAAAAACAAATTGTCGGGCCAGACAAATTAAACGAAGTGCACGAACAGAAATAAACTTGTCCACATCCACTTGGAAAACCTGACAATTTCTGCTTGATCGCCTTGCGGCCAGTCCTGTACCTGACTCGCCGCCATGCTGGGCAGACGCAGGAATACTTCAAGGCGCGCGCAAGCCGCCTCGCCGATCAGCCGGACCGCCATCCTCGTGGCGTCGCTGGCCGGCCTGCTCGGCTTCCTGCCGGACCCCGCGCACGCGCAGGTCCCGGTCGCCCCGGAGGCGCAGCAGGACGCCGCGGGGACCGACAGCGCCGCGATCTTCCGGCTCGGGCCGCATGTCCGCCCGGCCAACCTCTCCCTGCCCCAGCCGCTCGAACCCGCCGACGCCTCCGCCTATCGCGAGGCCTTCGCCGCGGCCGGCCGCGGCAACCTCCGGGCCGCCAGCCACGCGCTCGAGCGCGTGGGCGACACGCGCCTCGCCGCCGATGTCCGCGCCGAGTACCTGCTCTCGCCGGAGGCGAAGCCGCGCGCCGCCGAGTTCGCCGGCTGGCTGCGCGACAACCCCGACCACCGCGACGTCCCGGCCATCCGCGCCGCCGCGACGGCGCTCCACCCCGGCGCCGGGCTGGACAAGCCCGCCAGCCGGGCCGCCAGGGCCGTTTCCCCCGGCGCGGCGATCAACGACCTCGGCCCCGGCAAGGAGGCACGCATGCCGCCGGGCCGGAGCGACCTGTCGCGCAAGGATGCGGGCGCCCGCGACCGGCTCCGCGCCCGGCTCCTCGCGTCGATGCGCGCCGCCGAGCTCGACAAGGCCGAGGCGGCGGTCCGTTCCGCCGAGGCTCGCCGCCTGCTGACCGAGGGCGAGCAGGACCATTTCCTGACCCGCATCGCCGCGGGCCTCTTCGCGCGCGACGACGAGGCCGGCGCGCTGAGGATCTCCCGCGAGGCCGCCGCGCGGTCGAACGCGCCGCGCGCCTACTGGGTCGCCGGGCTGGCGGCCTTCGCGCTCGAGGACTTCGCCTCGGCCGCGGGCCATTTCGAGGACCTCGCCCGCCTGCCGCGCGCCCATGCATGGGAAGTCTCGGCGGCCGGCTTCTGGGCGGCACGCTCGCACCTGCGGGCGAAGCGCTTCGACCGGGTCGATCCCTGGCTAGAGGTCGCGGCGAAGCATCCGCGCAGCTTCTACGGCCTCCTCGCAATCCGCTCGCTCGGCCGCGGCATGCCCTTCAACTGGGAGATGCCGGAGACCACGCAGGAGCAGATCGTGACCCTGCAGCGCCACCCGGCGGGCCAGCGCGGCTTCATGCTCCTGCAGGCCGGCCAGCAGGCCCGCGCCGAGGCCGAGTTCGCCCGCCTCGCCGAGGCGGCGCCGCGAGACCAGCGCACCGCCCTCTTCGCGGTCGCGCTGCGCGCGAACCTCTCCGGCCTCGCCGCCAGGCTCGGCCGCGACAGCGGAGAGGACACCCGACCCTTCGATTCGAGCGCCTACCCGATCCCGCCCTGGCAGCCCAGCGAGGGCTTCGCGGTGGATCCCGCCCTCGTCTACGCCTTCATCCGGCAGGAATCGCGCTTCGACCCCCGCGCCGTCAGCCCCGCCGGCGCGCGCGGCCTGATGCAGCTCATGCCCCGCACCGCGGCGATGCTCAATGGCGGGCCGGTCAGGAACGCGCGGCTCCACGACCCGTCCTTCAACATGACGCTGGGCCAGCGCTACCTCCAGCAGTTGCTGGAGAGCGAGCCGGTTGGCGGCGACCTCATCCGCCTTGCCGCGTCCTACAACGCGGGCCCCGGCACGGTCGTGCGCTGGAAGCAGCGCCGCGACCAGCGCGACGAGGAAACCCGCGAGGACGCGCTGCTGGCGATCGAGACGCTGCCCTCGCCCGAGACGCGGCACTTCATCACCCGCGTCCTCTATTCCTACTGGATGTATTCGGAGCGCATGGGCCAGCCCGCCCCTTCGCTCGACGCGGTCGCCCAGGGCGCCTGGCCGAGCTACGTTCCTCCGGTGTCCCTGACAGCCAGAGCGATCGGCCCCAATGCCAAAGATCGATGAGAGCCGCCCCTTCCTGCCGGTCAACATCGCGATCCTGACGGTCTCCGACACCCGGGGCGCCGCCGACGACAGGTCCGGCGACGCGCTCGCGGAGATGATCCGCCGCGACGGGCACGTGGTGCATGCGCGTCGCATCGTGCGCGACGACGTGGCGGAGATCGCCGGCGCCATCCGCGCCTGGATCGCCGACAGCCAGGTCGATGTCGTCGTCTCCACCGGCGGCACCGGCGTCACCGGCCGGGACGTCACGCCCGAGGCCGTGGAATCGCTCCTCGAGAAGCGCATCGACGGCTTCGGCGAGATGTTCCGCTGGATCAGCTGGCCCAAGATCGGGACCTCGACGATCCAGAGCCGCGCCGTCGGCGGCGTCGCCGGCGGCACCTACGTGTTCGCCCTGCCCGGCTCCCCCTCCGCCTGCCGCGATGGCTGGGAGGAGATCCTGAAGTGGCAGCTCGACAACCGGCACCGCCCCTGCAACCTGGTCGAGCTGATGCCCCGGCTGCAGGAGCACCTCGCCACGAAGCCCAAGGCCACGGTGTGACGGATCGGATGCCCGGAACATCCATTCCGGTGTAGCCTGCAGCGCAAACGGTCCGGAAAGGTCCGATCGCGCATGGGCAAGACGATAGACTTCAGCGAGTTCCTCTCGATCTCGGCGAGCGTCTCCTCCGAGGAGATGATGGGCCGGGTGCTCACCCACAGCCGCAAGCTGACGGGCGCCGAGGCAGGGACGATCTTCCTCGTCCGCCGCGAGGGCGGGAAGAAGTGGCTGGAAGCCACGCATTTCCAGAACGACCGCATCCCCGTGCCCAGGGCCGGGCTTCGCGTGCCGCTGAACACGGCATCGATCGCAGGCTATGCCGCGGAGACCGGGAAGATGCTGAGGATCCCGGACGCCTACCGCATCTCCGCGAAGATGCCATTCCGCTTCAACCCGGCCTCGGACATCGCGCTCGGCTATACGACACGCTCGATCCTCGCCTTCCCGATGAAGAACGGGGATGGGGTCGTGGTCGGCGTCGTCCAGCTGATCAACCGCCTCGACGAGCATGGCCGCGGCCCTGTTCCCTTCCGGGCCTCGCACGCCGCGCTGCTCGCGCCGCTGAACCACTTCGTCGGCACCGCGATCGAGCGCGCCGACATGCTCGACCGCATCTCGCGCCAGAACGTCGAGCTCAACCGCCAGAGCCGGCGCATCGCCGGGCTGCAGCGCGAGACCGAACGCGCCTTCCAGGTGTCGGTCGGGCTGCTCGCGCGCGCCGCCGAGCTGCACGACGAGGACACCGGCAACCACATCCTGCGCGTCAACGAGTACAGCTACATGATCGCGAAGCTGCTCAGGCAGCCCGCGGAATGGTGCCGGGAGATCCGCTACTCGGCGGCCCTGCACGACGTCGGGAAGATGTCGGTCGACGCGGCCGTGCTCAAGAAGCGCGGCGGCCTGGATCCCGCGGAGCGCGAGGAGATCAATCGCCATTCCGAGTATGGCTGGCTGATCCTGAAGGACAACCCGCGCCTGGCGATGGCCGCCGACATCGCCTATTGCCACCACGAGAAATGGGACGGCACCGGCTACCCGCGCCGGCTGGCGGGGGACGCGATCCCGCTGAGCGCGCGGATCGTCCAGCTCGCGGACATCTACGACGCGCTGCGCTCGGCGCGCCCCTACAAGCCGGCCTTCACCCACGAGCACGCGGTCAGGATACTGACCGTGGGCGACGACCGGATCAGGCCCGAGCGGGACTTCGATCCCGCGCTCACGGCCGTCTTCGCCCGCCACCACCTCGAGTTCGAGAAGATCTGGGCCCGCCTGGTCGATTGAGGCGGGGCACCGCCAGGCGCCCCGGCCCGGTCAGGCCGCGGCGCGGGCGCGCTCGTTGACGACCTGGTAGCGCACGAGGGCGTTGTCGACCGTCGCCATCGTGCGGGCCTGCCACTCCTTGCGGGCGGACTCGTAGTCCGGGAAGGGGCCGTAGCGCTCCTGGTCGCGGCCTGGCACCAGGGCGTTGAATTTGGAGTCGACGAATTCGCCGCCGACGACCCAATACTCCGACATCGGTATTCTCCGGAAATCGATTCGCGGGAGACAGGCTAGCGGCCCACCCTTTACCGCTCCTTAAACCCGCGCCCCTGCGGCACGACATCACCCACGGCGAAAAGACATGGCAGCCAAGCCCGAGGACTATGCCCGCGTCTACGCGGCCTTCACCGCACCGGTCTCCCGCTACGACTGCGGGCGCAAATGCGCGCCCCACAACGAGGGGATACCGGTCTGCTGCACCGCCGACCACGCGGTGCCGATCGTCGACAAGTCGGAATACGAACTGCTGAAGTCGCGCACCGACCTCTGGCGCGACTACGTGCCGAAGGACTCGGCGGGCAGGAAGATCGTGGCCGACATGCACGCCTCCTGCGCCGCCGTGGAGTGCAAGGGCGTGCAGTTCTGCGAGCGCGACAACCGCTCGATGGCCTGCCGCGCCTTCCCCTTCTTCCCCTACTTCACGCGCGAGCGGAAGCTCGTCGGCCTTGCGTACTACTGGGACTTCGAGGACCGCTGCTGGATCCTGAGCAACCTGCAGGTGGTCGACCGCGACTTCGTGCGCGAGTTCGTCGCCGCCTACGAGGCGCTCTTCGCCGTCGACGAGGACGAGCGCGAGGGCATGGTCGAGCACTCGGCGTCGATGCGCCGCGTCTTCAGCCGCCGCAACCTGCCCATACCGCTGGTCGGGCTGGATGGCGGGTTCCTCGCGGTGGAGCCGCGCACCCATGTGCTGCGGCCCGCGCGCGTCGAGGAATTCCTGCGCCACGGCCCCTACAAGGACGAGCCGCCCGCCCCCGCCGCGGGCTGAGCGGAGGGCGCGCGATCGCGGCTCAGATGCGCCCGTCGTAGCTGCGGGCGGGGATGCGGCAGGCGATGACGCTGAAGCGGTCCGCCGCCAGCGCGCGGCGCAGCGCAGCCTCCAGCCCCGCGCGGTCGCCGACCTCGTGGCCCTCGCCGCCCATCGCGCGCGCCACGGCGGCGAAGTCCGTGCCGCCGAAGCCGACGCCGAGGCTCGGCAGCTGCGAGCCCCGCTGCTTGAGCTCGATCAGCGCGAGGGATTCGTCGACGAAGACGAGGAAGATCACCTTCAGCGCGCGGTCGCGCAGCGTCGCGAGCTCGCCGAGCACCATCTCGAGGCAGCCATCGCCGACGAAGCACGCGACCACGCGGTCCGGGGCGGCAAGCTTGGCGCCCGCGGCCAGCGGCAGCGAGCAGCCCATGGTGCAGAGCCCGGTCGACTGGAACAGCGTCCCGGGCAGGCGGCAGTCCCAGACCTGGCTGAAGAGGATGCGATGCGCGCCCGCGTCGGTCGTGGCGATCGTGTCGTCGGGCAGGATCCGCCGCGCGACGTCGCAGATCGCAGCCGGGCCCCATTCCTCGTCGGGGCGATAGGCGGCGCGCAGCCGGCCGCGCAGTTCCGCCACCTCGGCCGGGCGCCATTGCGAGGCGCCGGCGACGCCCTCGCCCAGCGCGCGCAGGCCCGCGCCGACGTCGCACACGAAGCTCAGCGCCGCCTGGTGCATGTAGTGGGTGTTGGCCACGCTGCAGAACTCGACCACGCGCGCGCCCTCCGCCCAGGGCTGGCGCCAGCCGATGCGCTGCTCGATCGGGTCGTAGCCCGCGAGCAGCACGAGGTCCGAGCCCGCGAGCAGCGGCAGCAGCATGCGGTCGGCGACCGGCGAGAGCCCGGCACCGCCGAGGCTCCAGGGATCGCGCGCCTCGTCGAGCACGCCCTTCGCCTTGTAGGTCGCGATCGCCGGGATGCGGTGGCGATGCACGAAGTCGCGGAACGCCGCCTCGGCGCCATGGGCGATCGCCTCGAGCCCGACCACGGCGACGGGCCGGCGCGCCTCGGCGAGCCAGGCGCGCGCCTGCTCCAGCGCCGGGCCTGGGGCGGGCGCCGTCGGCAGCGGTTCCGCGCGGCGCGGCACGATCGCTGGCGCGGCGGGCGCGGTCGCGGCGCCGATCGGGATGTCGACATGCACCGGGCCGCGCGGGTGGTCCATCGCGAGCGCCACGGCCTTGTCGATCACCGTCGCGATCGAGGCCGGGTCGGCGCGGAACGTCGCCTTCACCAGCGGCCGCAGCACCTGCGCGTGGTCGAAGACCTGGTGCGTGTAGGTGGCTTCCTCCGCCGCGTCGAGGCAGCCGGTCAGGAAGACGAGCGGCACGCGGTCCTGCTGTGCGTTGGCGATCGCGTTGACCGCGTTGGACACGCCCGGGCCGATCGTCGCCACCAGCACGCCCGGCGCGCCGGTCACGCGATGCGTGCCCTCCGCCATGAAGCCCGCGCAGTTCTCGTGCTTGGCGAGGACGAACTCGATCCCCTCGGCGTCGAGCGCGGCCATGATCGCGAGCACCTCGCCGCCCGGGATGCCGAAGGCCCAGCGGCAGCCGGCGTCGCGCAGCCGGCGCGCGATCGCGCCCGCGGTCGTCGTCGGGGCGCCGGTCACTCCGCGGCCCTCGCCGCGGCCTCGGCGAGGTAGCCGTCGCGCGTCTGCGGCAGGCGGCGGCCCAGCAGCTTCGCCGCGACCTGCGTGCGCAGGACCTGCGCGGTGCCACCGGCGATGGCGAACATGCGCGCGTCCCGGACGTGGCGCTCCATCGGGTTGTCGCGGCTGTAGCCGGCGGCGCCCCAGAGCTGCAGCGCGTCGTTGGTGACGCGGATCGCCGTGTCGGCCGCCATCACCTTCGCCTGCGCCGCGAGGAAGCGGTCGGGGAACCCGGCCTTCCCGCTGGAGCGCGCGGCGCGCCAGACCAGCGCGCGCGAGGCATCGAGCGCGATCGACATGTCGGCCAGCATCCATTGCAGGCCCTGGAACTCGCAGATCGGTCGGCCGAACTGCTCGCGGCGCTGCACGTAGGCGAGCGCCTCGTCGAAGGCGCCCGCGGCGATGCCCAGCGCCGCCGTCGCGGCGCCGCAGCGCTGCGCGTTGTAGGCGTCCATCAGCGCGCCGAAGCCCTTGCCGAAGCCGCCGGGCGGGCGCAGCACCATGTCGTCGGCGACCTCCAGCCCCTCGAAGCGCAGCTCCGCCTCGGGCATGCCCTTCAGGCCCATCGACGGGATGCGCCGCGCCACGACGAGGCCGCGCGGGTCGCCCTCGCCCTGGCGCACCACGATGAAGCCGCCGATCCCGAGTTCCTTCCCGCCGTCGATCGCGCGCGCGAAGACGAGGTGCAGCCGCGAGACGCCGCCACCCGTGATCCAGGTCTTGTCGCCCTCGATGACCCAGCGGTCGCCGCGGCGCGTCGCCGTCGTGCGCATCTCGGTCGCGGCGGAACCCGCGCCCTTCTCGGTGATGCAGATCGCGGGCTTGTCGCCGGACAGGACCAGGGAGGCGGCGAGGCGACGCTGCGCGTCGGTCCCGTAGGCCATGATCGCGCCGATCGCGCCCATGTTGGCCTCGACCGCGATGCGGCCCGCGACGGCGCAGGCCTTCGCCATCTCCTCGACGACCAGCACGGCCTCCAGGTAGCCGAGGCCGCCACCGCCGTGCTCGCGCGGGATCGTCATGCCGAAGAAGCCAGCCTCGCGCATCCGCGCGACGACGTGCCAGGGATAGGCCTCGCTGCGGTCGGTCTCCGCCGCGCCGGGCGCGATCTCCGCGGCCAGCGCGCGGGCGCGCTCGCGCAGCGCCTCCTGCTCGGACGTGAGTTCGGTCATGCCGCGCTCTCCCATGCTTGTGCCCGTTAGGACAGGATCGCGCTCAGGCCTTGCGCGCGTCCTCGAAGAAGGGCTCGACCTTGCCCTTGAGGGTGACGGTCAGGGGATTGCCGCGGCGGTCGAGCGTCTTGCCGACGGCAACGCGGATCCAGCCCTCGCTGACGCAGTATTCCTCGACGTTCCGCTTCTCGACGCCGTTGAACATGATGCCGATGCCCCGCGACAGCAGGGCCTCGTCGTGGAAGGGGCTGCGCGGGTCGCAGCTCAGGCGGTCCGGGAGCGTGTCGGTCATGGCTGCGGAATTAGGACGGCTGCCGCGCGCAAGGCAAGGCCCTTCGCGCGGCGCTCAGCGCGCGAAGCGGAAGCTCGCGAGCAGGACCCAGCGCCGCGCCGCCTCCGGGTCGGCGCCGCGCCGCGGCTCGAGCGGCGCGACCTGGTGCCAGAAGGGCAGCCTGTAGGCGTTGACGAGCCCGGGGCGGGCGAGCTCGACCACCTGCGACAGGTGGCCGTCGCGCGCGTGCACGAGGCGCTGGCTGGCGACCGCGGGCGTGCTGAAGCCGAGATGGATGTCGAGATAGCCGTCCCGCGCGCCCGGGATGTCCGGGTGGTGGTCGTGGTGCGGGCCCATGTAGTCGCCCGCGCCGTAGCACAGCACCTGGCAGCCCGCGCCCGGCTTCAGCGGCCGGCCGGCCAGCGCCTCGCCAAGCGCGCGCAGCCCCGGCGAGCGCAGCAGGCCGAGGACCCCGATCCCCTCCGCGGCGCGCCAGGCCCGCGTGCCGCGGCGCTCCAGGTAGGCGGTGCGCAGCCGCGCGACCTTCGGCAGCCGCTCCTGGAAGCTGCGCGTCTGGTTCCAGATCGTCGCCGCGGGGATGGGCACGTCGATGCGCGAGAGCAGGGGCAGCATCGTCGCCTCGAGCGCGGCGAGGCCGCGCGCGCAGGACTCCGGAGCCAGGCAGGAGGCGAGCGACAGGAAGCCGGCCTCTCCCGCGGGCGCGGAGGCGAGCGCGCCGGCATGGCGCGCGATGCGCCGCGCGGCACCGGGCGCGAGCATGTCGGCGAAGTCGGGCGGAAAGGCGGTCGGCATGGGACGGGATCGAACTCCGGCGGCGACGTCCTAGTCTATCATGGCCGATACTTCGACTGGACTGCCCGCCTCCTCGCACGGACCCTCCCCGATGCCCTATGCCTCGCTACGCGACTTCATCGACCATCTCGAGCGCGAGGGACGCCTCGTGCGCGTGCGCGAGCCTGTCTCCACCGTGCTGGAGATGACGGAGATCCAGACGCGACTGCTCGCGACGAAGGGCCCTGCCGTGCTGTTCGAGAACGCGATCCGCGCCGACGGCACGCGCTCGCCGATCCCGGTCCTGGTCAACCTCTTCGGCACGGTCGAGCGCGTCGCCTGGGGCATGGACCGCACGCCCGACCGGCTGCGCGAGGTCGGCGAGACGCTGGCCTTCCTGCGCCAGCCGCAGCCGCCGGAGGGATGGCGCGAGGCGCTCGAGCTCCTGCCACTGGCCAAGACGGTGCTGGCGATGAAGCCCGCCAGCCGGATGTTCGGCACGGCGCCCTGCCAGGAGGTCGTGCTCACCGGGAACGACATCGACCTCGGCAGGCTGCCGGTGCAGACCTGCTGGCCTGGCGAGCCCGCGCCGCTGATCACCTGGCCGCTGGTGGTGACGAAGGGGCCGTCGGGCAAGCGCGAGGACGGCTTCAACCTCGGCATCTACCGCATGCAGGTGACGGGGCGGAACACGACGC
>JBEGVV010000068.1:0-18366 GCA_041178225.1 Pseudomonadota bacterium | reverse complement strand
ACGCTCGGCGCATGGGGCCTCGGCTGGGAAGTCTGGTGCGACGGCATGGAGGTGACGCAGTTCACCTATTTCCAGCAGGTCGGCGGCATCGAGTGCGATCCCGTGCCTGTCGAGCTGACCTACGGGCTCGAGCGCCTGGCGATGTACCTCTTCGATCGCCGCAGCGTCTACGACCTGCCATTCAACGATCCCGGCAGCCGCGCGCCGGTGCTCTACCGCGACGTCTTCCACCAGGCCGAGGTCGAGTATTCGCGGCACAACTTCGAGCACGCGGACGTGGCGATGCTGCTGCAGCACTTCCGCGACGCGGAGAAGGAGTGCGAGGCGCTGCTCGCGCGCGGCCTCGCGCTGCCCGCCTACGACCAGTGCATCAAGGCGAGCCATCGCTTCAACCTGCTCGACGCGCGCGGCGCGATCTCGGTCGCCGAGCGCCAGGCCTATATCGGCCGGGTGCGCGCGCTCGCCAAGGCATGCTGCGAGCGCTGGCTCGCGAACCAGGCGCCCCATGGCTGAGCTTCTCGTCGAGCTGTTCTCCGAGGAGATCCCCGCGCGCATGCAGGCGCGCGCCGCGGACGACCTGCAGCGCCTCGCCTGCGACGGGCTGAAGGCCGCGGGCCTGTCCTGGACCTCCGCGCGCGCCTTCGCCACGCCGCGGCGCCTGGCGCTGGTCGTCGAGGGACTGCCGCTGGCGACGCCCGACCGCGTCGAGGAGGTCAAGGGCCCGCGCGTCGGCGCGCCCGAGCAGGCCGTGCAGGGCTTCCTGCGCAAGCTGGGCGAGGGACGCACGCTCGACGACTGCGAGAAGCGCGCCGACGGCAAGGGCGAGTCCTGGGTCTTCGTGCGCCGCGTGGCGGGCACCGACGCGGCGAGCGCGGCCGCGGCCGCGATCCGCGCGGCCGTGGCGCAGTTCCCCTGGCCGAAGTCGATGCGCTGGGGCGCCAACCGCGCCACCTGGGTACGGCCCCTGCACGGCGTCGTCGCGCTGCTCGACGGCCGCGTGCTGGAAGGCGCGATCGAGCTCGGCGCCGGCAGCATCGCCTTCGGCGACCGCACGCGCGGCCATCGCTTCCTGGCGCCGGCGGCCTTCGCCGTGGCGGGCTTCGCCGACTACCGCGATCGCCTGCGACAGGCCTTCGTGATCCTCGATCCGGTCGAGCGCCGCGCCGAGGTCGAGCGCCAGGCCAGGGCGGTCGCCGCCGCGCAGGGGCTGGTCCTCAAGGACGATCCCGGCCTTCTCGACGAGGTCGCGGGCCTCGTCGAGTGGCCCGTCGCGCATGCCGGCACGATCGACGCCGAGTTCATGTCGCTGCCGCCGGAGGTGCTCGCCACCTCGATGCGCGCGCACCAGCGCTACTTCACGCTGGTCGACGCGTCCGGCGCCACCGCGCCGCGCTTCGTGGTCGTCGCCAACATGGCGACCGACGCTTCGGGCGCCGCGAACATCGTCGCGGGCAACGAGCGCGTGCTGCGCGCGCGTCTCTCCGACGCGAAGTTCTTCTGGGACCAGGACCGCAGGGCGCGGCTCGACACGCGCGTGCCCGCGCTGCGCGAGCGCACGTTCTACGCGCGCCTCGGCACGCTCGAGGACAAGGTCGTGCGCCTGCAGGCGCTGGCGGCCGGGCTCGCGGCCAGCGTCCCGGGCTGCGCGCGCGAGCAGGCGCAGCGCGCCGCGCTCCTCGCCAAGGCCGACCTCTCGACCGGCATGGTGGGGGAGTTCCCCGAGCTGCAGGGCACCATGGGCCGCTACTACGCGCTGGCAGACGGCGAGGCGCCAGAGGTCGCCGAGGCGGTGCGCGAGCACTACTCGCCGCTCGGCCCTGGCGATCGCTGCCCCTCCGCGCCGGTCTCCGTCGCCGTCGCGCTCGCCGACAAGCTCGACACGCTGGTCGGGTTCTTCGCCATCGGCGAGAAGCCGACCGGCTCGAAGGATCCCTTCGCGCTGCGCCGCGCCGCGCTCGGCGTCGTCCGCCTCGTCGTCGAGAACCGGCTGCGGCTCGGCCTGGTGGCCGCCTTCGACGCGGCGCATCGCCTCTATGCCGGGCAGCTCGGCGACGCCGCCGGCGCGTCCCCGGCTGCCGAGCTCGCCGCCTTCTTCGCCGACCGGCTCAAGGTCGCGCTCAAGGAGCAGGGCGTCCGCCACGACCTGATCGACGCGGTCTTCGCCCTCGGCGGCGAGGACGACCTCGTGCGCCTGCTGGCGCGGGTCGAGGCGCTCAAGGCGTTCCTCGGCGGCGAGGATGGCGCGAACCTGCTGGTGGCCTTCCGCCGCGGCGCCAACATCGTCGCGATCGAGGAGAAGAAGGACGGCCGTCGCCACGACGGCGAGGTCGTGCCGGCCGACCTCGCGGCTGCCGAGGAGAAGGCGCTCGACGCGGCGCTGCGCGCCGCCGCGCCGGTGGTCGACGCGGCGCTCGCGCGCGAGGACTTCGCCGCCGCGATGGCCGCGCTGGCGGGACTAAGGACGCCGGTCGACGCGTTCTTCGCCCAGGTGACCGTCAACGACGCGAACCCGGCGTTGCGCGCCAACCGCCTGCGGCTCCTCTCGCGCATCCGCGCGACGCTGGGCCGCGTGGCGGACTTCACGCGGATCGAAGGCTGACGAGGCGAAGATGGCGAAGTGGGTCTACTCGTTCGGCGAGGGGCGCAGCGAGGGCGGCACCCGGATGCGCGACCTGCTCGGCGGCAAGGGCGCGAACCTCGCGGAGATGAGCAACCTCGGCCTTCCGGTCCCGCCCGGCTTCACCATCACCACCGAGGTGTGCACGCATTTCTACGCGCATGGGCGCAGCTACCCTGCCGAGCTCGAGGCGCAGGTGAAGGCGGCGCTGGCGCAGGTCGAGCGCGTCGTCGGCCGCCGCTTCGGGGACGCGCGCGACCCGCTGCTCGTCTCCGTGCGCTCGGGCGCGCGCGCCTCGATGCCCGGCATGATGGATACCGTCCTGAACCTCGGGCTCAACGACTCCACCGTGGCCGCGCTCGCCGCCTCGGCGCGCAACGAGCGCTTCGCCTGGGACAGCTACCGGCGCTTCATCCAGATGTACGGCAACGTCGTGCTGGACATCGACCACCACCATTTCGAGGAGCTGCTCGAGCAGGTGAAGGACGAGAAGGGCGTCTCGCTCGACACCGAGCTGGCCGCCGAGGACTGGCGCGAGCTGGTCGGTCGCTACAAGGCGATGGTCGAGGCCGAGCTGGGCCGGCCCTTCCCGCAGGACCCGCGCGAACAGCTCTGGGGCGCGATCGGCGCCGTCTTCTCCAGCTGGATGAACCAGCGCGCGATCACCTATCGCCGCCTCAACTCCATCCCCGAGGACTGGGGCACGGCGGTCAACGTGCAGGCGATGGTGTTCGGCAACATGGGCGAGGACTGCGCCACGGGCGTCGCCTTCACCCGCGACCCGTCGACCGGCGAGAACGTCTTCTACGGCGAGTACCTCGTGAACGCGCAGGGCGAGGACGTCGTCGCTGGCATCCGCACGCCGCAGCAGCTCACGATCCGCGGGCGCGAGCGCCAGAAGTCGCGCATGCCCTCCATGGAGGAGGTGATGCCGGAGGTGTTCCGGCAGCTCGCCGAGGTGCGCGAACGGCTGGAGCAGCACTACCGCGACATGCAGGACATCGAGTTCACGGTCGAGCGCGGCAGGCTCTACATGCTGCAGACGCGCGGCGGCAAGCGCACCGCCGCGGCCGCGCTGCGCATCGCGGTCGAGATGGTGCGCGAGGGATTGATCGACACCGCCACCGCCGTGCGCCGCATCGACCCGGCCTCGCTCGACCAGCTGCTCCACCCGACGCTCGACCCGAAGGCGCCGCGCACGCAGTTCACGCGCGGCCTGCCGGCGTCGCCGGGCGCGGCGTCGGGCGCCGTGGTCTTCTCCGCCGACGAGGCGGAGCGCCGCGCGAAGGCCGGCGAGGCGGTGGTGCTGGTGCGCGTCGAGACCAGCCCCGAGGACATCCACGGCATGCATGCCGCCACCGGCATCCTGACGACGCGCGGCGGCATGACGAGCCACGCCGCCGTGGTGGCGCGCGGCATGGGGCGCCCTTGCGTCGCGGGCGCCGGCGAGATCCGCATCGACTATGCCGCCGGCCACATGACCGTGCGCGACCGCCGCGTGAAGGCGGGCGAGCGCATCACGCTGGACGGCGGCACGGGCGAGGTGTTCGTCGGCGAGGTGCCGACGGTGCAGCCGAGCCTGTCCGGGGACTTCGCCACGCTGATGGGCTGGGCGGACGGGTTCCGCGTCCTCAAGGTGCGTACCAACGCCGAGACGCCGCTCGACGCGCGCACCGCGCGCGAGTTCGGCGCCGAGGGCATCGGGCTCTGCCGCACCGAGCACATGTTCTTCGATCCCGAGCGCATCCTCGCGGTGCGCGAGATGATCGTGGCCGAGGACGGCGCGGGCCGCGCGCGCGCGCTGGCGCGCATCGAGCCGATGCAGCGCCGCGACTTCGCCGAGCTCTTCGCCATCATGGCAGGGCTGCCGGTGACGATCCGCCTGCTCGACCCGCCGCTGCACGAGTTCCTGCCGCAGCGCGAGGAGGACTACGCGGAGCTGGCGCGGGCCACCGGCCGCGACGTCGCGGCGATCAAGGCGCGCGCGCAGCGCCTCCACGAGTTCAACCCGATGCTCGGCCATCGCGGCGTGCGCCTGGCGATCACCTATCCCGAGATCTACGCGATGCAGGCGCGCGCCATCTTCGGCGCCGCGGTCGACGCGATCCGGGCCGGCGCCGACGCACCGCTCGTCGAGGTCATGATCCCGCTGGTGGCGACGCGCCGCGAGCTCGACCTGATGCGCGACCTCGTCGCGAAGGAGCACGCGGCGACGCGCGAGGCCACGGGCATCGACGTCGCCTACCAGCTCGGCACCATGATCGAGCTGCCGCGCGCGGCGCTGCGCGCGGGCGAGATCGCGGAGACCGCGCAGTTCTTCTCCTTCGGCACCAACGACCTCACGCAGACGACCTTCGGCCTCAGCCGCGACGATTCCTCGTCCTTCCTCGACGCCTACGAGGCCGCGAAGATCCTGTCCGTCGATCCCTTCGTCAGCCTCGACCGCGACGGCGTGGGCGAGCTCGTGCGCATCGCCGCCGAGCGCGGGCGCGCGACGCGCGGCGACCTCAAGCTCGGCATCTGCGGCGAGCATGGCGGAGATCCGGCCTCGATCCGCTTCTGCGCCGAGACCGGCCTCGACTACGTCTCGTGCTCGCCCTACCGCGTGCCGATCGCGCGGCTGGCCGCGGCGCAGGCGGCGCTCGCCTCCGGGGCGGCGCGCGCGCCGGCGTCGAAGCCGGCCGCGGCACGTGGCAGCGTCGCCTCGGGCGCGGCGCGCAACCGCAGCGTCCTGCTGGCCTCGGGCCGCCGCCCCGCGGCTGGCCGCGTCTCGGTCGGCAAGGCGAGCGTGCGCCCGGTGGCGGTCAAGGTCCCGGGGCGCGGAGCCGCCAAGCCCGCGCCGGCCAAGCCCGCGCCGGCCAAGCCCGCGCCCGCCAAGGCACCTGCCGCCAAGCGCGCCGCGGCGCGCAAGCCCGCCTCCGCGAAGGCCACGGCCGCCGCGAAGGGCAAGCCGGCCGGCAAGGCTGGCGCGCGAAAGCCCGGGCCGTCGCGCCCGCGCGGCGGCGGGAAGCCCCGTCGCGGCCGCTGAGCGGCCTCAGCCTTCCGTAGCGAGCCAGGCCGGGCGGCCGGGCACGAGCCGCGCCTCGCCCGAGGAGAGCACCGCGCCGTCGCGCGCGCAGGCCTCGATCGCCTCGAGCCGCAGCAGGGCGAGGCCGCGATCCCCGGCCGAGCTGCGCATCTCGCCTGCCTCCTGGTCGCCAAGCATCACGATGGCGCCCGGTGGCGGCGGCGGCCCCTCGATGCGCACGGGCACGAGGCGCTTCCTGGCGAGGCCGCGATAGCGCATGCGCGCCGTGACCTCCTGGCCGACATAGCAGCCCTTCTTCCAGTCGATCGCGCGCAGTTCGTCGTAGCCGTTCTCCAGCAGCAGCCCGTCGGCCATGTCGCGCGCGCCATCGGGCACGCCGAGCGAGAGGCGCAGCGCCTCGTGGTCCGCGGTTGAACCGGCGGGCCAGCCATGGTTGCCCAGCGCGGCCAGGCCCTCCCGCGGCAGGACGAGGCGCAGGCCGAGCGCGGGAAGGCGTGGATCGACGAGCGCCACGCCGCCTTCGAAGGCCACGCAGGCGCCCGGCGTGCCGGGGAGGCCGATGGCGGCGGCCGCGCCATCCCCGACCAGGAGCGCCACGCCCCAGCCGGCGAGGATCTCGATCGTCGCCTTGGAGCGCAGCCTGTACGCCGCCAGGCGCTTGCGCAGGGCCTCCGCGCCCGTCGCATCCGTGTCGAGCAGCAGGCGATCCCCGTCGGGGACGATCGCGAAGTCGTGGAGGAAGCGCCCCTGCGGCGTCAGCAGGGCGGCATGGATCGCCTCGCCCCGCATGGCGCGCGCGATGTCGTTCGACACCAGCCCCTGCAGGAAGGTCGCTCGGTCGGGGCCGGAGACGGCGAGCACGGCGCGATCGCCGGGCAGGACGAGGGCGGGTCCGGTCATGCGGAGGCGGCGAGGCTGGCGGCGGACGCGGGAGCGTTCATGGGCGACTGAGCTAGGCGGGTCCGCTCGGCTTGGCAAGCACCGGCCCGGACCCTATAAACGCGACGCCCATGCGCTTCGTTCTCGCAGACGACTCCTTCGCCTTCGATGGCTACAGCCCCTCGAGCCAGCCCATGGGCGGCCCCGAGAAGGCCTTCGCCGCCATCGCGGGCGCGCTCGCCCAGCGCGGGCACGAGGTCCTGGTCTTCAACCGCACCTCCTACGGGCTCGAGGCCGAGGGCGCGAAATGGGAGCCGCTGGACAAGGACAAGCCCGCGGAATGCGACGCGATGGTTGCCCTGCGGCTGCCGCGCCTGCTCGACACCGTGGCGACGGCGCGCCGCCGGATCCTGTTGTGCACCGGCGACCTCTCGCATCTCGCGGGTCCCGAGAACGAGGAGATCCTCGCGCGGCTCCGGCCGCTGGTCCTGTTCTTCTCCGCGGCGCACCAGAAGCGCTGGGGCAACCCGCTCGGCCTCGAGACGCGGGTCTTCGCGCCGGGCCTCGCCTCGAACTACCTCGGCGACGAGGCGATGCGCTGCTACGACCCGCCGCGCGCGGTCACCACGGCGCATCCCCAGTCCGGCCTCGGCTGGATCCTCACCCTCTGGATCGACCGCATCCGCCCGGCGGTGCCGACCGCCGAGCTGCATGTCTATTCCGCCCATCTCAACCGCGGCATCTTCGGCAGCGAGGTCCCGCCGCAGGTGAAGCCGCTGGTCGACCTGGTGCAGGCGGCGCGCGACCGCGGGATCGTCGTCATGCGGCCGCAGGGCGATTCCGGCATGGCCGACGCCTATCGCTCGGCGCGCGCCTTCCTGCACACGGGCGGACCCAACGACGTCTACGGCTTCACGGTCGCCGAGAGCCAGGCCGTGGGGCTGCCGGCCGTGATCCGCCCGGCCGCGCCGGTCCTCTTCGAGCGCGTGACTGGCGGGCTGACGGCGCATGTCGCGACCAGCGAGGCGCAGTTCGCGCAGGCCACGATCGAGCTGCTCACCGACCGCGCCGCCTTCGACCGCATGAGCGAGGCCTGCCGCGCCGCGCGCAGCGGCCGTACCTGGCAGGTCGCCGCCGCCGAGTTCGAGGAACTCGCGGGGTGAGCGCCTCCGGGCCGCGCGTGCCCGCTTGAACCTCCTCTTCGTCACGGCGACGCGCATCGGCGACGCGGTGCTGTCCACCGCCCTGCTCGCGCACCTGCTCGAACTCCATCCCGGCGCGCGGGTCACCATCGCCTGCGGGCCGGCGGCGCGACCGCTCTTCGCCGCGGTCCCGGGCCTCGAGCGCGTCATCGTGATGGAGAAGCGCCGCTTCTCCGGCCACTGGTTCGCGCTCTGGGCCAGCGTCCTCGGCACGCGCTGGGACGTGGCGGTCGACCTGCGTGGCTCCCTCACCACCAGCTTCCTCCTGCGCGGTCGCGCGATCGTGGACCGCAAGCCCTTCCCGCGGATCCATCGCGTGCGCGAGCTGGCGGCGCTGGCCGGCGTCGACGACCTGCCCGCGCCGCGGATCTGGCTCTCGCCCGCGCATCGCGCGCGCGCCGCCGCGCTGCTCGCCGGCGACGCGCCGGTGCTCGCGGTCGGCCCGGCGGCGAACTGGGGCGCGAAGACCTGGCCCGTCGGGCGCTTCGTGGAACTCGTCGAGCGGCTGGCCGGGCCCGGCGGAAGCCTCGCCGGCGCGCGCGTGCTCGTGGCCGCCGCGCCATCGGAACGCGAGCAGGTCGCGCCGCTGCTCGCCGCGATCCCGCCCGGGCGGCTGGTCGACATGACCACCGGCGCCGACCTCCTCGACGTCGCGGCCTGCCTCGAGCGGGCGCGGCTCTTCGTCGGCAACGATTCCGGCCTGATGCACATGGCGGCCGCGGCCGGCGCGCCGACGCTGGGCCTGTTCGGGCCGAGCTCGGAGCGGCGCTACGGGCCATGGGGACGCCTGGCGCGGGCCGTGCGTGGCCCCGAGGGCTTCGAGGAGCTCGTGGGACGCGCGATACGCGGCGAGCGCGGCCATGGCGTGCTGATGGAGAGCCTGGCCGTGGACACGGTCGAGGCCGCGGCGCGCGAGCTGCTCGCCGCCGGGGACGGGCGATGAGCGCCGCGGGCGGGCCGCCGCGCCTGTTGCAGGCGATCGCGGGCGCGCCGGTCGGCGGCGCCGAGGCCTTCTTCGAGCGGCTCGCCATGGCCTTCGCGCGCCGCGGCGTGGCGCAGCGCGTCGCCATCCGCCGCGACGCGCGGCGCGCGGGCGACCTGCGCGCGGCCGGCGTCGACGTCGTCGAGCTCGGCTTCCGCGGGCCGCTCGACCTGGCGACCCGCTGGGCGCTGGCGCGCGAGATCGGCCGCTTCGCGCCGGACGTCGTGCTCGGCTGGATGAACCGCGCCTGCGCGGCGCTGCCGCCCCGCGCGCTGCTGCCCGGCGCGCGGCATGCGACGGTCGGCCGGCTGGGCGGCTACTACGCGCTGAAATACTACCGGCGCTGCGACTGGCTGGTCGCGAACACGCCGGACATCCGCGACTGGCTCGTCCGCGAGGGCTGGCCCGCGGCGCGCGTGGTCCACCTGCCGAACTTCGTCGACGCTGAACCCGCGCCGCCCGCCGACCGCGCGGCGCTCGGGACGCCCGCCGACGCGACGCTCGCGCTCGCGCTGGGGCGGCTGCACCCCAACAAGGGCTTCGACGTGCTGCTCGAGGCGCTGGCGCGCGCGCCGGGCATCCATCTCTGGATCGCGGGCGAGGGGCCGGAGGACGCGGCGCTGCGCGCGCGCGCCGCAGCGCTCGGCATCGAGGACCGCGTGCGCTTCCTCGGCTGGCGGCGCGACGTGGCGTCGTTGCTCGCCGCCAGCGACATGCTGGCCTGCCCGTCGCGCCACGAGCCGCTGGGCAACGTCGTGATCGAGGCCTGGGCGCATCGCCGCCCGGTGGTCGCGGCGGCGAGCCAGGGGCCGCGCCAGCTGCTGCGCGACGGACGCTCTGGGCTGCTCGTGCCGGTCGAGGACGCCGATGCGCTCGCCCGCGCCATGTCGGCGCTCGCCGCCGACCCGGACCGGGCGGCGGCGCTTGCCGCGGCGGGGCGCGACGCCTATGAAGCGGGCTTCACGGAGGCGGCCGTGGTGCAGCGCTATCTCGAGTTCCTTGCCGCCATCGCGGGCCAGCGCTGATGTGCGGCATCTCCGGCATGATGTCATCCGGCCGCGAGGCGCCGGCGCAGGGCCCGGTCGACGCCATGGGCGCGGCGCTGGCCCATCGCGGCCCTGACGGCATGCGCGCCTATCGCGCCGGCGACGTCGCGATGACGCATAACCGCCTCGCGATCGTCGACCTGCAGACGGGCGACCAGCCCCTGTTCGAGCCCGACGGCGCCGCGCTCGTCGCCAATGGCGAGATCTACAACGACCCCGAGCTGCGCGCCGCGCTCGCCGGGGCGCGATTCGCGACGCGCTCGGACTGCGAGGCGCCGCTCTTCCTCTATCGCCGCGACGGCGCCGCCTTCGCCGACGCGCTGCGCGGCATGTGGGCGATCGCGCTGCACGACCCGCGCGCCGGCCGGCTGCTGCTGTCGCGCGACCCGTTCGGGATCAAGCCGCTCTACTACGTCGAGCGGCCCGACGGCGTCGCCTTCGCCTCTGAACCGCAGGCGCTGCTCGCCGCGGGCCTCGCGCGGCGAGAGCTCGACCCGGTCGCGCTCGGCGAGCTGCTCGAGCTGCAGTTCACGACGCGGCGCGAGACCATCTTCGCCGACATCCGGCGCGTCCTTCCCGGCGAGACGGTTACCGTCTCCGGCGGCCGCATCGTCGATCGCAGGCGGCGCGCGGCGTTGCCCGCGGGCGGCCCTGTGGCCAGCGACGAGGCCGCGGCGCTCGCCGCGATCGACGCCGCGCTCGACGACTCGGTGCGCGTCCATCGCCGCTCGGACGTGCCCTACGGGATGTTCCTGTCCGGCGGGGTCGATTCCTCGGCCGTGCTGGCGCTGATGGCGCGGCAGGACGAGCGTCCCGTGCGCGCCTTCACCGCCTTCTTCCCCGAGGCGCAGGCGCGCGACGAGCGGCCCGAGGCCGGCGTCGTCGCCGCGGCATGCGGCGCCGCGCTGGAGGAGGTGCCGGTCACCCGCGCGGACTTCCTGGCGGAACTGCCGGCGATCGCCGCGGCGATGGACGACCCGGCCGCCGACTACGCGGTCGTGCCCACCTGGCTGCTGGCGCGCGCCTCGCGCCGCGCGGGGATCAAGGTCGTGCTGTCGGGCGAGGGCGGGGACGAGGTCTTCGGCGGCTATGGACGCTACCGCGCCGTGATGCGGCCGTGGTGGCTGGGCGGCCGCGCGATGCGCCGGCGCGGCACCATGGACGGGCTCGACGTGCTGCGCGAGCCCAGCCGCGGCTGGCGCGATGGCATCGAGGCGGCCGAGGTCGCCGCGCGCGGCGACGGACGCTCGCGGCTGCAGGCGGCGCAGGCCGTCGACTGCGCGGACTGGCTGCCCAACGACCTGCTGGCCAAGCTCGATCGCTGCCTGATGGCGCATGGCGTCGAGGGGCGCACGCCCTTCCTCGACCCGGTGGTGGCGCAGGCGGCCTTCCGGCTGCCGGACGCGCTCAAGATCCGCTCGGGCCTCGGCAAGTGGATCCTGCGCCGCTGGCTCGAGGGCGCGCTGCCGAAGGCGAATCCCTTCGCGCGCAAGCGGGGCTTCACCGTGCCGGTCGGCGAATGGATCCTGGCCGAGGGCGAGCGCCTAGGCGCGCTCGTCGCGCGCCAGCCCGCCATCGCGCGGCTCGTGCGGCCAGGCGCCGTGGAGAAGCTCTTCGCGCGCGGCGGCAAGCGCGAGGGCTTCGCCGCCTGGACGCTGCTCTTCCTCGCGCTCTGGCACCGCCGCCATGTCCTCGACCTGCCGCCCGCGGGCGGTATCCTCGACACGCTCGCCGACACGCCCAGGGGGTGAAACATGACCGATCGCCTGACCATCCGACGCCCCGACGACTGGCATGTCCACCTGCGCGACGGCGACATGCTCGCGGCCGTCGCGCCGCTGACGGCGCGGCGCTTCGCGCGCGCGATCGTCATGCCGAACCTCGTGCCGCCGGTGACCACGGCGGCCGCGGCGCGCGCCTATCGCGAGCGTATCCGCGCCGCGGTGCCCGCCAGCATGGGCTTCACGCCGCTGATGACCGCGTACCTCACGGACGCGACCGACCCCGCGGACATCGAGGCGGGCTTCGGCGACGGCAGCTTCGCGGCGGCCAAGCTCTACCCCGCCCACGCGACCACCAACTCCGCGCATGGCGTCACCGACCTGGCGAAGCTCGCGCCGGTCTTCGCCACGATGGCGCGCATCGGCATGCCCCTGCTGCTGCATGGCGAGGTGACGCGGCCGGGCGTCGACATCTTCGACCGCGAGGCGGTGTTCATCGACGACGTGCTCGACGCGCTGGTGGCCGCGAACCCGCGGCTCAGGATCGTGCTGGAGCACATCACGACGCGCCGCGCGGTCGACTACGTGCGCGCCGCGCCCGCGAACGTCGCGGCGACGATCACGCCGCACCACCTCGTCATCAACCGCAGCGACATCTTCCGCGGCGGCGTGCGTCCGCACCTCTACTGCCTGCCCGTGGCCAAGCGCGAGGAGGACCGGCTGGCCCTGCGCGACGCGGCCTGCTCGGGCGAGGCGAAGTTCTTCCTCGGCACCGACTCGGCGCCCCATTCGGTCGAGGCCAAGGAATGCGCGTGCGGCGCGGCGGGCGTCTTCAACGCCGGCACCGCGATCGAGACCTACGCGCAGGTCTTCGACGAGGAGGGCGCGCTCGACCGGCTGGAGGCCTTCGCCAGCCTCAACGGCCCGCGCTTCTACGGACTGCCGCCCAACGAGGATCGGATCACGCTCGAGCGCGCGCGCACCGAGCCGCCGGCGCCGCTGCCGGCCGGGCGCACGCGCGTGGTTGGCTTCCCCGACGCGCCGCTCGCCTGGCGCGTCGCGGGCGAGGCCTGAGGAAACCGGGAGGAATTCGCCATGACTGCATGCATCGTCGGCTGGTCGCATGGAAGGTTCGGCAAGCGCGAGGGGCTCGACCTCGAGGCGCTGATCGCGGAGGTCGCGGTCGGCGCGATCGAGGACGCGGGCCTGGAGCCCGCGGACGTCGACGCGATCATGGTCGGGCATTTTGGCGGCGGCTTCGTGAAGCAGGACTTCCCGGCCTCGCTGGTGCTGCAGGCCAGCGACGCCTTCCGCTTCAAGCCCTCGACGCGCGTCGAGAACGCCTGCGCCACGGGCAGCGCGGCGGTCCACCAGGGCATCACCGAGATCGAGGCGCGGCGCGCGCGCGTCGTCCTGGTCGTCGGCGTCGAGAAGATGACCGAGACGCCCGGCGACCTGATCGGCGGCATCCTGATGAAGGCGAGCTACGTGAAGGAGGAGGACGGCGAGGGCATGAGCTTCGCCGGGGTCTTCGGCCAGATCGCGCGGCTCTACTTCCAGCGCCACGGCGACCAGTCCGACGCGATGGCGCGCATCGCGGCCAAGAACCACCGCAACGGCATCGACAATCCCTGGGCGCAGCTGCGCAAGGACCTGGGCTTCGAGTTCTGCCGCACGATCTCCGAGCGCAACCCGCTGGTCGCCGGGCCGCTGCGGCGCACGGATTGCAGCCTCGTCTCCGACGGCGCCGCGGCGCTCGTGCTCGCCGATGTCGGCACGTCGCTGCGCCTGCGAAAGGCCGTCGCCTTCCGCGCACGCGCCCACGTGAACGACTACCTGCCCATGAGCCGGCGCGACATCGTCGCCTTCGAGGGCTGCGCGCAAGCCTGGCGGATGGCGCATCGCGACGCCGGCACGCGCGTCGACGACCTGCGCGCGGTCGAGACGCATGACTGCTTCACCATCGCCGAGCTGCTCCAGTACGAGGCGATGGGGCTCGCGGCGCCGGGGCAGGGCGGGCGCGTCGCGCTCGACGGCGTCACGGAGAAGGACGGCAGGCTGCCGGTCAACCCCTCGGGCGGCCTCAAGTCGAAGGGCCACCCGATCGGGGCCACCGGCGTGTCGATGCATGTCATGGCGGCGATGCAGGCGACGGGAAGCGCCGGCGCGATGCAGGTCCGCAACCCCGGCCTGACCGGCGTCTTCAACATGGGAGGCGCGGCGGTGGCGAACTACGTGTCCATCCTCGAGCCGCTGCGCGCCTGATGCGCAAGCGCAAGCTCGTCGAGAGCCTGGAGCTCGAGGAAGACCAGCTGGAGTGGCTGCGCGACATGGCGGCGCAGCACGGCCTGCCCGATGCCTCGAAGGCGCTGCGCGTGGTGATCGACCATGCGATGTACGACGCCGACGAGGACCGGATCTTCATGGAGCGGCGCTGCCGGCGCTGCGGCTGAGCGTCCCGCCGCGCCGCGCCTGTCGATTTCCGGCGGGAGCGGGGCTATAAGGCCCGCGCGACCCGACCCGACCCGCACCGGGTTCGCGCAACAGGAAACGGCCGTCATGCCCGTCCTCGTCACCGGCGCCGCCGGGTTCATCGGCTACCACGTCACCGAGGCGCTGATCGCGCGCGGCGAGAGCGTGACCGGCTTCGATTCGGTGAACGCATACTACGACCCCGCGCTCAAGCAGGCGCGCCTCGCGCGCCTCGCGCGGCACGGCGACCGGTTCCGGCTCGTGCGCGCCGACCTCGCCGACGAGGGCGCCTTCGCCGCGGCGCTGGGCGCGTCGGGCGCGGACCGCGTCGTGCACCTCGCCGCGCAGGCGGGCGTGCGCCACTCGATCGAGCATCCCGGCGACTACATCCGCGCCAATCTCGTCGGGCACTTCAACGTCGTCGAGGCGTGCCGCCGCCATGGCGGGATCGGCCACCTCGTCTACGCGTCCTCGTCCTCGGTCTATGGCGGCAACGACAAGCTGCCCTTCTCGGTCGAGGACAAGGTCGACCAGCCGATCTCGCTCTACGCCGCGACCAAGGCCGCGGACGAGCTCATCAGCCATTCCTACGCGCACATCCACGGCCTGCCGCAGACGGGCCTGCGCTTCTTCACGGTCTACGGGCCCTGGGGCCGGCCGGACATGTCGGCCTACATCTTCACCCGCGCGATCTTCGAGGGGCGGCCGATCACGGTCTTCAACCGAGGCCAGATGAAGCGCGACTTCACCTATGTCGACGACATCGTCGCCGGCGTCCTCGCCGCGCTCGACCGCCCGCCGCCCGCCGGCGATGGCACGCGGCACCGGCGCTACAACCTCGGCAACCACCGGTCCGAGGACCTGATGCGCTTCATCGCGCTGATCGAGCGCGCGGTGGGCCGCGAGGCGCGCATCGAGTTCGCCCCGATGCAGCCGGGCGACGTGCGGGAGACCTATGCCGACATCGAGGCCAGCCGTCGCGACCTCGGCTTCGCGCCCCGGACGCCGATCGACGACGGCATCCCGCGCTTCGTCGACTGGTTCCGCTCCTACCATGGCGCCGGCGCCGGCGCCGCTCGATGACCGATCGCAGCAAGCGGGGTTGAAGATGAACGCCGACGCGGCCCTTGCCGAACTGATCGAGCGCCTTCCCGGCGCGCGCGTCCTCTGCGTGGGCGACGTGATGCTGGACCGCTTCGTCTATGGCCGCGTCGAGCGCATCAGCCCCGAGGCGCCGATCCCGATCTTCCGCGTCGAGCGCGAGCAGTCGATGCTCGGCGGCGCGGGCAACGTGGTGCGGAACCTCGTCAGCCTGGGCGTCCAGGCGCAGTTCGTCTCGGTCGTCGGCGGGGACCAGGCCGGCAACGACGTGATGCGCCTCGTCGGCGGGTCGGACCGGCTGGAGCCCCATCTCCTCGTCGACCGCCAGCGGCCGACCACGATCAAGACGCGCTTCGTCGCCGACGGCCACCAGATGCTGCGCGCCGACCAGGAATCGAGCGCGCCGCTCTCGGAGACGACGGCGCGCGACCTCGAGCGCTTGATCGTCGGCGCGGTCGGCGAATGCGACGTGGTCGTGCTGTCGGACTACGCGAAGGGCGTCCTGGGCGAGGCGACGACGCGCGCGGCGATCGCCGCGGCGCGCAAGGCGCGCAAGCCGGTGCTCGTCGACCCGAAGGGCACCAACTGGACGCGATACAAGGGCGCGAGCGTGCTGACGCCCAACCGGCTCGAGCTCGCGCAGGCGACCGGCCTGCGCGCCGAGGAACTCCCGGAGGTGGAGAAGGCCGCGCGCCGCCAGATCCGCGCGCTGGGCCTCGAGGCGATGCTCTGCACGCGCGGCAAGGACGGCATGGCGCTGGTGCGGCCGCGCGGGCGCAGCATCGCGATGGCGGCGATGGCGCGCGAGGTGTTCGACGTCTCGGGTGCCGGCGACACGGTGATCGCAGCCTTCGCGGCCGCCCTCGCCACCGGCGCGTCCATGGAGCGCGCGGCGATGCTCGCGAACGTCGCGGCGGGGATCGTCGTGGGCAAGGTCGGCACGGCCGTCGTCCATCCCGACGAGATCCGGCGCGAGCTCGTCCACGAGGCGAACGTCGCCTCCGAGGCGAAGATCATGTCGATGGCGCAGGCCCAGGAGCAGGTGCAGCGCTGGCGCCGCCTCGGGCTCAAGGTCGGCTTCACCAACGGCGTCTTCGACCTCCTGCATCCCGGGCACGTGACGCTGCTGCGCAAGGCGCGCGCGGCCTGCGACCGCCTCGTCGTCGGCACGAATTCCGACGCCTCGGTGAAGCGCCTCAAGGGCAAGGACCGTCCGCTGCAGGACGAGGCGTCGCGCGCCACCGTGCTCGCCTCGCTCGCCAGCGTCGACGGCGTGGTGATCTTCGGCGAGGACACGCCGCTCGCGGTCATCAGCCAGCTGCGCCCGGACCTGCTCGTCAAGGGCGCCGACTACACGATCGACAAGGTCGTGGGCGCGAGGGAGGTCCAGGGCTGGGGCGGGCGGGTCGTCCTGGTCGACCTCGAGCAGGGTCATTCCACCACGCGGCTTGTGGGCAAGGCGTCCGGCAAGGCGTGAAGCGGCGCTGGCGCGGGGCGCGTCGCCCGTCCTATCGTGGCTCCACACAAGAGGGGGAGACACGCCCATGAAGACTTCGATCAAGACGCTCGTCGCCGGCGCCGCGCTCGCCGCGCTTTCCTTCGCCGGCGCCGCCTCCGCGGCATGGCCCGAGCGCCCGGTGACCATCATCGTGCCGGCCGGCGCGGGCGGCGGCACCGACGGCACTGCGCGCCTGCTCGCCAAGCAGCTGCAGGACGAGCTCAAGCAGCCCTTCAACGTCGTCAACAACGGCCAGGGCGGCGGCATCGTCGGCCATACCCAGATCTCGACCGCGCGCCCGGACGGCTACACGCTCGGCATCGTCTACAACTACTACCAGTGGAAGATGATGGGGCAGGCGGACATCAACCACACGATGTTCACGCCGATCGCCATGTACAACGTGGACCCGGCCGCGCTGCTGGTGAACGTCAACTCGCCCTTCAAGACCGGCAAGGAGGCGCTCGACGCCATCAAGGCCGACCCGGGCAAGTACAAGATCGGATGCGGCGGCGCGTGCGGCGGGTCGTGGCACATCCCCAACGCCGAGATCTTCATCAAGTACGGGATCAACCCGGCAAGGCCCGTGATGGTTCCCTCCGCCGGTGGCGCGCTCAGCAACCAGGACCTCGCCTCCGGCGGGCTCGACCTCGCGGTCGGCTCGCTCCCCGAGGGCAAGCCGCTGATCGAGGCCGGCAAGCTCCGTGCCCTCTACGTCATCTCGCCGGGCCGCCAGGGCGCGCCGTTCCAGGACGTGCCGACCGCCAAGGAGGCGATCGGGATCGACATGGAAGGCGGCGCGTTCCGCATGGTCGCCGGGCCGAAGGGCCTGCCGGCCGACATCGCGCGCATCCTCGAGACGACGCTGGAGAAGATCTGGAAGTCGCAGGAGTTCCAGGACGGCATGAAGCAGCGCAACTTCGGCACGAAGTGGCTGTCCTCGAAGGACACCGTCGCCTTCATGCAGCAGCACGAGAAGTCCCTGTCCGAGACCATGAAGGCTCTCGGCCTCGCGAAGTGAACGGGAGCGGGGGCGGGCCCTGGTGGCCCGCCCCCGGCACCGCGACATGCGCTTCAACGACGCGATCCTGGGCGCGGCGTTCCTTGCCCTCGCCCTGTTCATCATCACGAGCGCCAGCGGCTTCCATACGCCGCCCGGCCAGAAATTCGGCCCCGGCTTCTTCCCGATCATCGTCGCCTCGGTGATGGCGGCGGCCGCGCTCGGCCTCGTCGCCAAGGGCCTGCTCGCCCGCCGCGGGCAGCGCTGGATGGAGCTCGATGGCTGGTTCTCGAAGCCGCGCCTCGTCCTGCAGGGGGCCGCGGTGTTCGGCTTCCTGGTGGCCTACGGGCTGCTGTCCGAGGTGCTGGGCTTCCTGGTGCTGGCGCCGCTGCTGCTCTGGGGCCTGATCTGGCTGCTCTGGGGACGCCCGCTGGTGGCGCTCGCCATCGCGGCGGCGTCCAGCTTCGCGATCCACCAGTTCTTCGTGCAGGTCCTCCTCGTGCCGCTGCCCTGGGGCATCGTCCCCTACTTCAAGCTCTTCTGAGGCCGCGCATGATTGACGGGCTCGTCGATACCGCGAACCTCGCCAAGGCCTTCGGCCTGGTCCTCGCCCCGAAGACCCTGGAGATCATCTTCCTCGCCTCGTTCTACGGGCTGTTCTTCGGGGCCATCCCCGGGCTGACCGCGACGATGGCGACCGCGCTGCTGGTGCCGGTCACGTTCTTCATGGACCCGGTGCCGGCGATCGGGGCGATCATCGCCGCGACCGCGATGGCCATCTTCTCCGGCGACGTCCCGGGCGTGCTGCTGCGCATTCCCG
>JBEGVV010000067.1:0-4065 GCA_041178225.1 Pseudomonadota bacterium | reverse complement strand
CAGACGGTCCATGATGAGCGCATCGGCCGCGAAGAGCTGGTCGTCGAGGCGCAGCGTCTCGCCATCCACCGGCGTCGGCAGGCCCGAGGGATGGCCAAGGCCGTCGGCGTCGATCGAGCGGATCGGCGCGGGCTCGGGCTTCTCGAAGCGAACGACATGCGCCTCGCGCGCGGCGCCCGGCACGAGCGGCCAGGCGAAGGCGGGATGGAAGCCGATCGAGGCGGGAAGGACCTCGGTCGCCGACGGGTTGCGCGCCACGACGCGCATCGACAGCGACGCCTCGTCGATCCGCCATTCCACCCCGAGGCGGAAGGCGAAGGGGTAGTGCGCGCGCGTCGCCGCGTCGTCGCGCAGTTCGAGCAGCACCCGCCGCGGGCCCGCCTCGCGCAGCGCGAAGGTCGACTGGCGCGCGACGCCATGGGGCGGCATCTCGAAGTCGCGCCCTTGCCAGCGCACGCGCCCGCCCGGCGAGCGGCCGATCACCGGGAAGAGCAGCGGCGCCTGCCCGGCCCACCAGGCGGGATCGCCCTGCCAGAGCCACTCGCGCCCGTCGACCCTGAAGGAGCGCAGCTCGGCGCCGCGCGGGTCGATCTCCGCCGCCAGCCCGCCGGCGGAGAGCAGGCTGCGGCCGCCCGCGCTCACGCGAGGCGCTCGGCGGCCCAGCCGGTTCCGGCGGGCGCGAAGCGCATCGGGGTCGCGTTGCGGTGCAGCGCGGGCTCGAGCGCGACGCCGAGCATCGCGGTGAGCACGAGCAGCACGCCGCCATGGGCGACGACGAGGCGCTCGCGCCCCTGCGCGACGGGTGCGCGCAGCGCGTCCGACAGGCCCTCGCGCACGCGCGAGACGAACTGGTCGAGCGTCTCGCAGCCCGGCGGGTCGTGCGCCCAGTCGAAGTCGGCGTTCGGCTGGCCGAACAGCGCGGTGTAGACGCGTTCCTTGATGCGCGGCTCGGGTCGTGGCGCGAGCGCATGGTGCTCGGCCGCGAGGGACGCGGTGCGCCACGCCCTGGGCATCGGGCTCGCGACGATGTCGGCGACGCCGTGGCCGGAGAGGATGCGCGCCGCCGCGGCCGCCTGTGCCTCGCCGGTCGCGTTAAGCGGCTGGTCCTCGGCCTGGTAGTAGCGGTTGAGGTTCCCGTCGGTCTCGCCGTGTCGCAGGAACAGGAAGCTCGCGCGCGGGATCCCGGGCGGGCCGGAGCGCGCGAGGGCCTCGAGGCGCCCGACGCCGAGCGTCGGCACGATGCGGGTCATGGTCGCGCTCCCCCTCAGCCGCGCAGGAAGCCGCGGCGCGCGAGGTTGCGCATCAGGGCAAGCGTGCCGAAGGACCAGGGCGCGCATTCCGTGGACAGGCGCACGCGGTTGACCAGTCGGCCGAGGCTCGGCGTCGAGATCGTGACGACGTCGCCGACCTTGTGCGTGAAGCCCATGCCCTTGGCGCCGCGGTCGTCGGTGGGCGCGAACATCGTGCCGCAGAACAGGACGAAGCCGTCGGGGTACTGGTGGTGGCGCCCCGCGGCCTGCGCGGCGATGGCGGCGGGCGAGCGGCTGATGCGCGACATCGAGCTCTTGCCCTCGAGGCGGTAGTTGTCCGGTCCCTCGACGGTGAGGCCGATGTCGGCGCCCGAGATCGCCTCAAGCGTGAAGGCGCCGTCGAAGAGCCGGATGAAGGGGCCGAGCGCGCAGCTCGCGTTGTTGTCCTTCGCCTTGCCGAGCAGCAGCGCGGAGCGCCCCTCGAAGTCGCGCAGGTTGACGTCGTTGCCGAGCGTGGCGCCGACGAGGCGCCCCTGCGGGTCGGAGACGACCACGACCTCGGGCTCGGGGTTGTTCCAGGTCGACTCGGGATGCAGGCCCACGTCGGCGCCGTGGCCGACGGCGGACATCGGCTGCGACTTGGTGAAGATCTCGGCATAGGGGCCGATGCCGACCTCGAGGTAGGGCGACCACTTGCCCTTCGCGACGAGGATCTTCTTGAGCTCCTCCGCCTGCGGCGAGCCGGGCACGATGCGCGACAGGTCGGTCCCGATCGCGGCCGTCATCTCGCGGCGGATCGCCTCCGCGGCGGAGGCGTCGCCGCGCGCCTGCTCCTCGATCACGCGCTCGACCATGCTCTGCGCGAAGGTCACGCCCGCGGCCTTGATGGCCTGCAGGTCGACCGGGGCCAGCAGCCACGGCCTGCCCGGGTCGCGCGACGCCTCGTCGGAATTGGCGACGATGTCGGCGACCGCGCCGAGCCGCGCGGCGGTCGCGACGTTGTTGCGCAGCTGCGCGAGGTCGAGCCCGTCCAGCAGGCCGCTCGACGTCGTGTAGAAGGGCGTGAGGTCGACGAGGTCGGCGCCGCGCACGGCGACGACGCAGGGGCCGCCATTCGCGCCCGGCTTCCACGCGCGCCCGACGAGGAGCGCGCTGGCGTGGTCGGCGGGCAGGCAGTCGGCGACGGGCAGGGGGCGTTGCATGGCGGTCCTCGCGTGATCCGGTCGCGGGTCGCGCCCGCTCCGGCGCCAGCAAGCCCGTGTCGCGCGCCGAATTCAAGGGCTTCAGCGCTCGCGCAGCGCCTCGTCGGCGAGGCGCGCCAGCGGCGACAGCAGGACCGCGCCGAGGCTGCGCCGCCCGGTGACGATGTCGGCGCTGGCGCGCATGCCCGGCGCGAGGGCGATGTCCTGCCCGCCCGCGGAGAGGCGCGTCGCCTGCAGCGCGATGCGCACGGGATAGCTCGGCCCCAGCCGCGGGTCGTCGATCGCGTCGCGCGCGACCTCGCGCACGCGGCCGGGCAGCGTGCCGTGGATGGTGAAGGGGAAGGGATCGAGCTTCAGCCGCGCCTCCTGGCCGGCCGCGAGGAAGCCCGCGTCGCGGACCGGCACCAGCGCCTCGAGCTCCAGGCGCGAATCCTCTGGCACGACCAGCATGAGCGTCTCGCCCGCCTGCGCGACGCCGCCCAGCGTATGGACGCTGCGCTGGTGCACCGTGCCGTCGACGGGCGCGGCGACGCGCTGGTCCTCCAGGTGGCGCTCCGCCTTGGCGAGTTCCTGCGCGAGGCTGACCGAGAGGCGCTCGGCCTCGACGAGCCGCGCGCGCGCCTGGCGCGCGAAGCCCGCCTCCGTGCCCTGCCGGCGCTGGCGCAGGGCCTGCGCCTCGGCCCGCGCCTCGGCGAGGCGTGCGACCTCCGCCTCCAGCTCGTGCTCGCGCTCGACCCGTTCGCGCTCGAGCTCGAGCCAGGACAGCCGCGCGTAGTGGCCGCGCCGCGCGAGCGCGCCGCGCGCGCGGGCGCGCTCCTCGAGGAAGGGCAGCGTCGCCTCCAGCCGCGCGATCGCCAGGGAGATCCCATCCTCGCGCGCGGCGTTGCGCGCGATGGCGGCGTCGAGCGCGCCCAGCGCGGCGGCGTGCTCGGCCAGCTCGGCGCCGAGCCATGCGCGGTGCAGCGCCGCCGCGGCCGGGTCCGCGCCGGCGGGTGGCGCGAAGGCGTCCGCGCGACCCTCCGCGAGCGCGCGCAGGCGCGCGACGTCGAGCAGGTTTGCGTCGCGGTTGTTGGCGAGGCGCTCGCGGTCCGCGCGCCGCGCGACGTCGTCGAGCTCGACGAGCACGTCGCCGCGGCGCACGCGATCTCCATCGTCGGCGCGGATCGCGACGACGCGGCCGGCCTCGCGCGGCTGCACCTTCTGCACGCGCGAGGCCGGGATCAGCCGCCCCTCGGCCGTCGCGACGATGTCGATCTCGCCAAGGCACGCCCAGCTTGCGGCGGCGAGCAGGGCGAGCGCGGCCAGCACGGCCCGCGAGGCCACCGTCTCCGGCGCCCTCACGACGCGGCGCCCCGCGGGCCCGCGGCGAGCCGCGGCACGAGCTCGACGGCGCGCAGCCACGTGCCGCTCGCCGCCTCGGCCGCGGCCTGTAGCTGGCGCAGCAGCAGCAGGGCCATGATGAGCCCGCCGGGCGCGAGCGCGCCCGCGATCACCTCGAGCGCGCAGAGGCCGAGCGCGAGGGCATTGCCGAGCCTGCCCACGAGCCCGAGCATCCGCCGCGCGGCCGCGCGCCCGCGGTCCAGCGCCAGCGCGGCCGCGGCCAGGCCCGCGCG
>JBEGVV010000066.1:0-25158 GCA_041178225.1 Pseudomonadota bacterium | reverse complement strand
CATCCACGCGTCGACGCCGATCGGGCCATGCGCGCGGATCCGCGCGGCGAGCCGGTCGGCGAGCGGCGCGGCGCCGCCTCGCGCGGTCCCGGCGCTCATGCGCCGGGCGGCGGCGCGCGCCTCGCCCGCGCGACCAGGACGATGCCGGCGGCCAGCATGGGAAGGCACAGCAACTGGCCCATCGTCGCGCCGGCATGGAGGAAGCCCAGGTGCGCGTCGGGCTCGCGGAAGAACTCGCAGGCGATGCGCGCCAGCGAATAGCCGACGAGGAAGGCGCCCGAGAGCATGCCCGGTCGCAGGCGCGCGTCGTGGCGCCAGGCGAGCACGGCCAGCACGGCGAAGAGCGCCGCGCCCTCGAGCGCCGCCTCGTAGAGCTGGCTGGGATGGCGCGGCAGCCGGAGCGGGTCGGTGGGGAAGACCATCGCCCAGGCGACGTCGCTGGCGCGGCCATAGAGCTCGGCGTTGATGAAGTTTGCGATGCGCCCGAAGAACAGGCCGATCGGCGCCGCGAGCGCGACGATGTCGCCCAGTGCGAGCAGCGGCACGCCCCTGCGTCGCGCGAAGAGCAGCGTCGCGCCGATCACGCCGAGCATGCCGCCATGGAAGGACATGCCGCCGCGCCACAGGGCGAGGATCTCTCCCGGGTTCTCCGCGTAGTGGCCCGGCTTGTAGAACAGCACGTAGCCCAGCCGCCCGCCGAGGATGATGCCCAGCGTCGCCCAGGACACGAAGTCGTCGACCTGCGCGCGGGTGACGAGGCGCGGCGGCGCATCGGCGGCGCGCAGCGCGAGGCGCCAGCCGATGACGATCCCGGCGATGTAGGCGAGCGCGTACCAGCGCAGCGCGAAGGGGCCGATGCGCAGGATCTCGGGGTCGATGGCCGGGAAGGCCATCACCAGCGGCGTCATGCGTGCGGGTCCGGCGCGAGGAGGAAGTCGCGCACGTAGCTCGCCACGCCCTCCTCGAGCGCGGTGAAGGGGCGCGCGTAGCCGGCCGCGCGCAGGCGGCCCAGCCTCGCCTCGGTGAAGTACTGGTAGTGCGCGCGCAGTTCCCCGGGCATGTCGCGGAAGGAGATGGCCGCGGCGCGCCCATTCGCCGCGTACACGGCGCGCGCGAGGTCGACGAAGCTGCGCGCCTTGCCCGAGCCCACGTTGAACAGGCCGCTCGCCGACGGCGTGTCGAGCAGCCACAGCGCCACCTCGACGCAGTCGCCGACCCAGACGAAGTCGCGCAGCTGGCCGCCATCCGCGTAGTCGGGACGGTGCGACTTGAAGAGCTGGAACGTCTCGCCGCGCAGCGCCACCGGATGCACCTGGTGCGCGACCGAGCGCTGCGGGCCCTTGTGGTACTCGTTCGGCCCGTAGACGTTGAAGAACTTGAGGCCCGCCCATTGCGGCGGCCGCGGCCGGCCGGCAGCGGCCTCGCCGGCGGCGAAGCGGTCGAAGAGGTGCTTCGACCAGCCATAGGGGTTCATCGGCCGCAGCCGCGCCAGCGCCTCGGGCGAGGCATCGTCGTCGAAGCCCTGGCTGCCGTCGCCGTAGGTCGCGGCCGAGGACGCGTAGACCAGCTGGGCCTGGTTGCGCGCGCACCAGTCCCAGAGCATGCGGCTGAAGGAGAAGTTCTGCGCCAGCACGAGGTCGACGTCGCGCGCCGTCGTGTCGCTGATCGCGCCCATGTGGACGATCGCGCGGACGTCGCGGCCCTCGGGCGAGGCGAGCCAGGCTTCCAGCCGCGACGGCGGCAGCACGTCGTGGAGGCGCCGCTTCGCCACGTTCCTCCACTTGGCGCCGTCGCCGAAGACGTCGCAGCAGACCAGACGCGCGCCGCCGCGGGCCTCGAGGCCCGCCAGGATGTTCGAGCCGATGAAGCCGGCGCCGCCGGTCACGACGATGATGTCCCTCATGGCGAGGCTTATAGGAGCGCGGCTTGCGCGCTTGCAACCCACGCTCGGGCTGGGGTAGCGCTAGGCGATGCAGAGCCAGAACCGCATCCTCGACGACCTCGCCCGCGCCGCGAACGGGGCGCTGGGCGCCCTCGGCGGCCTGAAGGCCGAGATCGACCAGCAGGTGGCCGCCATGGTCGAGCGCGTCCTGCGCAGCCAGGACCTCGTGACGCGCGAGGAGTTCGAGGCGGTGAAGGAGATGGCCGCGCGCGCGCGCGAGGAGAACGAGCTGCTCCGCGCCCGGCTCGATCGCCTCGAGGGCGGCGCGCGTCGCGAGGAGCAGGACCGGCCGGACTAGCGCCGCGACGGCTCCGCCCCGGGGGTTTTCCACGCCGCAGGGTATTTTTCTTGCGGCGCGGAATCCCGTTTCTGTACCCTACGGATAGCGTGTCGATTCGGATTCGATCCCAAGATGCTGGGGTCGATGGCATTCCGGTCGGACGCCAAACCCATCCGGAAGGCGTGCACCGCTCGATGCAAGGCTGGACTGACGAGGCCCGCTCCACGACCTCCAACCCCCTCGACCTGCTCGAGGAAATGGCCTCGGCCCATGAATGGGCTTTCGACCGGCCGGGCGAGGAGGAACTGGTGGCGCAGATCGCGGGCCGCTGGGGCAACTACCGCCTGCAATTCGCCTGGAGCCACGACAACAGCGCGTTGCAGCTGGTCTGCGGCCTCGACCTGCGCGTGCCGCGGCATCGCCGCGCCGCCGTCAACGACCTGCTGATGCTCGCCAACGCGCGGATGTGGCTTGGCCATTTCGGCCTGCCGGAGGAAGACGACATGCCGATCTTCCGGCATACCGTGCCCCTGCGCGGCATCCGCGGCGCCTCCGTGGAGCTCCTCGAGGACCTCATCGAGGGTGCGGTCAACGAGTGCGAGCGCTACCATCCCGCCGTCCAGTTCGTCGTCTGGGGCGGCAAGACGGCCAGCGAGGCCGTCGAGGCGGCGCTGCTGGACATCCAGGGCGAGGCCTGAGGCCGTTCGCCTTTTCCACTTCTAGCGTTCGGGAGGGCCGGGGATGCAGGCCGGGGGATTGCTGCTTGTCGGGTGCGGCAAGATGGGAAGCGCCATGCTCGCGGGCTGGATGGCGGCGGGCAGCGCGCCGGCGCCCGTCTTCGTCGTCGAGCCCAGCCCAGCGCCGGGCGCGGTGCCGGCGGGCGCCACCTGCGTCGCCTCGGCCGACGCGCTTCCGGCGGGCTTCGCGCCCGCCGTCGTCGTGCTCGCGACCAAGCCGCAGGTGATGGACGACGTCGTGCCGGCCTATGCGCGCTTCGCCGCCTCGGGCGCGCTCTTCGTCTCGGTCGCGGCCGGACGCACGCTCGGCTATTTCGCGCGCCATCTCGGCGCGTCGGCCGCGATCGTGCGGACCATGCCCAACACGCCCGCGCAGGTCGGCCGCGGCATCACCGCCTGCTGCGCGAACGCGGCGGTCTCCGCCGCCCAGCGCGCGCTCGCCGACCGCCTGATGGCGGCGGTGGGCGAGGTCGGCTGGGTCGACGACGAGGCGATGATCGACGCGGTGACGGCCGTCTCCGGCAGCGGGCCCGCCTATGCCTTCCTTCTCGCCGAGTGCATGGCCGAGGCTGGACGGCGCGCCGGCCTGCCCGAGGACCTCGCCGCGCGCCTGGCGCGCGCGACCGTCGCCGGTGCCGGCGAGCTGCTGCATCGCTCGCCGGAGAGCGCGGCGCAGCTGCGCCGCAACGTGACATCGCCCAATGGCACGACGGCCGCGGCGCTCGAGGTGCTGATGGCGCCCGACGGCATGCAGCCGCTCATGGATCGCGCGGTCGCCGCCGCCGCCCGCCGGTCGCGCGAGCTCGCGGGCTGACGGCGGATGGCGGCCTCGCCGTCCATCGCGCGGGTCCAGGAGGCGCTGCGCGCCGCGGGCCTCTCCAACGAGGTCCGCGAGCTGCCGGATTCGACGCGCAGCTCCGCGGAGGCAGCCGCCGCGCTTGGCTGCTCGGTCGCGCAGATCGCCAAGTCGGTCGTCTTCCGCAGCGGCTCCGGCCGCCCGGTGCTGGTGGTCGCCTCGGGCGCCAACCGCGTGGACGAGCGCAAGGTGGAGGCGCTGCTCGGGGACCGGCTGCTGCGCGCGGACGCCGGCTACGTGCGCGAGCGCACGGGCTTCGCGATCGGCGGCGTCGCGCCGATCGCCCACGCCACGCCGCCGCATGCCTTCCTCGACGAGGAGCTCTTCGCCTTCGACCGGGTCTACGCCGCGGCGGGCACGCCCTTCGCCATCTTCGCGCTGACGCCGGCGGAGCTCGAGGCGCTGACCGGCGGCCTGCGCGCCGACCTGCGCAAGGCGTGACGCGGCTTTGACCCGCCGCGCCGCGCCCTAGTTTCCACGGCGGCAACCCAGCAGGAGGATCGCATGGCCGAGGATGACGCAGCGCAGGATGCAGCCGGGAGCCGCGCGCCCGATCAGGGCCACGGCCCGGTCGTCGATGCCGCGATGGCGCTGTTCGCCGCGCGCGGCTGGGCGGCGACGTCGCGGCGCGACATCGCCGAGGCCGCTGGCATCTCCTTCGCCGCCCTCCACGCCGAATACGCGACCAAGGCGGCGGTGCTCGCCCGCTTCATGGATGGCGTCGACCGTGCCGTGCTTGCAACGCCGCCGGAGGCCGGCGCGTCGGTGCGCGAGGCGCTGTTCGAGCTCTTCATGCGCCGCTTCGACGCGCTGCAGCCGCATCGCGAGGCGATGGCGCGCCTGGCGCGCGAGGTCCCGATGGACCCCGCGTCGGCGTGCCGCCTCGCGATGCGCGCGACGCGGTCGATCGCCGCGATGGCCGAGCTTGCCGGCGTCGACGTCTCCGGCCCGCTTGGCGCGCTGCGCGCGCGTGCTCTGGCCGGGCTCCATGCCTGGGTGCTGCGCGCCTGGCTCGCCGACGACACGCAGGACATGGCGCGCACGATGAAGGCCCTCGACCAGGGCCTCGCGCGCCTCGAGACGCTGGCCCGCAGCCTTCCTGGCGCGCGGCACGACAGGGCCGCCTGACGCGGCGAGACGAGGAAGAGGAGCCACCAATGGCCAATCCCAATAATCCCTTCGGCGCCTTCGACCCGCAGGGCATGTTCGACCCCGAGAGGATCGCCGCGGCGATGCGCGGCCATGACCTCGGCGCGGTCGACATGGGCGCGGTGGTGGAGGCGCAGCGGCGCAACCTCGAGGCACTCGCCCAGGCCAACCAGGTGGCGGCCGATGGCATGCGTGCGCTCGCCGAGCGCCAGGCGGAGATCCTGCGCCAGGGCATGGAGCAGGCTGCCTCCGCCATGCGCGAGCTGATGTCCGCCGGCAGCCCGGAGGACAAGGCGGCGCGGCAGGCCGAGATCGCGAAGGGTGCCTTCGAGCGCGCGATCTCCAATGCCCGCGAACTGGCGGAGATGACGACGCGCGCGCAAGGCGAGGCGAACGAGGTCATCGCGCGGCGCATGGCCGCGAGCATGGAGGAATTCAAGGCGATGGTCGGCAAGTCGCAGGGGCGCTGACGCGCGCGGGCAAGGGGAGGCAGGCGATGGCGATCAGCTACGACGACTTCGCGAAGGTGGACATCCGCGTCGGCACCATCGTCGGCGTCGACGCGTTCCCGGAGGCGCGCAAGCCGGCCTTCAAGCTGCGCGTGGATTTCGGGCCCGAGGTCGGGATCAAGCGCAGCTCGGCGCAGGTCACGGTCCATTACCGGCCGGAGGACCTGCTCGGCCGCCAGGTCGCCGCGGTCGTCAACTTCCCGCCGCGCCAGATCGGCCCGTTCATGTCCGAGGTGCTGGTGCTCGGCTTCCCCGACGAGGCCGGCGCGGTCGTCCTGGTGGGGCCGTCGCGCGCCGTGCCCAATGGCGGGAAGCTGTTCTGAGGCGCCCGGGCGGGCGGCTCCTCACACCGGCAGCTTGATCCGCCGCCACCCATGCCCTTCATGGATGGGTCCCGGCGTCAGGAGACGTCCGGAACCCTCATCCAGGCAGGGATGTCGCGCTCGGCATGGAGCACGCGCCAGACGTCGATGTGGGTCTCGCGCTCGAGGTAGAACACGAGATAGGGGTAGCGCTTCAGTGGCCAGGACCTGAGGCCATGCAAGTCGAGCTCATGGGCATGGCGGCTGGAGCCGCTCGCGGGGTGCCGGGCAAGATGCTGGTAGGCTCGCTCCAAGGCATCGATGAACCCATGGGCGACGGCTGCACCGCCCTGGTCGAGATAATGGTCGAGCGCCTCTTCGATGTCCCGGTTGGCAAGCTCGCGCGGAATGACCGGCTTGGCGGTCACGCCGTCCGACGGCTGCGGACCCGAGCGCGCAGGCCCTCGAAATAGCCATCTTCCGCCGCTGCAGCCGGGGCCGACTGGGCGCCTTGCAGCAGCAGGCCGCGCAGGCGCTGGCGATCGAGGTCCTTGCGAATGAGCTCGCGCACATATTCGCTGCTCGTGCCAAAGCCGCGCGTGGCCACCTGCTCGTCCACGAAGGACTTGAGCGATTCCGGCAGGGAGATGTTCATCGTGCTCATCCCGGCAAGCTAGGCGTCTTGGCAAAATTTGGCAAGATCGACTGCCCGGGCGAACTCGACGGGAAGACAGGCGCGTCCGCTTCGGTCGCTCGATCGCCGGCTCGGCCGCTCGGGCTCGGGGCGGCGTCGCGCTTGTCGCGCGCGCCGTGCCCAATGGCGGGAAGCTGTTCCGAGGCGCCCGGGCGGGCGGCTCCTCACACCGGCAGCTTGATCCGCGCGCGCAGGCCGCCGAGCGGCGAGTCCTCGAGCCAGATGTCGCCGCCATGCGCGCGCACGACGTCGCGCGCGATGGTCAGGCCAAGGCCGACGCCGCCGGTCGTCGGGTTGCGCGAGGCATCGAGCCGGAAGAAGGGCTTGAACACGTCCTCGCGCGACCCCGAGGGGATGCCCGGGCCGTCGTCGTCGATCAGGATCTTGACCGAGCGCTCGCGGCGCTTGGCGCGCAGCTCGATGCGCGCGCCGTGGCGCGTGGCGTTTGCGAGCAGGTTGCGGATCGAGCGCGTGATCGCCTGCGGGCGCAGCGGCAGGACGAGGTCGCCTTCCGTGACCAGCCGGACGGGATGGCCCTCGCGCTGCTCGCCTGCGACGAGGTCGGCGAGGATGCGGCCGAGGTCCGTCGGCACGGCCTGCTCCTCGCCATCGCCGCGCACGAAGGCGAGGTAGCTCTCGACCATCCGCTCCATGTCGGTGACGTCGGCGCGCAGCCCGGCGACCGAAGGGCTCTCGTCAAGGAGCGCGAGCTCGAGCTTCATGCGGGTGAGCGGCGTGCGCAGGTCGTGGCTGATGCCGGCCAGCATCTCGGTCCGCTGCAGCATGAAGCGGCGCAGGCGCTCGCGCATGACGACGAAGGCGGCGCCGGCCTGTCGCACCTCGCTGGCGCCGGAGGGGCGGTAGTCCTCGACGTCGCGGCCCTTGCCGAACTCCTCGGAGGCGACCGCGAGCTGGCGGATCGGCCTGACCTGGTTGCGCATGAAGATCGAGGCGATCGCGAAGAGCAGGATCGACGACCCGATCATCCAGAGGATCATCACGTAGGAGGTGGTCGTGAAGACCCGCTCGCGCGGGAAGCTGATGGCCATCACGCCACCCTCCAGCGCGACGTCGACGGAGACGTTGCGCGGATGCCCCCAGGTGTCGAGCGCGAAGGGCCGGCCCATGCGCTCGCGCAGCGCGTCCACGAGGCGCCGCTCGAGGATCCCGCCGCCATCTTCGGTCATCGGGGCGTCGAGGCGCGCCCCCGGCCTGAACTCCGACAGCAGGCCCAGCCGGGCCGCGGAGGCGGCGAGGCTTGCCGAGCGCGCATCGGCGTCGGGCGCGCGCTGCCAGGCGTCGATCGTCAGGCCGATCTCGCCGGCGACGGCCTGTGTCAGGCGCCGCGTCACGGTCTCCCAGACGCGGTCGTAGAAGACGAAGATCGCCACGGCCTGCACCAGCACGAGCGGCAGGACGATGATGAACACGGCGCGCCCGAAGAGGGAGCGCGGGAGGAGCGGCTTCAGCGACGCGGGCATGTCAGCCGGTCCTCAGGATGTAGCCCGCGCCGCGCACGGTCTGCAGCCAGCGCGGGTTGCGCGGGTCGTCCTCGATCTTCCGGCGCAGCCGCGTGACCTGGACGTCGATCGTGCGCTCGCCCCCGTCGACATGGGCGCGCGCGATCAGCTCCTCGCGCGACACGGCGCTGTCCGCCTTCTCGGCGAGGGTATGGAGCAGCGCCGCCTCGGCGGTCGTCAGGCGGACATGCGCGCCCTCGCGCATCAGCTCGTCGCGCGCGAGGTTGAAGGTGAAGGGGCCGAAGGCTATGCGCGCCGGCGCCACGGGCGGTGGCGGCGCGCGGCGCAGGATCGCCCGGATGCGCAGCAGCAGCTCGTCGGGCTCGAAGGGCTTGGCGAGGTAGTCGTCCGCGCCGGAGGTGAGGCCGGCGATGCGATCGGCCGGCTCGGCGCGCGCGGTGAGCAGCAGCACCGGCAGCCGCGTCGCCGCGCGCAGGTGCCGGGTCAGGTCGAGCCCGGACTCGCCGGGCATCATCACGTCGATCACCGCGATGTCGAAGGCAAAGGACGCGAGGCGCGCGCGCGCCTCCGCGGCGTCGGCCGCGGTGGTCACCGTGAAGCCGTGGCGCGCGAGGAACTGGCGCAGCAGCTCGCGCAGGCGCGCGTCGTCGTCGACGACCAGGACATGCGCGCCCTCGCTCATGGCGCGGCCCGGGGACGCGCGCAGGGGGCGCTGGTGGAGTGGAATCGTGTCGGCTGCTTGGCGGCAGTCATGGCGCTCATGGATGCCGCGCCATCGTGGCGCGGTCGTGGCGGAAGGCTGTCCCTGTATCGCCCAGCCCGGGCCCCGCCGCAATGGGCGGTCCGGTCAGCGGCGCGCATCCCAGCGGGCGGCGGCGGCGTCGTCGCTGGCGCGCGCCTCCACCCAGCGCTCGCCGCCATCCGTCTCCTCCAGCTTCCAGAACGGGGCCCGCGTCTTCAGGAAGTCGATCAGGAAGGCGCAGGCGTCGAAGGCGGCCTGGCGATGGGCGGAGGCCGCGGCGCAGAGGACGATGCGGTCCCCCGGCTCGAGCCGGCCATGCCGGTGCACCACCAGCGTCCCCTCGAGCGGCCAGCGGGCATGCGCCTCGGCGGAGATGCGCTGGAGCTCGCGCTCCGTCATGCCCGGGAAGTGCTCGAGCGTCATCGCGCCGACGCGCGCGTCGCCATGGATGTCCCGGACCAGCCCGAGGAAGCTCGCCATGCCGCCGACGCCCGGCCTGCCGCGCGTCAGGGCCTCGAGCTCCGCGCCGACGTCGAAATCCTCGCGCTGGACCTTGACCAGCATGTGCGGCGCCTGGGCTGGCACGCCTAGCCTCCGGTGACCGGGGGGAAGAGGGCGACCTCGTCGCCGTCCCGGACGGGATGGTGGAAGGGCACGTATTCCTGGTTCACCGCGACGCGCACGACCGAGAGGTCGCGCAGCGCCGCCGCATGGCCGGGCGAGCGCGCGCGCAGGAACTCCAGCAGCCCCGCGACGTCGGAGACCGAGGGCGGGAGCGCGACCTGCTCCTCGGCCGTGCCGACGCGGGTGCGGAACCAGGCGAACCAGAGGATCTTCATGTCAGCTCACGCGCCCAGCTCGCAGAAGGGAATGAAATCGACCATCGCGCCTGCCGCGACGTCGGTCAAATCCTCGGGCAGCTCGAGCAGGCCGTGGCTGGCGACGAGGGAGGTCAGGATCCCGGCGCCATCGCGCGGGAACTTTCGCGCGACGGGCGTGCCGTCGGGGCCGCGCTCGATCGTCGCGCGCAGCCATTCGCGCCGCCCGCGCTTCTTCGACAGGCCCGTCGCCGTCGGCACGCGGAAGGCGAGCGGCTGGCATGGCGCGGCGCCGGCCATCGCCATCAGCACCGGACGCGCGAAGCGCATGCAGGTCACCATCATGGCGACGGGGTTGCCGGGCAGGCCGACGAAGGCCTTGCCGCGCACCTGGCCGAGCGCGACCGGGCGCCCCGGCCGGATGGCGAGGCGCCAGAAATGCAGCGAGCCGAGGTCGCCGACCGCGGCGCGGACATGGTCTTCCTCCCCGGTCGACATGCCGCCCGACGTGACGATCGCGTCGGCCTCGGCGCTCGCGCGCTCGAGCGCGCCGCGCACCGCGTCCAGCCGGTCGGGCACGATGCCGAGGTCGATCGCCTCGCAGCCGAACTGCTCGAGCAGCGCCACCAGCGCGGCGCGGTTCGCGTCGAACACCTTGCCGGCCGGCGCCGGCGCGCCGGGCTCGACGAGCTCGTCGCCGGTGGAGAAGACGGCGACCCGCAGCCGGCTGCGCACCCGCAGCCGCGTGCGCCCGATCGATGCCGCGAGGCCAAGGTCCTGCGCGCGCAGCAGGGCGCCCGCGGCGAGGATCGTGGAGCCCGCGGCGATGTCCTCGCCGCGCCTGCGGCGATTGGCGCCCTTGCGGATGCCCGGGGGCAGCAGGACCGCGCCCCCGTCCTCGCGCGCGTCCTCCTGCATGAACACGGTGTCGGTGCCCGCGGGCATCGGCGCGCCGGTGAAGATGCGCACCGCCGTGCCCGGCGCGGCCGCGCCCGGCAGGGCCTGGCCGGCGGCGACGCGCGCGGAGACGGGCAGCCGCGTCGCGCCGTCCGCGGCGAGGTCCGCGAAGGCGACCGCGTAGCCGTCGACCGCGGCGTTGTCGTGGGGCGGCACGTCGCGCGGCGCGTCGACGTCCTCGGCGAGGATGCGCCCGCGCGCGAGGCGCAGCGCGGCTTCCTCGATCCCGGCGACGCAGGAGACGCGCGCCGCGAGGATCGCGAGCGCCTCGTCGGCGCGCATCAGCTCGCCGCCGAAGGCGAAGCAGTCGTCGGAGAGCTGTGCCATCGCGCCGCCCTCAGCCGTCGCGGGCGTGGCCGAGGCCGCAGCGGTCGACGACGAAGCCGGCGATCGCCTCGATGTCGTCGAGCGGCAGCCGGGGCACGGGCAGGCCCCCGAGCGGCACGTCGGAGGCCACCGCGACGACCCGCGGGTCGTCGGGCGCGAGCAGCGGCTTGCCGAGCGCGGGGCGATGGACCTCGAGCTTGTCGTGGGCGTGGTGCTTGAAACCCTCGATCAGGAGCAGGTCGACCGGCGACATGCGCGCGACGAGTTCCTCCACCGTCGGTTCCGGCGCGCCGCGCAACTCGTGCATCAGCGCGAAGCGGTTGGCCGAGGACACCATCACCTCGCGCGCGCCGGCGAGGCGATGCGAATGGGAATCCTTGCCCGGCCTGTCGACGTCGAAGGCATGGTGGGCGTGCTTGATCGTGGAGACGGAGAGGCCGCGCGCGACGAGCGCGGGTATCAGCCGCACGAGGAGCGTGGTCTTGCCGCTTCCGCTCCAGCCCGCGAGGCCGAAGACCTTCATGTCGTCGAGGTCTGGCCGGCCGCTGGCGGCTTGGGCGCCGCGGCCTGCGGCTGGCCTGGCGGCGCCGGGACGACCGGCCGCGTGCCATGGGTCACCGGCCTCTCGTCGAGGTGGCGAAGGCCCTCCGCGAGGTAGTCGTATCCCGTGATCAGCGTGAGCACCGCCGCGCTCCAGAGCAGGACCTCGCCGATGGCGAGGACGGGGATGAAGGCCGTGGGCTCCGCGTCGCCGACGATGAGGAACCCGAGCGCCGTCATCTGGATCCCGGTCTTCCACTTGGCAAGCCTGCTCACGGGGAGCTTGGCGCGCAGTTCGGCGAGGAACTCCCGCAGGCCCGAGACGAGCACCTCGCGGCAGAGGATGACGAGCGCGGCGAGGACATCGAGCCCCGAGACGCGGCCGAAGGCGGCGAGCAGCAGGATGACGGAGGCGACGAGCAGCTTGTCGGCGATCGGGTCGAAGATGCGGCCGAGCTTCGACTGCTGCTTCCAGGCGCGCGCGAAATAGCCGTCGAGGTAGTCGGTCACGGCGGCAGCGGCATAGACGGCCAGCGCCACGAAGCGCGCGCCGTCGCCATCGACGTAGAACAGCCCGGTCAGCAGCGGGATCGCCGCGATCCGCGCGAATGTCAGGGCCATGGGCAGGGAGCCGAGCATCGTCGAGCGGGCGTCCGTCAGCGTTGCGTTTGCGGCGGGCAGTCTATCCGGCGGCGTTGAAGTGGTCATAGATCTTTCGCGCCGTCGCGCGGTCTATGCCGGTCACCGCCTCGAGGTCGGCGAGGCCCGCGCGCGCCACGGCCCGCGCCGAGCCGAAATGCAGGAGCAGCGCCTTCTTGCGCCGCGGCCCTATCCCCGGGATCTCGTCGAGCGCGGAGCCCTGGATCAGGGCCGAGCGCCGGGCGCGATGGGTGCCGATGGCGAAGCGGTGCGCCTCGTCGCGCAGCCGCTGGAGGAAGAACAGGACCGGGTCGCCGGGAGGCAGCTGGAAGGGCTCGCGCCCGCGCATGAAGAAGCGCTCGCGCCCGGCGTCGCGGTCCGGCCCCTTGGCGACGCCCACCAGCGCGAGGCCCTCGATCCCGAGCTCGGCGAGGGCGGCATGCGCGGCCTCGAGCTGGCCGGCCCCGCCATCGATCAGGACGAGGTCGGGCCATGTCCCCTCGTCGCGGCCGGGGTCGTCGCGCAGGGCCCGCGCGAAGCGCCGCGACAGGACCTGGCGCATCATCGCGTAGTCGTCGCCCGGGACGACCGGGCCGCCCGGGCCGTCGGGCCTGATGTTGAACTTGCGGTAGGCGGGCTTCACGAAGCCGCCGGGCCCGGCGACGACCATCGCGCCCACCGCCTCGCGGCCCATGATGTGGCTGTTGTCGTAGACCTCGACGCGCTCCGGTGGCGCGGGCAGGCCGAATGCCGCCGCGACGCCGGCCAGCAGCTCGGCCTGGCGCGCGTCGTCGACCCGGCGGCGGACCAGCGCCTCGCGCGCGTTGGCCAGCGCGTGCTCCACCACCTTGCGCTTGTCGCCGCGCTCGGGGACGTGGAGCTCGACGCGATGGCCGGCGCGCGCCGACAGCGCCTCGGCCAGCAGCTCGCGCTCCGGCGCGTCGGCGGAGAGCAGGACGAGGCCGGGCGGCGGCTTGTCGTCGTAGAACTGCCCGAGGAAGGCGGCGAGGATCTCGCCGGGATCGTCCGCGCGGTCGTGGCGCGGGAAATAGGGGCGGTTGCCGCAATTGCGCCCGCCGCGGAAGAAGAAGACCTGGATCGAGGCCACGCCGCCCTCGTGGTGCAGCGCCACGACGTCGGCGTCGCCGATCGACTCGACGTTGATGTCCTGGCGGCTCTGCACCTGCGTCAGCGCGCGGATGCGGTCGCGGTACAGGGCGGCGGTCTCGAAGTCGAGGGCGTCGGCCGCCTCCTGCATGCGCGCGGCGAAGCCTTCCTGCGCCTCGCGCGACCGGCCGGAGAGGAAGGCGCGGGCCTCCGCGACCAGTCCCGCATACTCGGCCTCGCCGATCCTGCCGACGCAGGGCGCCGAGCAGCGCTTGATCTGGAACAGCAGGCAGGGCCGCGTGCGGTTCGAGAACACGGAGTCCGAGCAGGAGCGCAGCAGGAAGGCGCGCTGCATCGCCGTCAGCGTCTGGTTGACCGCGCCCGCCGAGGCGAAGGGCCCGAAATAGGCCCCCTTGCGCACCCGCGCGCCGCGATGCTTGGCGATCTGCGGGAAGGCGTGGTCGTCGAGCAGCGCGATGTAGGGGAAGGACTTGTCGTCGCGCAGGAGGACGTTGAAGCGCGGCATCAACCGCTTGATGAGGTTGCTCTCCAGCAGCAGCGCCTCGACCTCGGTGTGGGTCACCACGATCTCGAGCCGCCGCGTCCCGGCGACCATGCGCTGCAGGCGCAGGGGCAGGCGCGACCATTGGAGGTACTGCGCGACGCGCCGCCTCAGGCTGCGCGCCTTGCCGACATAGAGGGCGTCGCCCGCGGCATCGAGCATGCGGTAGACGCCGGGTCCGCTGGACATGTCGTCCAGGGCCGCGCGCAGAACCGCGGCGCCGGCCCGGAAGCTGGCCGGCCCGCCCTCTTCATCCATCACATGAGGGTCGGGTGGTGAATCCCCGGTCATGCCGGCGGCAAATCCCCAAATTCGAAAGGGTCCAGAAACACGGGCGCCAGCCTATCCACCGTTTCTGTGGATATGTCTGTTGGCAACAGCGCGCCGATCAACGGCCACGCGCGATTCGGCGAAGGTTGCGCTCGACTTGCGCAAAAAATGTGCATACATCCAAAGCATTGATTTCATTGAATACATGCCCGGCGTGCCGCCACGCCACTGTCAAGAAATACCTTCGGGCATCAATTCCGCAGGCTTGCGCGTTTGCACCGGAGTGGATGTGGGCAGTTTCGCCGCCGAAGCGTCGAGTCAAGCCCTTCTTTCGATCTCGATCCCGACCGAGGCGGCATCGGCGTAGACGTCGAGCTTCTCCACGCGCACGCGCACGCCGGCGACACGCCGGTCCTCGAGCGCGACCTCCGCGATGCGCTCGGCCAGGGTCTCGATCAACTGCACATGGCCGCTTGCGACGATCTCGCGCACCGCGCGGGTCATCCTGTCGTAGCAGACCACGGCGTCGAGCCGGTCGGGGAAGGGGCCGGCGGGCTCGGCCACGGCGAGGTCGAGGTTGACCCGCACGCGCTGGGTGCGGCCCTTCTCGTGCGCCCAGACGCCGACCGCGGCGTCGAGCAGCAGGTCGCGCACGAAGACATGGCGCATGCCGCGCCCGGCATCCGCGATGGCGGGCGCCGCCCAGTGTCCGGTCTCGGTCGTCATCGCTATTCCTCGGGTTCCTCGCCGGGCCGCGTCGCGCCCCAGTTCAGGTGCTGCCCGCCGTCGAGGGCGAGCATCTGGCCGGTGAAGGACCGGGCGGAGAGCAGGAAGCGCATCGCCGCGGCGAACTCCGCGAGCTCCGGCCCGCGCTGCAGCGGCACGCCCGCGGCCTGGCGGGCGAACTGCTCGGCGCTCTGGCGCGTGTTGGCGAGGGCGGGCCCCGGCCCGATGCCGCAGACCCTGATGCGCGGCGCAAGCGCGAGCGCGAGGGTCTGGGTCAGGGACCAGAGCCCCGCCTTGCTCAGCGTATAGCTCGTGAAATGCGGCGTCGGGCTCCAGACCCGCTGGTCGAGCAGGTTGACCACGAGCCCCTCGGCATCCGCCGGCAGGCGCCGGGCGAAGTCCTGGGCCAGCACGAAGGGCGCGCGGAGATTGGCCTCCATGTGCCGGTCCCAGCTCGCCCGGGTCGCGTCGAGCGCGTCGTCGCGCTCGAACACCGAGGCGTTGTTGACCAGCACGCCGAGCGGGCCCAGCGCTGCCTCCGCGGCCGGCACGAGCCGCGCGACCTCGTCCTCGCGGCCAAGCTCGGCGACCAGCACGCAGGCGCGGCCGCCGCGCGCGGCGATGCCCGCGGCGAGGCCCTCGGCCTCGGCGCGCGAGGCCTGGCAATGGATCGCGACGGCGAAGCCGTCGGCGGCGAGCGTCTCGACGATGGCGCGGCCGATGCGCCTGGCGCCTCCCGTGACGAGCGCCGCGCGGGGGATCGGGGGATGGTTCATCGGGGGGGACCATGTGGCGCGCGCGCGCGCGGATCAAGGCTCATCCCGCCGCCTTCGCACCTCCATCGCGCGCGATCACCGCGCGGAACATCTCCTCGAGGCCGGCGGCGGTGGCGTCCCAGGAGAAGGCCTCGGCATGGCGCCGCGTCGCCGCGCGCGGCGGCGGCGACGCGGCGAGGGCGCGCACGCCATCGGCTATCGCCCGCGCGTCGCGCGCGACGAGCAGCCCCGCCGCGGGCGACGAGACGACCTCGGGCGTCCCCCAGATGCGCGTCGCGACCACGGGCGTGCCGCAGGCCATGGATTCGAGGAGCACGTTCGCCCAGCCCTCGCGGTCCGAGGCCAGCACGAGGACGTCGGCGACGTTGTAGAGGCGCGCGAGTTCCTCCTGCGCGAGGCGCCCGAGGAAGCGCACGCGCCCCGAGAGGCCGCGCGCCGCGGCCAGGCGCTCGAGCGCGCCGCGCTCGGGCCCCTCGCCCGCCAGCAGCAGCGTCCAGCCGGGCAGCGTCTCCAGCGCGGCGATGGCGAGGTCGTGGCCCTTGCGCGCCACGAGGTGGCCGACCGAGGCGATCGCCGGCCCGTCGATCCCCATGCGCGCGCGCAGGTCGTCGCGCGCGAGCGGCCGGAACAGGCCGAGGTCGACGCCGTTGCGCAGCACGCGTGCGCGCCGCGGGTCGGCGCCGAGCGCGAGGAGCGGGGGGCGCAGCGCCTCGCAGACCGTGGCGAGCGCGTCGGCGTCGCGCACCGCGCGCGACATCCAGCGCCGCGCCCAGGGGATCGCCGGGTAGAGGTTGAGGTCGGTCCCCCTGCCGGTGATCGCGAAGGGCACGCCGAGCCACCGCGCCACGAGCCAGGCCGCGACGCCATCCGGGTAGACGAAATGCGAGTCGATCGCGTCGAAGGCGAAGCCCTCGCGCCGCCAGGCCATCGCCGCGCGCAGCGCCGACGCCGCGAGCAGGAATGGCTGGGCGCGCATGCCGACGCGCGGCAGGTGGAGGTAGCGCGGATGGCGCAACTCGATGCCGTGGCGCGTCTCGCGCGGCGGCACGCGCGCCCATTCCGCCCACGCGCCCCAGCGCGGATGGCGCGAGCCGAACCAGGGCACCGGCGCCAGCACGCGCGCCTCGATCCCGCCGCGCGCGAGCAGGGCGCGCAGCCGAGCCTCGACGAAGATGCCGTGGTCGGGCCTCGCCGCGTTGGGGTAGAGCGTCGTGAGGACGAGAAGGCGCATCAGGCGCAACGCGCGGGGGACGCGGAGGTTCCGCATGGCGCGGGCGCGGCCCGGAGGGCGTATGCGGCGCGCCGCCGCCTTGCCGCCCGCGCGAGGCCACGGGGAAGATCGGCTCCGCTTGCCACTGCCGGGGCCCCGCCGATGCTGTTGTCCGCCGTGATACTGAGCTTCGACTCCGCCGCGCACCTCGACACGGCCGTGCGCTCGCTCGCCGCGGAGTGCGCGCGGCTGTCCGGGCCTTGCGAGGTCGTCGTCGTCGACAACGGCTCGCGCGACGGCAGCGTCGCGCTGCTGCGCCGGCTCGAGCGCGAGTTCGCGTCGCTGCTGCGCGTCATCCGCCTCCCGGTCAACCTCGGCACCACGGTGTCGCGCAACATGGCGTTGCGCGGCGCGCGCGGGCGCTTCGTGCTGGTCATGGATTCGGACGTCGAGGTGCCCGCCGGCTGCCTCGCCGCGCTGCTGCCACGCCTCGCCGCCTCGCCGCGCACCGGCATCCTCGCGCCGCGCCTCGTGCATCGCGACGGCCGGCCGCAGCTCTCCGCCGACATGTTTCCCACGATCACGCGCAAGCTCGCGCGGTTCTTCGGGCTGAGGCGGATCGAGGCCGCCCTGCCTGGAGGGGAGGGCGGGTCGCGGCGCGTGGACTACGCCATCTCGGCGTTCTGGCTGATGCGGCGCGAGGTCCTCGAGCGCGTGGGGCTGCTCGACGAGCGGATCTTCTACTCACCCGAGGACGTCGACTACTGCCTGCGCGTCTGGGCGGCGGGCTACGAGGTCGTGCTCGACGACGCCGCGACCGCCATCCATGACGCGCGCGAGGTCTCGCGCGGGCTGCGGAACCCGCGCTTCCTGCTCAGCCACGCGCTCGGCCTCGCCTATCTCTTCGCGAAGCATCGCTACGCCTTCGGACGGGCGCGCCTCTACCGGCGCCTCGGCATGGCGGGACATGGCGCCTGAGGCCGCCGGGATGCGCCGCGCGCTGCACGTGCTCGACCATTCGCTGCCGCTGCGCGACGGCTATGTCTCGCGCACGCTCGGCCTCGTCGACGCGCTGCGCGGCGAGGGCTGGGAGTCGGAGCTCTTCACCGGCCCGCGCCAGCCCGGCGCGCGCGCGCCCGAGGAGGAGAGCGGCGGTCGCCGCTTCCACCGCGCGCCCGGCTTCCGCGCCGGCACGTGGCCGCCGCTGCTGCGCGAATGGGCGGAGATGGCGCATGCCACGCGGCGCCTGATGGAGGTCGCCACCCGGCTGCGCCCGGATCTCCTGCATGCGCATTCGCCGGGCCTCGGCGTGCTGCCCGCGCTGCGCGTCGCGCGCGCCCTCGGCCTGCCCGTGGTCTACGAGGTGCGCGCCTTCTGGGAGGACGCCGCCGCGGACCAGGGGCGCGGCGCGGAGGCCGGGCCGCGCTGGCGCGCCGTGCGCGCCTTCGACACCTGGCTGTTCCGCCGCGTGCATGGCGTGGGCGCGATCTGCGAGGGGCTGCGCGCGGACATCGTCGCGCGCGGCATCGAGGCGTCGCGCGTGCGCCTGCTGCCGAACGCGGTCGACGTGGCGCGCTTCCGCCCCCTGCCGCCGGCGGACGCCGCGGCGCGACGCGCCGCCGGCCTCGTCGCGGACGGGCCGGTCGTGGGCTTCGTCGGGTCGCTCTACCGCTACGAGGGGATCGACCTCCTGGTCGACGCGGCGGCGATGCTGGCCCGCGCCCATCCGAGCCTGTCCTTCGTCGTCGTCGGTGGCGGGATGGAGGAGGATGCGCTGCGCCGGCGTGTCGCCGCCGCGGGCCTGGGCGCGCGCTTCGCGATGCGCGGCCGGGTCGACAACGCCGAGGTGGAGCGGCACTACGCGGCGATGGACGTGCTTGCCTATCCGCGTCGCTCGATGCGCCTCACCGAGCTCGTCACGCCGCTCAAGCCGCTCGAGGCGATGGCGATGGGGCGGGTCGTGCTCGCCTCGGATGTCGGCGGCCATCGCGAGCTCGTGGAGGATGGCGCGACCGGCTTCCTCTTCCCGCCCGGCGACGCGGGCGCGCTCGCCACGGCGATCGACCGCGCTCTGGGCGCGCGCGACGCCTGGCCGGCGATGCGCGCGCGCGCGCGGCGCTTCGTGGAGGTCGAGCGCGGCTGGGCGCGGACGGCCAGCCTCTGCGCGCGGCTCTACCGCGAGGCCGCGGCGCGCGCCGGGGCCGGCGCGCGGCTCATGCCAGGCCCTGCAGCCAGTCCTCGATGAGGCGCCGCGCGATCGAATCCGGCCGCGGCAGCCTGAAGACCTCGGGGTCGTGCGCGGCGAGCAGGAACTCGCGCGAGAACCAGCCCGCCGTCTCGAGTTCCTCGGCGTCGACCGACAGGCTCCGGTCCCGTGCCTCGACATGGAAGCCGAGCATGATCGAGCCCGGGAAGGGCCATGGCTGCGAGGAGTGGTAGCAGACGTCCTCCGGGCGCACCGCGACGCCAGCTTCCTCCATGACCTCGCGCGCCACCGCCTCCTCGAGGCTCTCGCCGGGCTCGACGAAGCCGGCGAGGGTGGAATGCATGCCGGCCGGCCAGACGCGCTGGCGGCCGAGCAGCGCGTGGTCGCCGCTGGTGACGAGCATGATCACCGCGGGGTCGGTGCGCGGGAAATGCTCGGCGCTGCACGCGGCGTCGGTGCAGCGGCGGACATGGCCGGCCGCCTCGGCGCGGGTGGGGGCACCGCACACGCCGCAATGCCGGTGGCGCGCATGCCAGTGCATGATGCCGCGGGCATAGGCGAGCAGCGCTCCCTCCGCGCGCTCGAGCAGCGCGCCGACGGCGCGCAGGTCGACGAAGGAAGCCCCGGCGCCGAACAGCGCCGGCAGCACGTGCTCCTCGTGCCCCGACACGTCGAGCGCGAAGTAGCTCGCGCCGTCCCTCGCGCCGAGGAAGACGACCAGGCGCGGATCGGTGCCCAGCGCCTCGATGGCCCTTGCCTCGAGGAACAGCGCGCGCGGCCTGTCGCCATGCGCGACGAGGTTGCGGCTGCGCCAGACCGGCACGACCCGCGCCTTGGTGCCCGCGACATGGGCGTCGATGAAGGCGGCGTCGCGCCGCCGCTCCGAGTGCCGGGCAAGGCCGAGGCCGGAGTAGAAATTCGGGATTCGCATGTCCCGCGCAGACTGCCCGGCGGGTCGCGCGCAGGCAACCGCCGCGCCCCGGCGCGGGCGCGGGCCGGGGGTTTTCCCGCGATCCGCGCGCCGCGCCTTGCGCCAGCCCTCCGGGCGGTTCATATATCGGGCGGGAGGTTGGCGGCGGACGGACTCCTCGCCAACCCGGCCAGGTCCGAGAGGAAGCAACCGTAACGAGTTCCGGTCCGGGTCGTCGTTCCAGCCTCCCACCTCCCGCCTCCACGCCGATGCCCCGGGCCGCGAGATGACCGAACCGTCCTCCGCCTATCGCGTCCTCGCGCGCAAGTACCGCCCGACCCGCCTCGGCGACCTTCTCGGCCAGGACGCCCTGGTCCGCACCCTCACCAACGCGATCGAGTCCGGGCGCATCGCCCATGCGTTCGTCCTGACCGGCGTGCGCGGCGTGGGCAAGACCACGACGGCGCGCATCATCGCGCGCGCGCTGAACTGCGTCGGCCCCGACGGCAAGGGCGGCCCGACCCCGGATCCCTGCGGCACCTGCGAGCAATGCGTCGCGATCGCCGAGGACCGCCACATGGACGTGGTGGAGATGGACGCCGCGTCGAACACGGGCGTCGCCAACATGCGCGGCCTGATCGACGGCGTCGGCTACCGACCCGTCTCCGCCCGCTACAAGGTCTACATCGTGGACGAGGTCCACATGCTCTCGAACAGCGCGTTCAACGCGCTGCTCAAGACGCTGGAGGAACCGCCCGGCCACGTGAAGTTCATCTTCGCGACGACCGAGATCCGCAAGGTGCCGATCACGGTCCTGTCGCGCTGCCAGCGCTTCGACCTCCGCCGCTTCGAGCCCGCGACGCTCGCGGCCATGCTGTCCGACGTCGCGCGCAAGGAAGGCCGGGCGATCGACGAGGGCGCGGCGCGCATCCTCGCGCGCGCGGCGGACGGCTCGGCGCGCGACGGGCTGTCGCTGCTAGACCGAGCGCTCGCCCATGCCGAGGGCGACCTCGACGAGAAGACCGTGGCCGAGCTGCTCGGCCTCGCGGACCGCGCGCAGGTCTTCGACCTGTTCGAGGAGGTGATGCGCGGCCAGCCGGCCGCCGCGCTGGACCGCCTGCAGGCGATGTACCGCGCCGGCGCCGATCCCGCCGTCGTGGTCCAGGACATGCTCGAGGTCGTGCACCAGCTCGCGCGGCTGCAGGCGGCGCCGTCGCTGGCCGACGACTCCGCGCTCTCCCAGGCGGAGCGCGAGCGCGGCAAGGCGCTGTCGGCGAAGCTCGGCGTGGCGTCCCTTGCGCGCGCCTGGTCGATGGCGCTGAAGGGCCTCGCAGAGGTGCAGTCCGCGCCGCAGCCGCTCTCCGCGCTCGAGATGCTGATCATCCGCCTCGCCCATGCCGCCGACCTGCCGAGCCCGGCAGACCTCGTCGCGTCGCTGCGCGATGGCGGCGGGGCCTCGGGCGCCGGCGCGCCCGCGCCGCGCGGCGGCGGCGGCGGCGGCGCGCGCGCCACGCTCGTCTCCACGGCGGCGCTTGCCGCCCCGGCCGCCGTCGCCGGCGTGCCTTCGCCGCAGGCCGCCACGAGCGCGGCGCTGGCGCCGCAGCCGGCGAGCTTCCGCGAGGTCGTCGAGCTCTTCGAGGCGAAGCGCGAGGGCATCCTGCACGGGCTGCTCTGGAACTCCGTCCACCTGCTGCGCTTCGAGCCGGGCGTGATCGAGATGCGCGCCCCGGGCTGCCCGCGCGACTTCCCCGCGCGGCTGATGGATATGCTCGGGCGCTGGACCGGGCGTCGCTGGATGGTCTCGCTCAGCGACCAGCCCGAGGGCGAGCCCACCCTCGCGCAGCAGGCCGCGTCGGCGATCGCCGCGCGCAAGGCCCGCGCCGCGGGGCATCCGCTGGTGCGCCGCGCGCTCGAGGTCTTCCCGGGCGCCACGCTCGAGCGGGTGAGCGGCGCCGGCGAGCAGCCCGCCGAGCCGGTCCCGCCCGTTGCAGCCGACGTGGCCGACGTCGAGGACGCGCCGCCCGACTACGACCTGATACCCGAGCATTTCGACCCGGAGGGCGACGAGCCATGAAGAACCTCGGCAACCTGATGAAGCAGGCGCAGGCCATGCAGGAGAAGATGGCCGAGATGCAGGCGCGGCTTGCCCAGATGGAGGTCGAGGGCCAGGCGGGCGCCGGCATGGTCCGGGCCGTGGTCAACGGCAAGGGCGAGGTCCGGCGCATCCGCATAGAGCCGAGCGTCGTCGACCCGCAGGACGTCGGCATGCTCGAGGACCTCGTCGTCGCGGCGTGCAACGACGCGCGCGCCAAGGCCGACGCGATGAGCGCCGAGGAGACGCAGAAGCTCATGGGCGGGCTCGGCCTGCCGCCCGGGCTCGGCCTGCCCGGCGGCTTCAAGCTTCCCTTCTGAGCCGCGCTTGGCCGGGTCCGAACTCGAGCGCCTCGTCCAGCTGCTGGCGCGGCTTCCCGGGCTGGGGCCGCGCTCGGCGCGGCGCGCGGTGCTGGCGCTGATGAAGAAGCGCGACCAGTTGCTGCTGCCGCTCGCCGGCGCGATGCGCGAGGCCGCGGAGCGCGTGGTGACCTGCAGCGCCTGCGGCAACCTCGACACCTGCGATCCCTGCGCGATCTGCGCCGACCCGCGGCGCGACCCCACGATGATCGTCGTGGTCGAGGATGTCGGCGACCTCTGGGCGCTCGAGCGCTCCGGCGCCACCAAGGCGCGCTTCCACGTGCTGGGTGGCGTGCTCTCGGCGCTCGACGGCGTCGGGCCCGACGACCTCGACGTCGCGGGCCTCCTGCGTCGCGTGCGCGAGGGCGGCGTGGAGGAAGTCGTGCTGGCGATGAACGCCACGGTCGAGGGGCAGACCACCGCGCACTACGTCGCGGACCGGCTGGCCGGGCTGGGCTGCCGCGTGTCGCGCCTCGCCCATGGCGTGCCGGTGGGCGGCGAGCTCGACTACCTCGACGACGGCACGCTCGTCGCCGCGCTCCGGAGCCGGCGCAGCCTCTGAGCTGGCCGGCTCAGAGGCCGGCGATGGTCATCACGTCGATGCGCAGGGTTGGCGCGTTGGTGGCGTTGCGGAAGACGAGGTCGTCCGCCGGCGTCAGCGCGAGGAACATGTCCCTGAGGTTTCCCGCGACCGTGATCTCGCTCACCGGATAGGCCAGCACGCCGTCCTCGATCCAGAAGCCCGAGGCGCCGCGGCTGTAGTCGCCCGTCACGCCGTTCACGCCCATGCCGATGAACTCGTTGACGTAGAGGCCGCGCCGCACGTCGCGGATCATCGCCTCGCGCGAGATCGTCCCCGGCAGCATGTGGAGGTTGGTGGGCGACGGGCTGGGCGGCGAGGTCGTGCCGCGCGACGCGTGCCCGGTCGAGCGCAGCTTGAGCTGGCGCGCGGCGCGCAGGTCGAGGAACCAGGTCGAGAGCACGCCGTTCGCGACGACCTCGCGCCGGCGCGGCGCGATGCCCTCGCCATCGACGGGCTTCGAGCCGAGGCCGCGCGGCCGGAACGGGTCGTCGACGATGGTCACGCCGGGCGCCATCACGGCCTTGCCCATGGAGTCCTTCAGGAAGGACGTGCCGCGCGCGACGGCCGCGCCGTTGGCGGCGCTGGCAAGGTGGCCGACGAAGCTCGCCGAGACGCGGTTGTCGAAGACGACGGGGAGCTTGCAGGTCTCGATCTTTCGCGGGTCCAGCCGCGCCAGCGTCCGCTCGGCGGCGCGCCGGCCGATCGCCGCGGGGTCCTCCAGGTCGGAGGCGTGCGCGACGGTGGCGTAGTCGTAGTCGCGCTGCATCGCCGTGCCGGTGCCCGCGATCACGCTCGCGGAGACGGAGTGGTGCGAGCGCGCGTAGGTGGCGGCGAACCCGTTGGTCGCGACGAGCGCGACGCGGCTGCGGCTCCAGCCGGCCTCGGCGCCCTCGGAATTCGTGATGCCCTTGACCGCCATCGCGGCGTCCTCGGCGGCGCGGGCGCGCTCGACCAGGGCCTCGGCCGAGGGCTCGACCGGGTCGAGGAGGTCGAGGTCGGGGATCTCGCGCGCGATGTCCGCGGGGTCGGCGAGGCCGGCATGCGGGTCCGGCGGCGCGACCCGCGCCATGGCGACCGCGCGTTCGACCAGTTCGGCGATGGCGCGGGGCGAGCGGTCCGAGGACGAGACGATCGCCTGTCGCTGCCCGACGAGGACGCGCAGCCCGAGGTCCTGGCCCTCGGAGCGCTCGAGCTTCTCGAGCTTGCCGAGCCGGCGGGCATGGCTGACCGAGGCGCCCTCGACGAAGACCGCGTCGGCGGCGTCGGCGCCGGCCGCGCGCGCCTTCGCGACGAGGTCGGAGAGGAAGTCGAGCATGTCGTCCTGCGAGGCCATGGGGCGGCGGTCCTGCGTTGCGTGGGGCGGGGCCAGATATAGGCCCGGCGGGCCGCGCGGGCCAGCGCCCCGGGGCTCAGCGACGCCGGCGGGCGTGTCGCGCCTCGGCGAGGACGCAGAGGATCTCGAACATCATCGTCGCGCCGACCAGCGCGGTGTTGCCGCTGGCGTCGAAGGGCGGCGAGACCTCGACCACGTCGCCGCCCACGAGGTCGAGGCCGCGCAGGCCACGCACGAGCTGCTGCGCCTCCCAGGTCGTCGCGCCGCCGATCTCCGGCGTGCCCGTGCCCGGCGCGTAGACCGGGTCGAGGAAGTCGACGTCGAAGCTGGCATAGGTCGGGCCGTCGCCCACGATCGCGCGCGCGCGGCGGATCGTCTCCTCCACGCCAAGGCGCTTCATCTCGTCGATGTCGATGATGGTGATGCCCTGGCGCTCGCCCCAGTCGTCCTCGGCGTCGCGGTAGAGCGCGCCGCGTATGCCGATCTGCACCGTGCGCCGCGGATCCAGCAGCCCTTCCTCGATGGCGCGGCGGAAGGGCGTGCCATGCGTGAACATCGCGTCGCCGAAATAGCGGTCCCAGGTGTCGGTATGGGCGTCGAAATGCACCATGCCCACTGGGCGCTCGCGGGCGATGGCGCGCATCACCGGCAGCGTGACCAGGTGGTCGCCGCCCGCGCAGAGCGGCGCGATGCCGCGCGCGTGGATCGCGGCGAGGAAGCGCTCCACGCGCGCCAGCGTGTCGTGCAGGTCGACCGGGTTGACCGGCGTGTCGCCGAGGTCGGCGCAGTTGCAGAGCTCGAACGGGTTGATGCCGCTCGCGCGGTTGACGTTGCGCACCAGCGTCGAGAGGTCGCGCAGCTGGCGCGGGCCGTGGCGCGCGCCGGCGCGGTTGGTCGTGCCACCGTCCCAGGGGATGCCGACGAGGCCGATGTCGACCTCGTCGAGCAGCGCGTCGCCCTCCTGCAGCCAGGGCAGGCGCATGAAGGTCGCTATGCCCGCGAAGCGGGGCAGCACGGTGCCGGTGGTGGGTGCGAAGCGCTTGTCCATCGT